>MESD01000044.1:13485-22280 GCA_001770815.1 Burkholderiales bacterium RIFCSPHIGHO2_12_FULL_69_20
TTGACCTCATCGGCATGCGGCGCAAAATGCGCCTCGCGATGGCAGTTCGGGCATAGCGCCACACAGTTCCAGACGCGGTCACCCTTCTCGGCCCCGAGGACGTGATGCACATCCAGAAACCCGCGATAACTCCGAGACTCGCCGCATCCACTCCTCTCACAACCAGTTGCCCGGTCGATGACAGTTTGCCGCACCCTGGCATCACGACGAACCTCCGAGCGAAGCACGGGTCGTCGTGCGGCGCCATCGCTACCAAAAACCGAGTAGTCGACGCTCGGACAGTCGTCGAAGGTATCGTCTCCCGCGACAATCGGATCGGCCTCCATCTTTGCCAAGTCCACAACGCCCGGCCAGCTCCACAGTGCATCCGCGACCGCATGCGCGGCGGGCGTTCGGTCATCTTGCAGCCATAGCGTAGGGCTGGACCCGTTCATCGCGTGGTTCTTGGTGATGTCCCCCATCAGGTTCCGCCGGTGAAGGTCCTCGCTGATGTCACGCTGCCGCAGCCAGATCGGCATCAGGGCATCTCTCGGAATCAATGCTGCGAAGACTATCGCTGCCCCGTCCCGCTGAATCACCAGGCTGTGCGTATTGCCGTGCGCAAGATCGCGCTCAACGATGAAGCGCAAGGTGCCCTCCCAGTCGTCATTGCGCAACCGCGCACGCAACTGTGCCGCTGCGTACTGACGCTCCCTTGGATTTCTTCCTTCGCGTCGCCAGCAAACGCGAACTCGCATCTTCAGGTTCTTGCCGTCTGGCGCTCGCGCGACGACGAACTGCTCAGTTGCAGTGCCCGTCACTTTGCGTTGGTCCTCAAGAACCTCGAATCCGCGCTCGGCCAAAAACGGTGCGACGGCGTCGCGAGTCATTGCCTCTGCAGCAAAGCTGTCAGAACCTCTGAACGCACGTGCTTTCGTTGCCATGGAGTTCCTGAGCTATTGCCGCATCGGCTTGCGTGGCGGTGCGTACGCAGTTCGCGAGCGCCCGAATTTTTCGTGGTGCGTCTTCAAGCGGCGCGCAACGGAATCACGTTCATGCCTGCGGCCACTGCCTCGACTCGATCAGCGAGGTACTGCAACGCCCTCTTCCGGTCCGCCGCCAGCTCCATGTGACTGTAGGCCGCCACCGTGGCGTTCTTCTCGCTGTGAGCCAGCAGCAGCTCGACCACATCGCGCCCGAACCCATGCTCGCGCAGCAGAGTCGCAGCAGTGCCGCGGGTCCCATGCGGGCTGAAGTCGGGCACGCCGAAGTCGATGCGCTTGAAGAAGTGGTTCAGCGTCACGTCGCCCATTGGCACGCTGCCGCGGAAGATCGACGGGAAGACGTACTCGCCATGCCCCGTCAGTGCGTGCACCTGGCGCAGGATCTCGACGGCCTGGCGCGACAGGAACACGCGATGCGGCTTGCCCATCTTCATGCGCTCCGCCGGGATGTCCCACTGCGCGGCATCGAGGTCGAACTCGGGCCACTTCGAGCGCAGCAGTTCGCTCTTGCGAGTCATCGTCAGCAACAACAGCTTGGTCGCGGCGATCGTGGTGGTGTGCGCGCCCTGCTCGTCCAGCTTGCGCCAGAAGGCCCCCAGCTCCTTCTCGCTCAGGTGGCGGTGATGTTCGACTGGTGCGCGCGCGATGGCGCCGCGCAGCGGCTGCGCCGGGTTGGTCGTCACCAGCAGGTTGCGGATCGCATGGTTGTAGATCTGCTGCACGATCACGCGGATGCGCTCGGCCGTCACGGCGGTGTCGGCGCGCGCCTTGATGATGGCCAGCACGTCGCCTGGCTGCACCTCGTCGAGCTGCATGTCGCCGATGGCCGGGTAGACGTAGACATCGAGCCAGCGCACGGTCTGGGCCACGTAGCCGCCCGACCGATAGAACAGCGTCTCGTCGACCCAGCGCTGTGCGAAGGTGCGGAAGCTCAGGCGGCGCGCGTCGGCGACCCTCTGCTCCGCTGATAGAACCCGCTTGGCCTTGGCCGGGCTCTGGCCGCGCTCGACCAGCGCGCGCAGTTCTTCATGGCGGTCGCGCGCCTGCTTAATGGTGAAGGCCGGGTACGCGCCGATCGTCACCTTCTCGCGCTTGCCGTTCAGGTGGTACTTGAAGCGCCAGGTCTTCGAGCCCGACGGCATGACCTCCAGCACCAGGCCGCCGCCATCGGTCAGGTCGTAGCGCTTGTCCTTCGGCTTCGCACTGTCGATCGACGCGGGCTTCAAGACGTAGTTGATGTGTCGCATGTGGGGCCACCAAACGGGGCCACCGTCGCCCCGGTGGCCCCGAATGTGGCCCCATCCCGATGCGATGTCAAGAAACAGTCCGGGATCAGAAAGACAAAAACCCCAGTCGAATCAACGATCTGGGGCTTCTGCTGGGACCATCCGGGACGTCCGGAGACGCCCCGGGACCGCGTCACATGTGGTCGATCATCACCTGACCGAAGCCCGAGCACGACACCTGGGTGGCGCCCTCCATCAGCCGCGCAAAGTCATAGGTGACCTTCTTGCTGGCGATCGAGCGCTCCATCGACGCGATGATCAGGTCGGCGGCTTCCAGCCAGCCCATGTGGCGCAGCATCATCTCGGCCGACAGAATCTCGGAACCCGGGTTGACGTAGTCCTTGCCGGCGTACTTGGGCGCGGTGCCGTGGGTGGCTTCGAAGCAGGCCACCGAATCCGACAGGTTGGCACCCGGGGCGATGCCGATGCCACCCACCTGGGCAGCCAGCGCGTCGCTGATGTAGTCGCCGTTCAGGTTGAGCGTGGCGATCACCGAGTACTCGGCCGGGCGCAGCAGGATCTGCTGCAGGAAGGCGTCGGCGATCGAATCCTTGATGGTGATCGTCTTGCCGGTACGCGGGTTCTTGAACTGGCACCACGGGCCGCCGTCGATCAACTCGGCGCCGAATTCCTTCTGCGCCAGGTTGTACGCCCAATCACGGAAGCCACCCTCGGTGTACTTCATGATGTTGCCCTTGTGCACGATGGTCACGCTGGGCTTGTCGTTGTCGACGGCGTACTGGATGGCCTTGCGCACCAGGCGCTCGGTGCCCTCGCGCGAGACCGGCTTGATGCCGATGCCCGAGGTGTTGGGGAAGCGGATTTTCTTGACGCCGAGTTCCTCTTGCAGGAACTTGATCAGCTTCTTGGCCTTGTCGCTTTCGGCCTCGTACTCGATGCCGGCGTAGATGTCTTCGGAGTTCTCGCGGAAGATCACCATGTCGATCTTCTCGGGCTCTTTGACCGGCGAGGGCACGCCCTTGAAATACTGCACCGGGCGCAGGCAGACGTACAGGTCGAGTTCCTGGCGCAGCGCCACGTTCAGCGAGCGGATGCCACCGCCCACCGGGGTGGTCAGCGGGCCCTTGATCGAGACCACGTATTCGCGCAGCGCAGCCAGCGATTCTTCAGGCAGCCAGACGTCGGGGCCGTAGACCTTGGTCGACTTCTCGCCGGCGTAGATCTCCATCCAGTGGATCTTCTTGGCGCCGCCGTAGGCCTTGGCCACGGCCGCATCGACCACCTTGATCATCACCGGGGTGATATCCAGGCCGGTGCCGTCACCCTCGATGTACGGAATGATCGGCTGATCGGGCACATTCAGCGAGTAGTCGGCGTTGACGGTGATCTTCTGCCCACCTTCGGGCACCTTGATGTGCTGGTACATGTGTTCTGGCTCCTCGCGCTGCGCTGTGGTTCGGTTAGAAAACTTGCAAATTTTATGTCATCGGGCCTGTCAAACGTCTGACGCCGACATCAACTGAAACACCAGGCTGCCACCCGCATCCAGAGTCCGTGCCCCAGGGCCCAGGCAGACGCCAATGCCAGCGCGGCGCCGGCCAGGCGCACGGCCGCGGCCGGCGAGATCAGCACCACGCCCGGGCGCCCGCCCGACAGCCGCCACCACAGCGCCGGCCCGAGCATCAGGCCCGCGGCCGAGGCGGCGGCAAAGCCGGCCATCACCAGCGCCCCGGCCGTTGGCGTATTGGCCAAGGCCGCCACCAGCAAGGCCGATTGCAGCAGGCCGCAAGGCCAGGCCACCCACGCCAGGCCCAGGCCGAAGCGTCGCGCCGGCGCCCGGATCGATTGCCAACGCTGACCATCGCGGTGCAGCAGCACGCTGTCGCGCGAACGGCCCAGGCGCTCCATCCAGCCGGGCTGGCGACCCTGCCAGAGCAGGTACAGGCCCAATGCCAGCGCGGCCATGTGCACCAGGGTCCAGAGCGGGCGCAGCGCCGCGACGGCCTGACCCAGCGCGGCCAGGCTGCCCACGCTGGCCGCGGCCACGGCGCCTGCCACCGAGTAGGCCACCAGCCGGCCCAGGTGCAGCGGCAGCAATTGGCCCCAGCGCCCGCCACCCGCTGCCGCGGTGCAGGCGGCGCCACACATCGCCAGGCAATGCGGTGTGCCGGCCAGGCCCATCAAGACCGCGCTGAGCAGCAGCGCCTGGTCCATGCCGATGGCGCCGTCAGATGATGCGGGAGAAGCGCTCGCGCACCTTGTCGGCGCGCAGGTGCTTGTCGAACACCATCGCCACGGCGCGCACGAAGTACCAGCCGGTGGCCGTCACCTGCACCGCATCGGGAGTCAGCTCGCACAGGCCCAGGGTCTGCAGCTCGGCCAGGTCTTCGAGCTCGGTCTTGAAGTACTCGCGCATCTTGATCAGGTGCGACAGCTCGATCGATTCAAACTCGAGCCGGCCTTGGCACATCAGCGCCATCACCACCGCGCGGCGCACCAGGTCGTCACGGGTGAGCGCCAGGCCGCGCACGATCGGAAACTGGCCCTGGCGCACCGCGTCGTAGTACTCGTCCAGCGTCTTGGCGTTCTGGCTGTAGGTGGCGCCCATGCGGCCGATGGCCGACACGCCCAGCGCGATCAGGTCGCAGTCGGGCTGGGTACTGTAGCCCTGGAAGTTGCGGTGCAGCCGGCCCTGGCGCTTGGCCGCAGCCAATGAATCACCCGGCAGCGCAAAGTGGTCCATGCCGATGTAGGTGTAGCCATGGCCGATGAAGCCGGCCAGCGCGCCGCCCAGCATCTGCACGCGGTGGTCGGGTGGCGGCAACTGCTCGATGATGATGCGCCGCTGCGGCTTGAAGCGCTGCGGCAGGTGCGCGTAGGCATACAGCGCGATGCGGTCGGGCCGCAGTTCGGAGATCTGGGCAACGGTGCGGGCGAAGGACTCGGGGGTCTGCTTGGGCAGGCCGTAGATCAGGTCGGCGTTGATCGATTCGAAGCCGATGCGGCGCGCAGCCTGCATCAGGTCGCGCACCGATTCGAAGGGCTGCACGCGGTGCACGGCCTTCTGCACTTCGGCGTCAAAGTCCTGCACGCCGAAGCTCAGTCGGTTGAAGCCGAGGTTGGCCAGGTGCTGCAATCGGTCGGGGCTGGCGGTGCGTGGGTCGACTTCGATGGAGACCTCGGCACCCGGTGCGATCTTGAAGGCGGCATGCAGCATCGCCATCAACCGGCTCAATTCGTCATCCGACAGAAAGGTGGGCGTGCCGCCGCCCAGATGCAGTTGCGACACCGCCTGCCCCGTGCCCAGCACGGCGACGTTGAGCGCCACCTCCTGCGCCAGCACGTCGAGGTACTCGGTGGCCTTGTCGTGGTGCTTGGTGATCACCTTGTTGCAGGCGCAGTAGTAGCACACCGACTCGCAGAACGGGATGTGGATGTACAGCGACAGCGGCGGCTTGCCGCCGACGTTGGCCCCCGAGGCCCGCTGGGCCAGTGCCTGGGCGTATTCGGCCGGGCCGAAGGCCTCGACGAAGCGGTCGGCGGTGGGGTAGGAGGTGTAGCGGGGGCCGGGACGATCCAGGCGACGCAACATCGCCTCGGTCAGCACGGGCACCTGGTCGTCGGCGGTGTTTTGCATGGGGGCCGACTGTGCCAAACGGACCGACATGCGTCTTGATTTAACTCAAAGGGCGGCCAAGCGAAGCGCGGCAGCACCTTGGGGTGGGTATTCGCGCGCCTTGCCTCCACGGGAAGGACGCCCTCGATCGACACCACGGGATTGATGTTGGTCAACGACCAAACACGCCGATAATGGGGCTCATGAACACCACCGCCGACACCTCCAAACTGCGCCTTGAGCCTTTCAAGGTGGCCTGTTCGAGTTGCAACCTGCGCGAGCTGTGCTTGCCCGTGGGATTGACGCGGGAGAACCTCGATCGGCTCGACACGCTGGTGGCCACGCGGCGCAACGTGGCGCGCGGTGAAACCTTGTTTCGCGCGGGTGATGAGTTCCAGTCGCTTTACGCGGTGCGCACCGGCTTCTTCAAGACCCGCTTGTCCTCGGAAGACGGCCGCGACCAGGTCACCGGCTTCCAGATGGCGGGCGAGTTGCTGGGGCTCGATGGCATCAGCACCGACAACCACACCTGCGACGCGGTGGCGCTCGAGGACTCGCAGGTCTGCGTGATCCCCTACAGCCAGCTCGAAGGCCTGTCGCGCGAATTCAGCGAACTGCAGCACCAGTTCCACAAGATCATGAGCCGCGAGATCGTGCGCGATCACGGCGTGATGCTGCTGCTGGGCAGCATGCGCGCCGAAGAGCGGCTGGCGGCCTTTCTGCTGAACCTGACGCAGCGGCTGCAGGCGCGGGGCTTCTCGGCCTCGGCGCTGATCCTGCGCATGACGCGCGAAGAGATCGGCAGCTACCTGGGGCTGAAGCTGGAGACGGTGAGCCGCACCTTCAGCAAGTTCCAGGACGACGCGATCCTGGAGGTCAAGCAGCGCCAGATCCGCATCCTCGACCAGGACAAGCTGCAGAGCCTGGTCAACGGCGCGAACTGCTGACGCAGCCGGTTCCGGCGCGATGCCGGAACGTGATCGCGGCGCCGCAGCGCCGCAGCGCCGCAGCACCTCAGTGCCTCAGTGCCTGAAGGCCCCAGAGGCGCCTTCTCGGTTGATGTGCTCGGGTTCGCCCTCCAGCAACCGGGTCAGCGCACCCGCCACCGCGATGACCCCCCAGAAGACGAAGAACGCCACGGTGTAGATGCCGGTGGACGACAGCGGCACCGGCGCCCCGCCGAACCAGTGCAGGCTGCCCGGATCAACCAGGGCAAAGACCAGCATCTCCAGCACGCCGGCCATCAGGAAGGCGGGCCACAGGATGGTCATGGCCCGCATCTTGAAACCGAAGACCGCCATGGTGGTCGACCGGTGCGCGCTCAGCGGCCCGCCGCGGTGGCCGCGTGGTTGCGGGCCGCCAGCGCCGGCGTGTCGGCTGTGGGCGCGACCGGCGCATGCCGGGCCGAGGGCGGGTCGACCAGCACCTCGTCGGCACCGCGGTAGGCCACCACCGCCGTGATCACGCTGGCCACCACCACCACCGCCGGGCCGCCCAGCACCAGCCAGACCATGCCCACGCGCCACCAGGGCCCCTGAGCGGCGGGATCCACGGGGGCGGCGGGGGCCACGGACGTGAGGGTGCGAATGGGGTTCATGGCTGCAGTCTCCTGGTGCCCGCTCAGCGCGGCACGACAAAGGTGGATTTTTCGCTCAAGGCCAGGCCGGTGCTGGGCTGCCCGGAGGCATCGGTGGTCAGCAGGCCGATCTGGAACTGGATGGCATGCGCGCCCGGTCCGGCCTGTTGTGCGGCTTCGGCCGGAATGCGCGCCGAGACCGTCACCCAGCGGGCTTCGGCGGGTGCCAGCGCCAGTTCGGGCAGCGCCTCCAGCGTGATGCCGGGCAGGCCCTGCACGGCCACGCGGTAGCGCTGCGCCTGCTCGGTGGCGTTCATGATCTGCAGGCGGAAGACGTTCTCGATCTGGCCATTGTCGACCAGCCGGGCCAGCGAGGCCCGGTCGCGCACCACGTCCACCTTGAACGGATGGCGCATCGCCAGCGCGATGAAGAAGCCCAGCAGGATGATGACCAGGATCGCGGTGTAGACCAGCACGCGCGGCCGGAAGATGCGCGCCAGCCGCTGCCGCGGTGTGAGGTGCTGGGCCAGGCCGTTCTGGGTGTCGTAGCGCACCAGGCCGCGTGCATAGCCCATCTTGTCCATCACACCATCGCACACGTCGATGCAGGCCGCGCAGCCGATGCACTCGTACTGCAGGCCGTTGCGGATGTCGATGCCGGTGGGGCAGACCTGCACGCACAGGCCGCAGTCGATGCACGAGCCCAGGCCCAGCTTGCCTGGATCGGCCTTGCGCGAGCGGGAGCCACGGGGCTCGCCGCGCTCGGTGTCGTAGCTGATGATCAGCGTGTCCTTGTCGAACATCGCGCTCTGGAAGCGCGCGTAGGGACACATGTACTTGCACACCTGCTCGCGCATGAAGCCGGCGTTGCCGTAGGTGGCCAGGCTGTAGAACAGCACCCAGAACCACTCCCACGGCCCCAGCCCCAACGAGGCCGCGGAGGCCACCAGCGTGTTGATCGGGGTGAAGTAGCCGACGAAGGTCAGGCCGGTCCACAGGCCCATGCCGATCCAGGCCACCTGCTTGGCGCTCTTGCGCCAGACCTTGTTGAAGGTCCACGGGCCGTCGTCGAGCCGCATGCGCGCGATGCGATCGCCCTCGATCTTCTGCTCGACCCACATGAAGATCTCGGTGTAGACCGTCTGCGGACAGGCGTAGCCGCACCACAACCGCCCCGCCACCGCAGTGAACAGGAACAGCGCGTAGGCCGAGATGATCAGGATGCCCGTCAGGAAGATGAAGTCCTGCGGGTACAGCACCAGCGGGCCGATGTAGAACCGGCGCGCGCCCAGGTCGAACAGCACCAACTGCCGGTTGTTCCATTCGAGCCAGGGCAGGCCGTAGAACAGGATCTGCGTGAACCACACCAGCGA
>MESD01000044.1:22286-32816 GCA_001770815.1 Burkholderiales bacterium RIFCSPHIGHO2_12_FULL_69_20
CCAGGTGGCGAACAGCCCGCTGACGGCACGCGCGTAGATCTTCTTCTGCTTCTGGTAGAGCGAGACCACCGCCACGACGGCGTCGTCGCCCACCAGGCCCTTGGCATCGGGCTGACCGGATGAAGGCGCTGCAGCGCCGGCCGACGCTGCGGCGGGATCACGCATGGGAGTCAGGATCGTCCGTGGTTACTTGGCCGCAACCGCCGTGGTCTGCGACAGGTTCCAGACATAGGCCGAGAGCACATGGATCTGCTCGGCCGACAGGCGCTTCTCGAAGGCCGGCATCACGTTGTTCTTGCCGGCGTTGACCATCGCCACGATCGCGTTCTCGCCCCAGCCGTGCAGCCACACCTTGTCGGTCAGGTTGGGGGCACCCAGGGCCTGATTG
This sequence comes from Burkholderiales bacterium RIFCSPHIGHO2_12_FULL_69_20, assembly GCA_001770815.1. Lineage (GTDB taxonomy): Bacteria > Pseudomonadota > Gammaproteobacteria > Burkholderiales > Burkholderiaceae_C > Pseudaquabacterium. Next base: position 22,675 of record MESD01000044.1, read on the forward strand.
CCCTTGCCGTCCGCGCCGTGGCAGGCGCCACAGGCCGCGTACTTGGCCTTGCCCAGTTCGGCCGCCACGTTGTTGTGCGCGCCGCCCGACAGGCTCAGCACGTAGTTGGCCACGTTCCTGACGTCCTCGGGGCCACCCACGGCAGCGGCCATCGGCGGCATCATGCCGATGCGCCCCCCGGTGATGGTCTTGCCGATGTACTCGGCACCGGTGCCGCCCAGCCAGTCGCCGTCGGTCAGGTTCGGGAAGCCCTTGCTGCCGCGGCCGTCCGAGCCGTGGCACTGCGCGCAGTTGTTGACGAACAGGCGCTCGCCGATGCCCATGGCCTGGGCATCCTTGGCCAGGTCTTCGGCCTTCATCGCGGTGAACTTGGCGTAGACCGGTGCCATCGTGGCATGGGCCTTCTGCTGCTCGGTCTCCCACTGACCGGTGCTGGTCCATTTCAAGGTGCCGGCGTTGCTGCCCAGCCCGGGATACAGCGCCAGGTAGATCGCGGCAAACACCACGGTAAGCACGAACAGCCACATCCACCAGCGCGGCAGCGGGTTGTTCATCTCCCGCAGGTCCTCGTCCCAGATGTGGCCGGTGGTGTTGTCAGCGGCCATCACCGTGCGCTTGCTGGCCACCATCAGGATGAAGATGCAGAAGACCAGGCCGGCGACAGTGATGCCGGCCACGTACAGCGCCCAGCCGCTGTTGATGAAATCACTCATTGTTTCTCTCCTTGGGTGCCTGCGGCGGGCAGGTCATCCACCGGGGTATCAGCAAATGGCAGCTGTGCCGCGGCGTCGAAGCCCTTGCGGCGGCTGCCCTTCCAGGCCCAGATCACGATGCCCATGAAGCTCACGAACATGAACAGCGTGGTCAGGCTGCGAAGGTCATTTACGTCCATGGCCATCTCCTTTCGGCGGTGTCTTGGGCGGTGTCACTTGCGGGCAGTGCCCATCACCTGCAGATAGGCGATGACGGCATCCATCTCGGACTTGCCCTTGACCTCGTCGCCGGCCTTGGCGATCTCATCGTCGCTGTAGGGCACGCCGACCATGCGCAGCGCCTTCATGCGGGGAGCCATGACGGCCGGATCGACACTGCCGGTGACCAACCAGGGATACGCCGGCATGTTGCTCTCGGGCACCAGGTCACGCGGGTTGGTCAGGTGGATGCGGTGCCACTCGTCGCTGTACTTGCCGCCCACGCGGTGCAGGTCGGGGCCGGTGCGCTTGCTGCCCCACTGGAATGGATGGTCGTAGACGAACTCACCCGCCACCGAATAAGGCCCGTAGCGCAAGGTCTCGGCGCGGAACGGTCGGATCATTTGCGAGTGGCAGTTGTAGCAACCCTCGCGGATGTAGACGTCGCGGCCCGCCAGTTGCAGCGCGTTGTAGGGCTTCAGGCCCTCGATCGGCTGCGTGGTGCTGCGTTGGAAGAACAGCGGCACGATCTCGACCAGGCCGCCGAACAGCAGCGCCAGCAGGATCAGCACGATCATCAGGAAGTTGCTGGTCTCGATCTTCTCGTGACCACCAACGGGTGCATGGGATGCCATGTCTTGGTCTCCTTGGGGGGTCAGGCGTGCGCGACGACCAGCGGGATGCGGGCTTCAACCGCCTTGCCGCTGCGCACCGTCATGTAGGTGTTCCAGCCCATGATCAGCATGCCCGTCAGGTAGAGCAGGCCGCCGCCGAGGCGGATCACGTAGAACGGGTAGGTCGCCTTCACGCTCTCGACAAAGCTGTAGACCAGCGTGCCGTCGGGGTTGACCGCGCGCCACATCAGACCCTGCATCACCCCGGCGATCCACATCGCGGCGATGTAGAGCACGATGCCGATGGTGGCGATCCAGAAGTGCAACTCGATGGCGCGGGTGCTGTACATCTTCTCGCGGCCGAACATGCGCGGGATCAGGTGGTACAGCGAGCCCATCGAGATCAGGCCCACCCAGCCCAGCGCACCGGAGTGCACGTGGCCGACAGTCCAGTCGGTGTAGTGGCTGAGGGCGTTGACGGTCTTGATCGACATCATCGGGCCCTCGAAGGTGCTCATGCCGTAGAACGACAGCGAGACGATCAGGAACTTCAGGATGGGGTCGTCACGCAGCTTGTGCCAGGCACCCGACAAGGTCATGATGCCGTTGATCATGCCGCCCCAGCTGGGCGCCAGCAGCACCAGCGAGAAGATCATGCCCACGCTCTGCGCCCAGTCGGGCAAGGCGGTGTAGTGCAGGTGGTGCGGGCCCGCCCACATGTAGGTGAAGATCAGCGCCCAGAAGTGCACGATCGACAGCCGGTAGCTGTAGACCGGCCGGCCGGCCTGCTTGGGGATGTAGTAATACATCATGCCCAGGAAGCCCGCGGTCAGGAAAAAGCCCACCGCGTTGTGGCCGTACCACCACTGCACCATGGCGTCCTGCACGCCGGCATACACCGAGTACGAGTGCGTGAGGCTGGTGGGGACCTGGATGTTGTTGACGATGTGCAGCAGCGCCACGGCGATGATGAACGCGCCGAAGAACCAGTTCGCCACGTAGATGTGGCGGATCTTGCGGGTGCCCACCGTGCCGAAGAACACGATGGCATACGACACCCAGACGGCAGCGATCAGGATGTCGATCGGCCAGATCAGTTCGGCGTACTCACGGCTTTGGGTCAGCCCCATCGGCAGCGTGATCACCGCGGACACGATCACCAGGTTCCAGCCGATGAAGGTGAACATCGCCAGCTTGGGCATGAAGAGTCGGGTCTGGCAAGTGCGCTGCACCACGTGGTAGCTGGTGGCGAACAATGCGCTGCCGCCGAACGCGAAGATCACCGCGTTGGTGTGCAGCGGACGCAGGCGGCCATAGCTGAGCCACGAGATGCCCAGATTGAGCTCGGGCCAGGCCAGCTGGGCGGCGATGATCACGCCCACCAGCATGCCCACGATGCCATAGACCACCGACATCAACGCGAAGCCGCGTACGACGGTGTCGCTGTAAACCGGTGCGGTCGTTGTGGAGCTGCTTGCCATTGAGACTCCTCCTTCCAGGATTTCAAGTTGGTTCAAATTGACGAACTGCGCGATTGTTCGGGTAGTCACGTAGGCCGCGATTGATCGACGTCAACCGCGGCTGGATCGTTTTCCAGAATTCGGGAACCTTCTCGTTCGACGTCGTCGAACTGCCCCTTGTGCAGGGCCCAGCCGAAAACGCCGACGATCAGCAGCACCAGCACCGCCGACAGCGGAATGAGCAGGTAGAGGATGTCCATGCAAGCAGCCCGTCAGCTCAACGTGCCGTGTCAACGCGCCAGACGCAACGAGTTGCCGATCACCAGCAACGAACTGCTGGCCATGCCCAGCCCCGCGGCCCAGGGCGGCAGCCAGCCCGCCAGCGCCAGCGGAATGCACACGCCGTTGTAGGCCGCGGCCCACCACAGGTTCTGCCGCACCACCGCCATCGTGCGGCCGGCCAGATCGTGGGCCAGCACCAGGTCGCCCAGCCGGCTGGAGACCACCACGGCATCGGCCTGCGCACGCGCCACCAACGCGCCCTGCCCCATCGCAAAGCTGACGTCGGCGCGCGCCAGCACCGGCGCGTCGTTGATGCCATCGCCCACCATTGCCACCTTCAGCCCGCCGGCCTGCGCGGCAGCCACCTCGGACAGCTTGCTCTCGGGCGTGGCACCGCCGATCACCCGGTCGACCGCCAGCCGCTGGCCCATGCGCTCGGCACGTTCGGGCCGGTCGCCCGACAACAGCACCACCTGCAGGCCACGCTGGCGCAGCGCATCGACCGCAGTGCGGGCATCGGGGCGCAGGGCTTCGTCGAAGTCGAAGCGCACCAGCGCCTGACCGTCGACACCTAACCACACGGCGGCGCGGCTATCACCAGCCAGCGACGACGGTGCGCCCACGCCGTCGGCAGCGCCGACGAAGCTCGTGCGGCCCAGGCGCCAGCGCCGGCCTTCGCCATCGAGCGCCTGCAGGCCCTGGCCCGGCAGCTCCTGCACATCGCGCCAGGCGGACGCCTCGGCGGCCGGGCCACCATCGCCGGCGGCCGCCACCAGCGCCTTCGACAGCGGATGGCTGGACCAGCCGGCCAGCCCGGCGGCCTGCGCCAGCCACTGCGCATCACTGAGTGTGGGCAGCCCGGACGGCACGTCCAGCCGCTGCAGGCCCGACCACTGCAGGTGTTCGTCGGTCACCGTGCCGGTCTTGTCGAAATAGATGCGGTCGACCTGGGTCAGGCCCTCCAGCGCGTCCAGCCGTTGCAGCAGCACACCGCGCCGGGCCAGCGCACTGGCCGCCGACAACAGCGCCGACGGCGCCGCCAGCGACAAGGCGCAGGGGCAGGTGACGATCAGCACCGACACGGCCACCCACACCGCGCGGCTGGGGTCGATCACGCTCCACACCGCCGCGGCGCCGGCCGCCAGCACCAGCACCACCCACAGGAAGGGCGCGGCCCAGCGGTCGGCGGCGCGCGCCAGCGATGGCCGCTGGCTCATCGCATCGCGCATCAGCGCGACGATGCCTTCAAGGCGGGTGTCGTCACCCACGCGATCGACTCGCATCACCACCGGCGCGCCCAGGTTCACGCTGCCGGCCACCACCGCGGCGCCCAGCGGCTTGGCCACCGGCGCGCTCTCGCCGGTGAGCAGCGCTTCGTCGGCCCGCGTGGCGCCTTCGATCACCGCACCGTCGGCCGGAAAGGCCTGGCCCACCGGCACACGCACGCGGTCGCCGGGCACCAGCCGCTGCACGCTCACCGCCTCGGCATGGCCCTGGGCATCGAGGCGCAGCGCGGTCTCGGGCATGCCCGACAGCGTGGCCTCGAGCACCTGCGCCACCTGGTGGCGTGCACGTGTTTCCAGCAGCCGCCCGGCCAGCAGGAAGCTGACGAACATCGTCAGCGAATCGAAATAGACCTCGTGGCCGAACACGCCGTCGGGATCGAAGGTGGCGCCGGTGCTGGCCACGAAGGTGACCAGCACGCCCAGCGCCACCGGCACGTCCATGCCGATGCGGCGCGCACGCAGGCTGCGCCAGGCGCCGCTGAAGAACGGCCCGGCGGCAAACACCATCACCGGCAGGCTCAGCAGCCAGCTGCCCCAGTTCAACAGTTGCCGCAGATCGGGCGCCAGCTCGTTGCCGGTGGCCACGTAGCTGGGCGTGGCCATCATCATCACCTGCATTGCGCAGAAGGACGCAACGAACAGCCGCCACACCGCCTGCCGATGCTCGAGCTTGCGGGTCTCGCGTGATTCGAGCGCAGTGTCGGGCGTGGCGTCGTAACCCGCGGCGCGGATGGCCAGCACGATGTCGGCCATGCGGGCGCGCTGCGGCTGCCAATGCACCCGCGCGCGCTCGCCCGCTGCGCTGACGGTGGCCTCCACCACCCCGTCGACCCGCGCCACCGCCTGCTCGATCAACCCGGCACAGGCCGCGCAGTGCATGCCGGTGATGCGCAGCGACGAATCGGCCAGCGCCTCGCCGGCGGCCGTGGTGCTGAAGCGTGTGAAGCGGCGCAGTTCGACCGGATCGTCGAGCACGGCCAAGCCGGGCGGCGCGCTGGCGGCGGCGGCAGGGGCGTCAGGCACGGGCTTGGCCAGCACGGCGGCAGAGGACAGGGGCATGTTGAAATCGAGGGACCGAGTGCCCACCGGGGCCGGCGCTGGCCGGCCCGGTTTTGGGCTGCGCTAATCTAGTGGGTTTCCCGAGGGTTACACATGATCTATGTCAAGGCGCGAAAACCGACCCCGGCACTGCCGGCCGTGTGGGTTCTGCGCAGGGTCGTGCAGGGCCTGCGCGCCGGGCTGCTGGCGGCTGGGTCGCTGCTGGCCGGCATGGCGCTGGCCCAGGGCGGCGGCGATCAACCACAGCGGCTGCAGGCCATCACGCTGACGGCGGGCATGCACAACATCCGCGCCGAAGTGGCGATCACGCCCGAGCAGCGCCAGAAGGGCCTGATGTACCGGCGCGACCTGGCCACCCACGAGGGCATGCTGTTCGTCTTCGACGCGCCCGCGCCGCAGTGCTTCTGGATGAAGAACACGCCGACACCGCTGACCATCGCCTTCCTGGGCGACGATGGCAGCATCGTCAACCTGGCCGACATGAAGCCCTTCGACGAGGCCTCGCACTGCTCGGCCAAGCCGGTGCGCTTCGTGCTGGAGATGAACCAGGGCTGGTTCGCCAAACGCGGTTTCAAGGCGGGCTTCAAACTCGGCGGTGCCCCCTTCAGGCACTGAACAGTGCGCCGCTTGACACGAAAAAAGCCGGTCGGTTGCCCGACCGGCTCTTCAACGGGAATCGCCGTGGATCAGGCGAAGTTCGCGGCCGCGAAATCCCAGTTGGCGAGCGAGTTCAGGAAAGTCTCGACGAACTTCGGGCGCGCATTGCGGTAGTCGATGTAGTAGGCGTGTTCCCACACGTCGATGGTCAGCAGAGCCTTGTCGGCGCCGGTCAGCGGGGTGGCGGCGTTGCTGGTGTTGACAATGTCCACCGAGCCGTCGGCCTTCTTCACCAGCCAGGTCCAGCCCGAGCCGAAGTTGCCGACCGCGCTCTTGGTGAAGGCTTCCTTGAAGGCGGCAAAGCTGCCCCACTTGGCGTTGATGGCCGCGGCCAGTGCGCCGGTGGGCTCACCGCCGCCAGCGGGCTTCATGCTGTTCCAGAAGAAGGTGTGGTTCCACACCTGGGCGGCGTTGTTGAAGATCGGGCCCGACGACTTCTTGACCACGTCTTCCAGCGCCAGGCCGGCAAACTCGGTGCCGCCGACCAGGTTGTTCAGGTTGGTCACGTAGGCCTGATGGTGCTTGCCGTAGTGGAACTCGAAGGTCTCGGGCGAGATGTGCGGTGCCAGGGCGTTGGTGGCGTAAGGCAGTGCAGGCAGGGCGTAGGTCATGGAAGGCATCCTTGGCGGGAGCGGCGCCGGCCGAGACAGACGGGCGCCTGGGTTGCGAAGATCAACAGCCGATGATTGTAGGCAGCGCACCAGGCGCGCGCGATCTTCAGGGGTTTGGCTTGCGCGGGGCGGTTTTTCGGGCGGCGCGCGGCTTGCCCACCGGGGGTGATACCGACGCATCGGCCGGGCCCGGCGTCACGCTCAACACCTGCACCGCCGCACGCCCGTCGGCCCACTGGGCGCTGAGTTCGGTGCCCGGCTGCAGCCCCGCCGCCTGCGTGACCGGCCGCCCGCGGCCGTCGGCCAGCCAGGCATAACCCCGCGCCAGCACCTGGTGCGGATCGTTGGCGGCCAGCCGCAAGGCCAGCCGCGCCAGCACCTCGCCCTGGCGCTGGCATTGCGCGCGGCCGGCCACGTGCAGGCGCTGCGCCAGGTCGTCAAGGCGGCGCTGGCGCAGCGCCAGGGCCGTCACCAGCGCCTGGCCGTGGCGCGCCTGCAGCCGGTCGAGCCGGGCGCCTTGTTGATCGAGCAGCCTCGCCGGCCGGCCCATCTGCAGCCCCAGCCGGTCCAGCCGCTGCGCCTGTTGATCGAGCCGCCGGCCCACCGCGCGGCGCAACGCCAGCGCCAGCGCCTGCAGCCGCGCCAGCGCGTCGGCACGCACCGGCGTGGCCAGTTCGGCCGCGGCGGTGGGCGTGGGCGCACGCAGGTCGGCGGCCAGTTCGGCCAGGCTGACGTCGGTCTCGTGGCCCACGCCGCACACCACCGGCAGCCGGCTGGCGGCGATGGCACGCACCACCGCCTCGTCGTTGAAGGCCCACAGGTCTTCGAGCGAGCCACCGCCGCGGCAGACGATCAGCGCCTCCACCTCGTTGCGGGCATTGGCCTGGGCGATGGCCTGCACCAGCTGCGCCGGCGCCTCGGCGCCCTGCACGGCGCTGGGATAGACCACCACGCGCACCTGCGGCGCACGCCGCGCGATGGCGCTGAGCACGTCGTGCAGCGCCGCCGCCCCCAGCGAGGTGACCACGCCCAGCGCGCGCGGATGGCTTGGCAGCGCACGCTTGCGGTCGGCGTCGAACAGGCCGGCCGCCGCCAGCCGCCCCTTCAGCCGCATGAACAACTCGTACAGCGAGCCGTCGCCCAGCCGCTGCAGCGCCTCGACCACGCACTGCAGCTCACCCCGCGCCTCGTACACCGTGATGCGGCCGCGCAGCTCCACCTGCTGGCCGTCGGCGGGGCGGAAATCCAGCAGGCTGGCTGCGCGGCGGAACATCGCGCAGCGCAGCAGCGCGGCCTGGCCCTCGCTGTCCTTCAGCGTGAAGTAGCAGTGGCCGCTGGCCGCGCGGGTGAAGCCCGAGAGCTCACCACGCACCGTGACCGCCCCCAGCCGCGAGGCCAGCGCGTCGGCCACCGCCAGCAGCAGGGCCGCCACGCTCCAGGCGCGGGGGGCACCGGTGCCCGATGAGGGCTCAGGCAGGGCCATGGCAGGGCTCAAAAGATGCAGCGCGCACGCCTGGATCACCGCGGAAATCCACCGACCGCCACACACCGTCCGGCCCGCCGGCAGGCCCTGTCATCGAACTGTCAATGTGTTGCAAGTGCCTGATTTTCAAAAGAATTTGGCTGCCTAAAATTGCAGCAATCCAAGGCCAAGCCAGCAAATCCGTGGGTTTTGGCGACGCCGAGTCGGGTTGCCCACAAACTTATCCACAACGGCGGTGGATGGTTCAGGCCTGACGTGGTCGCATCGATGGCAGCCTGCCTGCCCTGCGGCGGTTGCCGCCGGCCCCGGGCCATAATCCGACCACCCGATGGGCGGTCAGCGCCCGTTGCCGGGCCTGCAAACGCCGGCCCAACTGCCCTCAGCAAGCACCCACCAACCGCCAAGAGGTCCCTGTTGCTGTCGATCATACAAGCCGCTGGTTGGCCAATCTGGCCCTTGCTCCTGTGCTCCGTGGTGGGGCTGGCGCTGGTCATCGAGCGCCTGATGAGCCTGCGCCGCGCGCGCATCGTGCCCGCCGCGCTGCTCGACGAGGTGATGGCCATCAGCCGCAGCAGCCTGCCGGCGATGGACGTGGTCAACAAGCTCAGCGAGAACTCGGTGCTGGGTCAGGTGCTGGCCACCGGGCTGCGCGCGGTGATCGTCGAGCCGCGCATCACCGAGCGCGCGCTACGCCAGGTTTTCGAGAGCGCCGGCCGCGCCGCCGCGCAGCAGCTGGAGCGCTACCTCAACGCCCTGGGCACCATCGCCACGGCCGCGCCGCTGCTGGGCCTGCTGGGCACGGTGGTGGGCATGATCGAGATCTTCGGCTCGCAGGCGCCCACCGGGGCCAGCAACCCGGCCGCGCTGGCGCACGGCATCTCGGTGGCGCTGTACAACACGGCCTTCGGGCTGATCATCGCCATCCCGGCGCTGATGTTCTACCGCTACTTCCGGGGCGTGGTCGACGATCACCTGATCAACCTCGAGCAGGCCGCCGAGCGCCTGGTGCCGCACCTGATGCGCTTTGCGGTGCGCACCGGCCCGGCCGGCCAGTGACCCACCCGCATCCCCGCACATGAACTTCCACCGCCATCGCCGCAGCGAAGAGCCCGAGATCAACCTGATCCCGTTCATCGATGTGCTGCTGGTGGTGCTGATCTTCCTGATGCTGTCGACCACCTACAGCCGCTACTCCGAGCTGCAGATCAACCTGCCCACCGCCAATGCCGGGCGGCTGGCCGAGCGGCCGGCCGAGATCCTGGTGAGCGTGGCCGCCGACGGCCGCTACTCGATCAACCGCACGCCGCTGGACGGCCGCAGCATCGAGCTGCTGGCCGCCGCGCTGACCAGCGCCGCCGGCGCTGCTGGCGACGCGCCGGTGGTCATCGTCTCGGCCGACGCGATGGCGGCACACCAGTCGGTGATCAACGTGCTGGATGCGGCGCGCCGCGCCAACCTGCCGCGGCTGACCTTCGCCACGCAGCTGCCGGCCGACGGCGCCGCGCGCTGACACCGCCATGGCCGCCGGCGGCCTGGCCCAGCGCGGGGCGGCTTGGGTGATGGCGCAATGGGCGGGGCCCGAACCATCGCCGGGTGCGCGGCTGCTGCAACCGCTGAGCTGGCTTTACGGCGCCTTGAGCGCTACGCACCGGTGGCTTTATCGCCGGGGCATCTTGCAGTTGCAGCGCGCCCCGGTGCCGGTGCTGGTGGTGGGCAACCTGGTGGCCGGCGGCGCGGGCAAGACGCCCACCGTGATGGCGCTGGTCGAGCTGCTGCGCC
>MESD01000045.1 GCA_001770815.1 Burkholderiales bacterium RIFCSPHIGHO2_12_FULL_69_20
CTGCGCCGCCAGTTCACGCAAGGCCGCCGCCTCGTCGCGGGGCAGGTGTGCCCAATCGCTGGCGTCGTCGAACAGTGGCCAGGCGGCGTGTGCGGCCGAGGCCATGGCTGCCGCGGGCGCCGCAGCAACCGTTGCCAGGGCCGAAGCGGCCGACGCCGCCGTGGCTGCGCTGGACGCGCCGGCAACGCCAGCGCCTGCCATGTGCGCTGCAGCCAGCTGGTCGACGCCATCGGGCGCACGGGCCTGCCAGGCCCGCCAGCCGCCCATCAGCATCACCACCAGCACCACCGCCAGCCCACCCAGGGCCAGCGCACCGGTGCGGCGCGACCCGACCGGCGCCGCACCGGCACCGAACACCTCCTGCGCCGCCCGGTCGACGATGCGCCGCCCCACGCTGCTGCGCCCCTCGGCGTAGGCACCCAGCAGCGCGCGGTCGCACAGCAGGTTGATGCGCCGCGGCACACCGGCGCCCAGCGCGTGGATGCGCCGCAGCGCGGCAGCGTCGAAGGGGTTGGCGCCCGGCAGCCCGGCCACGGCCAGCCGGTGCGCAACGTAGGCGGCGGTCTCGGGCGCGGTCAGGGTACCCAGGTGAAAGCGCGCGATCACCCGCTGCGCCAGCTGCTCCATGCCCGCACCGGCCAGCAGCGCGCGCAGCTCGGGCTGGCCGATCAGGATGATCTGCAGCAGCTTGCGCTCGTTGGTCTCCAGGTTGGTCAGCAGGCGCAACTGCTCCAGCACCTCGGCCGACAGGTGCTGCGCCTCGTCGATGATCAGCAGGCCCTGCCGGCCCTGCGCGTGCGCGGCCAGCAAGTGCGCATTGAGCGCGTCCACGCAGGTCTTGACCGTGGCCGCGCCAGGATCGCCCGGCAACGGAACGCCGAACTCGTGGCACACCGACTGCAGCAGCTCGATCACGCTGAGCTTGGGGTTGAAGATGTAGGCCACCTGGCAATGCGCCGGCACCTGCTCCAGGAAGCAGCGGCACACGGTGGTCTTGCCCGCGCCGATCTCGCCGGTCAGCAGCACGAAGCCGCCGCCGCCCTGCACGCCATACAACAGGTGCGCCAGCGCCTCGCGGTGGCGCTCGCTCATGAACAGGTAGCGCGGGTCGGGCGCGATGGAAAACGGCGACTGCTTCAGGCCGAAGTAAGACGCATACATGCCCGGCAGGATAGCTGCAGCGCCAAGGCACGCTGCACCGGCCAACGTTGCCGGGACAGTACAAACCCCGTGTGGTGAACCCCACCGATTAGGCTGACGGCTCAACTGCGGCTGCCTACACTGTCATTCGCACGACATGCCGATTCGCGTGAGCGCGCTGCCCCCACATCCCCCAGGAGTTCCCCCATGGTGAAGAAACTTCAGAAGATGGCCGAGAAAAAAGCGGCCGCACCCGCCGGCCTGCTCGACAGCCACCTGGCGCAGACGGTCAAGGACTCGGCGCAGCAGATCTGGCTGGCTGGCCTGGGCGCCTTTGCCAAGGCGCAGGGCGAAGGCGGCAAGGTGTTCGACACCCTGATCAAGGAAGGTGTGAACCTGCAGCGCAAGACCCAGGCGGTGGCCGAGGAAAAGCTGGGCGACGTGGCCGGCAAGATGTCGGCCATGGCCGGCGAGGTGGGCAGCAAGGCCAATGCGCAGTGGGACAAGCTGGAGACGATCTTCGAAGAACGCACCGCGCGTGCCATGGGCAAGCTGGGCGTGCCCAATGCCAAGGCGCTGGCGGCGCTGGTCGACCGCGTGGCGGCGCTGGAGGCCTCGGTCGCAGCGCTGACCGGAAAGTCGGCGCCAGCGGCCCCGAAGCCCCGCGCGCGCAAGCCTGCGCCCGCAGCGGCCCCGGTGGCCACGCCCAAACCGGCCAAACGTGCCGTGGGCGCTGCGCGCAAGACGGCCGCCGCGCCGGTCGAGGCGGTGGCCGCGGCCAAGCCCGCGATCCGCCGCAGGCGCGCGGCGCAGTCCTGATCGATACGGACCACCCGCGGACCCTCCGCGGCTGGCCCGCCACAGGGGCGCCGAGGGCGCCCCTTGTTGCGTCTGGCGGCCGGCGATTTCGGCCGGCGATTTCGGCCGGCGATTGCAGCCGGTGATTGCAGCCGGTGATTGCCGTCAACGCTGACGGCGAGCGTTGGGCCGCTCAACCGAGGTAGCGTGCCTCCAGGTGCTCGCGGTAGTACGCCGGGTTCAGCGCCTCGCCGCTGGCGCGCCGGGCCAGTTCATCGGTGGGCCAGCGGCTGGCGGGCTGCCAGATGTGGTGCTGCAGCCAGTCGAACACCGGCGCCAGTTCGCCGGCCTGCAGGCGGTCGTCCAGCGCCGGCATCTCGCGGCGCATCGTGGCAAACCATTGCGCCGCGTACATCGCGCCCAGCGTGTAGCAGGGGAAGTAGCCGAACATTGCCTCGGGCCAGTGCACGTCCTGCATGGCGCCATCGCGGTGGTTGCCGCGGGTGTCCTGGCCCAGCAGCTCGGCCATGCCTTCGTCCCACAGCGCGGGCACGTCCTCGGATTCGATCTCGCCCTCGATCAGCCGGCGCTCGATGCCGTAGCGCAGCATCACGTGGGCCGCGTAGGTCACCTCGTCGGCATCAACGCGGATCAGCCCGGGCTGCACGCGGGTGACCAGCTTGAGCAGGTTGTCGGGCGCAAACGCCGGCTGGTCGCCGAAGGCCTGGCGGATCAGCGGCACCAGGTGCGCGATGAAGCCGGGGTGCCGGCCCAGCTGCATCTCGAAGCTCAGGCTCTGGCTCTCATGGATGGCCATCGAGCGCGCCAGCGACACCGGCTGGCCCAGCCAGTCGCGCGGGCGGTTCTGCTCGTAGCGGCCATGGCCGGTCTCGTGGATCGCGCCCAGCAGGCTGCCGATGAAATCGCCGGTGTCGTAGCGGGTGGTCAGGCGCACGTCTTCGGGCACGCCGCCGGCAAACGGATGCGTGCTCACGTCGAGCCGGCCGCCGTTGAAATCGAACTGCAGCCAGTGCATCACCTGCACGCACAGGCTGCGCTGGGTCTCGATCGGAAAGGGCCCCTGCGGCTGGATCACCGCCTCGTGGCGCTGGCGGGCCTGCACCTGCTGCACCAGGCCGGGCAGCCAGGCGCGCAGGTCGGCAAACAGTGGGTCGAGTTGCGCGCAGGTCATGCCGGGCTCGAAGCGGTCCATCAGCGCGTCGTAGGGCCGCAGCCCCGAGCTGGCCGACAGCAGCGCGGCCTCTTCGCGTGCCACCGCCACCACGGCCTTGAAGTTGACCAGGAAGCCAGCCCAGTCGTTGGCCGGGCGCTGCGTGCGCCAGGCATGCTCGCAGCGCGACGTGGCCAGCTGGCTGCGCTGCACCAGTGATTCGGGCAGCGCATTGGCGGCGCGCCATTCGCGGCCGATCTCGCGCAGGTTGGCGCGCTGGTGGTCGGTCAGCGGCTCGTCGGCGGCACGCGCCAGCGCGGGCACCAGCGCCGGGTCGGTGCGCAGCTGGTGCATCAGCGTGGCCACCTCGGCCAGTGCGCCGGCGCGGGCCTCGGCACCGCCGCGCGGCATCATCGCCGCCTGGTCCCAATAGGCCATCGATTGCAGGTGATCGAGGTGGTGCAGGCGGGTGAAGGTGTGTGCCAGCTGGTCGTAGGCGGGCGTGGTGGAGGTTGGGGTCATGGCACGTTGCGGCCGGCGGCCGGTGTGGATCGATGCCGCATTCTGCGGGCCGGCGCCGGGCGCTGACCATCCCCCAGCGTGTCCCCCAAGGGAGGGATCGCCTGCGTATGCAGGATCGGCCTGCCGAATCGGTCTACAGGCCGCCCGGAAAGACCCACAGCAGCGCGGCGGTCATCGTCAGGTAGCGCAGAAACTTGCCCACCGCCATGTAGCCTACGCAGGGCCAGAACGGCAGGCGCAGCCAGCCCGCCACCGCGCACAGCGGGTCGCCCACGCCCGGCAGCCACGACAGCAGGCAGGCCTTGGCGCCAAAGCGCCGCAGCCACACCAGCGCGCGCAGCTCGCCGCTTTTGTGGGTGACACGCTCGTAGGCCTTCTCGGCGCCATAGCCCATCCACCAGCTGATCGCGCCGCCGATGGTATTGCCCAGTGTGGCCACGGCGATGGCCGGCCAGAACAGCCCGGGGTTGAGCTTGACCAGGCCGAACACCACCGGCTCCGAGCCCAGCGGCAGCAGGGTGGCCGACACCAGCGAGACCAGGAACACCGTGCTCAGGCCGTATTGCGGCAGGGCCAGCGCGGTCAGCAGCGCGGCCATCAGATCGGCAGTGTGGGCATGCATCCAGGCGCTCATCGCCGCGCATCATAGGCAGGCCGAGGGCCGGATTCCGGCACCTGACCGCCGGCTATACTCTGCCTCCTTTTTCAGCAGTTCCACCCGCCTCTCCACCCCCCCCGGTCCCACCATGCAACTCGGCCCCTTCGTGCTGCCGAACCGGCTGTTTGTCGCCCCGATGGCCGGGGTGACGGACCGGCCGTTCCGCCAGCTGTGCCGCCAGCTGGGTGCCGGCCATGCGGTCAGCGAGATGGTGACTTCGCGCAAGGACCTGTGGGCCTCGCTGAAGACCAGCCGCCGCGCCGACCACACCGGCGAGCCCGGGCCGATCGCGGTGCAGATCGCCGGCACCGACGCGGCGATGATGGCCGAGGCCGCGGCCTACAACATCGATCGCGGCGCGCAGATCATCGACATCAACATGGGCTGCCCGGCCAAGAAGGTGTGCAACAAGTTCGCCGGCTCGGCGCTGATGCGCGACGAGACGCTGGCCATCAACATCGTCGAGGCGGTGGTGGCGGTGGCCGCGCCGCGTGGCGTGCCGGTCACGCTGAAGATGCGCACCGGCTGGTGCGATGCCGAGCGCAACGCAGTGGCGCTGGCGCGCGCGGCCGAATCCGCCGGCGTGGCGATGCTGACCGTGCACGGCCGCACCCGTGAGCAGGGCTACACCGGCTGCGCCGAATACGACACCATCGCCGCGGTGAAGGCCGCCGTGCGCGTGCCGGTGGTGGCCAACGGCGACATCGATTCGCCCGAGAAGGCGCGCGACGTGCTGGCCCGCACCGGCGCCGACGCACTGATGATCGGCCGCGCCGCGATGGGCCGGCCGTGGATCTTTCGCGAGATCTTGCACTTCCTGGCCACCGGCGGGCACCTGCCGCCGCCGGCCACCCACGAGGTGCGGCAGTGGCTGGTCGATCACCTGCACCAGCACCATGCGCTGTACGGCGACGTCACCGGCGTGCGCAGTGCACGCAAGCACATCGGCTGGGCGGTGCGCACGCTGCCCGGCGGCGAAGCCTTCCGCCAGACGATGAATGCCATCGCCGATGCCCGCCAGCAGGTGGCGGCGGTGGCCAGCTACTTCGACCAACTCGCCACCACGCACCGGCTGCTGCCGCCGGCCGCTGAGACCAGCGCCGCCAACGACGACCAGATCGCCCGCCAAGCATGAGCAAGAAAAAGATCGAAGACTGCATCCGCGACAGCCTGGAGCAGTATTTCAAGGACCTGCGCGGCACCGAGCCGCACGCCGTGCACAACATGGTGGTGGGCACGGTCGAGCGCCCGATGCTCGAGGTGGTGATGAAGCATGCCGAGGGCAACCAGAGCAAGGCCGCCGAATGGCTGGGCATCAACCGCAACACGCTGCGCCGCAAGCTCCTGGATCACAAGCTGATCAAGTAGTTGGTCACCCCCTTTCCGTTCTCCTGAAGCGTTCACCATGACCACTGCATTGCTGTCCGTGTCCGACAAGACCGGCATCGTCGACTTCGCCCAGGCGCTGCATGCGCGCGGCGTCAAGCTGCTGTCCACCGGCGGCACCGCCCGTCTGCTGGCCGATGCCGGCCTGCCCGTCACCGAGGTGGCCGAGGTCACCGGCTTCCCCGAGATGCTGGACGGCCGTGTCAAGACGCTGCATCCGCGCATCCACGGCGGCCTGCTGGCGCGGCGCGACGTGCCCGCGCACATGGCCGCACTGGCCGAGCACGGCATCAACACCATCGACCTGCTGGTCATCAACCTGTACCCGTTTGCGCAGGCCACCGCCCGGCCCGACTGCACGCTGGAAGACGCCATCGAGAACATCGACATCGGCGGCCCGGCGATGCTGCGCGCGGCGGCCAAGAACTGGCCCGACGTGGGCGTGGTGATCGCACCTGCCGACTACCCCCAGGTGCTGGCCGAGCTGGACGCGGGCGGCCTGACCCGCAAGACCAAGTTCGGCCTGGCGCGCAAGGTGTATGCCCACACCGCCGCCTACGACGGCATGATCACCAACTACCTCAGCGCGCTGGAGCCCGGCGCCGAAGACCGCCCCGCCGCCGTGCCGCAGCGCGCCGAGTTCCCCGAGGTCTACACCCTGCAACTGCTCAAGTCGCAGGACATGCGCTACGGCGAGAACCCGCACCAGAGCGCCGCCTTCTACCGCGAGCGCACGCCGGCACCGGGCACGCTGAGCCAGTGGGTGCAGCTGCAAGGCAAGGAGCTGTCGTTCAACAACATCGCCGATGCCGATGCCGCGTGGGAATGCGTCAAGACCTTCGGCGATCAGCCGGCCTGCGTGATCGTCAAGCATGCCAACCCCTGCGGCGTGGCGGTGGGTGCCAGCGCGCATGAGGCCTACAGCAAGGCGCTGAAGACCGACCCGACCAGCGCCTTCGGCGGCATCATCGCCTTCAACCGGCCGCTGGACGCCGGCACCGCCGAGGCGGTGGCGCGCCAGTTCGTCGAGGTGATCATCGCCCCGACGATCACGCCCGAGGCGCGTGCGATCTTCGCGGCCAAGCAGAACGTGCGCCTGCTCGAGGTGCCCTTGTCCGACCGCGGCAATGCGCTGGACTTCAAGCGCGTGGGCGGTGGTTTGCTGCTGCAGTCGGCCGATGCCAAGAACGTGGCCGCGGCCGAGCTGAAGGTGGTCACCACGCTGCAGCCCACGCCGCAGCAGCTGGCCGACCTGCTGTTCGCCTGGAAGGTGGCCAAGTTCGTCAAGAGCAACGCCATCGTCTTCTGTGCCGGTGGCATGACCATGGGCGTGGGCGCCGGCCAGATGAGCCGCATCGACTCGGCCCGCATCGCCAGCATCAAGGCCGACAACGCCGGGCTGTCGCTGCTGGGCAGCGCGGTGGCCAGCGACGCCTTCTTCCCGTTCCGCGACGGCCTCGACGTGGTGATCGATGCCGGTGCCCGCTGCGTGATCCAGCCCGGTGGCTCGATGCGCGACGCCGAGGTGATCGCCGCCGCCAACGAGCGGGGCATCACGATGGTGTTCACCGGCACGCGGCACTTCAGGCACTGACTCCGCCCCCCCCGAAGCGCCTGCGGCGCTCCCCCCAGGGGGGCCACCCCAGCGGCCCGGCGGAGCCGGTTCCGCGGGGTGTACTTGGTTGGGCCGGTGGCGTGACTTGGTTGGGCCGGTGGCGTGATCGGGCCTTGCAGGACACGGCCTGGCGGGCCCGGGGCTTGCATGTACCGATGAACTCCGCGCGAAAACCCGGTTGCCCACCCCCCGGCGTTGCACCGATGATGGCGCCGCTCTCAGGCTCTGCGCCGCACACGATGCTTCCCTCGTTCCTGTTGTCCACCCCGCGTTCGGCGCCCCCGCTCATGATCCGCCTGATCGGCACCGCACTGGTGCCCCTGCTGGCCTGCTTGCTGCTGCTTTGCCAGGGGCCGGTGCAGGCCGCACCGGTGCCCACCGGCACCTGGGAGCATGCGCTGGCGGCCTACGTCGCGCCGAAGTACCCGCGCGGCTACACCCACTTCGAGTACGTCTTCCCCGACGCACCCAAGGGCGGCGTGCTCAAGCTGCCCAACCCCGACCGCCGCTCCAGCTTCGACAAGTTCAACCCCTACACCGTCAAGGGCGTGGCGCCGGCGGCGATGACGATGTTCGTCTTCGAGCCGCTGGCCTTCACCTCGATGGACGAGCCCAACACCTACTACGGCCTGATCGCCGAGGAGATGCTGGTGGCGCCCGACCTGTCGTCGATCTCGTTCCGCATCCATGCCAAGGCGCGCTTCTCCAACGGCGACCCGGTGACCCCCGAGGACGTGGTGCACAGCTTCGTGCAGCTCAGCGGCAAGGGCGCCTCGCCGCAGTACCAGATGGCCTATGCGGTGGTGGCCAAGGCGGTGGTGGTGGATGCCCGCACCGTGCGCTTCGACTTGAAGGAGCGCACGCTCGATGCGCTGGGCACCGCCGCCAGCCTGCCGGTGTTCTCGCGCAAATGGGGCGCCGGCAAGCCCTTCAACGAGATCATCACCGAGCAGCCGATTGCCAGCGGGCCCTACACGATCGACAAGATCGAGATGCCGCGCCGGGTGGAACTGGTGCGCAACCCCGACTACTGGGCCCGCGACCTGCCGGTGCGCCGCGGCTTCTTCAACTTCGACCGCATCATCTACCGCATGTACAAGGACGACGCGGTGCGGCGCGAGGCCTTCAAGGCCGGCGAGTTCGACCTGATCAAGGAATACCGCGCCAGCGCCTACGCCCGCCAGCACCAGGGCGCCAAGTGGCGTGACGGCCGCATCGTCAAGCGGGCCTTCCGCATCAACACCGGCAGCATGCTGCAGGCCTTCGACTTCAATCTTCGGCTGCCCAAATTTCAGGACATCCGGGTGCGCAAGGCCATCATGCGGGCCTGGGATTTCGAGGCCTACAACAAGTACGGCACCTTCGTGCGGGCCAACAGCATGTTCAACAACACCGAGTTCGCCGCCGAGGGCCCGCCCAGCCCGGCCGAACTGGCCCTGCTGGAGCCCTACCGCAGCGAGTTGCCGCCGCAGGTCTTCGGCCCCGCCTTCCAGGCGCCGCGCAACGACACCGGCCCCAACGCGCTGCGCGACAACCTGCGCCGCGCGCAGGAGCTGCTCAACGAGGCCGGCTGGAAGGTGGCCGCCGATGGCAAGCTGCGCAACGCCGCCGGGGAGTCGTTCGACATCACCTACCTGGAGCCCTCGCAGCCCGGGCGCAACGCCGAGTTCCAGCACAACCTGCTGAAGCTGGGCATCACCTACAACGAGCGGCTGGTCGACTACGCCCTGTTCAGCCGCCGGCTGCAGGCCTTCGATTTCGACATGGTGGTCATCGTCGAGGGCAAGTTCACGCTGCCCAGCGCCAGCGACCTGGAGAGCCTCTACGGCAGCAAGGGCGCCACGCAGGAAGGCAGCAACAACCTGCGCGGCGTCAAGAGCCGCGCGGTCGACGACCTGGTCGCCCGCATCGCCAAGGCCGAATCACTGGACGAGTTGCGCACCGCCTCGCGCGCGCTCGACCGGGTGGTGATGTGGAACCACTGGCAGATCCCGCAGCTGTTCACCCGCACCGAGCCCAGCTCCTACTGGAACAAGTTCGGCATGCCCAAGGTGCAGGCCCGCTACATGTCGATCGACTCCTACGCCAATGCCTACAGCGCGCCCTGGCCGCTGTGGACCTGGTGGGACAAGAGCCTGGCACCGAGCCAGGCGCCCATCCCCGCCCCCGAAGGAAAGTAGCCCCCGCCATGCTGAGCTACCTCCTCAAGCGCATCCTGCTGATGGTGCCCACGCTGCTGGGCGCGCTGACCATCACCTTCGTCGTCGTGCAGTTCGTGCCCGGCGGGCCGGTCGAGCAGATCATGGCCGAGGCCCGCGCCGCTGCCGGCGGCGGCGAGGACGGCTACCGCGCCAGCCGCGATGTCGACAAGAAGCAGATCGAGGAACTGAAGAAGCTCTACGGCTTCGACAAGCCCGCCCACGTGCGCTATGTCGAGATGCTGGTCAACTTCGCCCGCTTCGACCTGGGCAAGAGCTTCATGCAGAACAAGGACGTGTGGACGCTGATCAAGGAGAAGCTACCGGTCTCCATCAGCCTGGGGCTGTGGAGCTTTCTGCTGGCCTACCTGGTGTCGGTGCCGCTGGGCATCGCCAAGGCGGTGCGCGAGGGCTCGCGCTTCGACACGATGACCACGCTGCTGGTGCTGATCGGCTATGCGATTCCCGGCTTCGTGCTGGGCATCCTGCTGATCGTGCTGTTTGCCGGCGGCACCTTCTTCGACGTGTTTCCGCTGCGCGGCCTGACCAGCGACAACTGGGCTGAACTGGCCTGGCCGGCGCGCATCACCGACTACTTCTGGCACCTGGCGCTGCCGCTGATCTGCCTGACCATCGGCAGCTTCGCGGCCACCACCATGCTGACCAAGAACACCTTCGTCGAAGAGATCCGCAAGCAGTACGTGCTGGTGGCCCGCGCCAAGGGCTTGTCGCAGCAGCGGGTGCTCTACAAGCACATCTTCCGCAACGCGCTGATCCCGCTGGTCACCGGTTTTCCGGCGGCCTTCGTCGGTGCGTTTTTTGCCGGCTCGGTACTGATCGAAACCTTGTTTTCGCTCGATGGCCTGGGCCTGCTGGGCTACGAGGCGGTGATCCGCCGCGACTATCCCGTCGTGCTGGGCTCGCTGTACTTCTTCACGCTGATCGGCCTGGCCGTCAAGCTGATCAGCGACCTGCTCTACCGGGTGGTCGACCCCCGCGTGCAGTTCGGGAGCGTGGCCAAGTGACCACCATCGCCAATCACCTCGCGGCCTCGGCCGATACCACCGCCGCCCGGGGGCTGTCGCCCAACCAGCGCGCCTGGGCGCGCTTCAAGCGCAACCGGCTGGGCCACACCTCGCTGTGGCTGTTCGTGGCCCTGCTGCTGGTGGCCACGCTGGCCGAACTGGTCAGCAACGACAAGCCCTTCGTCGCCAAGGTGGAAGGTCAGCTGATCTTCCCGATGGTCCACAACCCCCCCGAGATCTCGCTGGGCGGTGACTTCGCCACGCCCACCGACTGGAAAGACCCGTTCACCGTGGCGCTGCTGGCCAAGCCCGACAACTGGGCGGTCGGCGCGCTCAATCCGCACTCGGCCAACTCGATCGACTACTTCAGCAAACTGCCGCCGCCGGCCGCGCCCAGCGCCAAGAACTGGCTGGGCACCGACGACAAGGGCCGCGACATGCTGGCGCGGCTGCTGTACGGCTTTCGGGTCAGCATCTGGTTTGCGCTGGCGCTGACGATCACCGGCACGGTCATCGGCATCGTGATGGGCGCGCTGATGGGCTACTTCGGCGGCAAGCTCGACATCACGCTGCAGCGCGTCATCGAGGTCTGGGGCGCCGTGCCCGAGCTGTACCTGCTGATCATCTTCGCGTCGATCTTCGAGCCCTCGCTGCTGCTGCTGCTGGTGCTGCTCAGCCTGTGGGGCTGGATGGGGCTGTCGGACTACGTGCGCGCCGAGTTCCTGCGCAACCGCTCGCTCGAATTCGTCAAGGCCGCGCGGGCGCTGGGCCTGAGCAACCTGCAGATCATCCGCCGCCACGTGCTGCCCAACTCGCTGACGCCGGTGATCACCTTCCTGCCCTTCCGCATGAGCGGCGCGATCCTGGCGCTGACCTCGCTCGACTTCCTCGGCCTGGGCGTGCCGGCCTCGGTGCCCAGCCTGGGCGAACTGCTGCAGCAGGGCAAGGCCAACCTGGACGCCTGGTGGATCATCGTGCCCACCTTTGTGCTGCTGACCGTCACCATGCTGCTGCTCACCTTCATCGGCGACGCGCTGCGCGACGCTTTCGACACCCGGAAGTCCTGACGTGGCCAACGCCCCTTTGCTGGAAGTCGAGCACCTGAGCGTGCGCTTCGGCACGTCCACCGTGGTCGACGACATCTCGTTCACCATCGCCGCCGGCGACAGGTTCGCACTGGTCGGTGAATCGGGCTCGGGCAAGTCGATCACCGCGCTGAGCGTGCTGCGGCTGGTCGACGCCGCCGTCAGCAGCGGGGTGATCCGCTTCGCCGGCGAAGACCTGATGAAGAAGTCCGAGCGCGAGATGCGTGGCCTGCGAGGCGGCCAGATCGGCATGATCTTCCAGGAGCCGATGACCGCGCTGAACCCGCTCTATACCGTGGGCAACCAGATCGGCGAAGTGCTCGAACTGCACGAGGCGCTGCGGCCCAACGCCGCCCGCGCCCGCGCGATCGAACTGCTGGCGCGCACCGGCATCCCCGAGCCCGAGCGCCGGGTCGACGCCTACCCGCACGAGCTGTCGGGCGGCCAGCGCCAGCGCGCCATGATCGCGATGGCGCTGGCCTGCAAGCCGCGGCTGCTGATCTGCGACGAGCCGACCACCGCGCTCGACGTCACCATCCAGGCGCAGATCCTGGCCCTGCTCGAGGAACTGCAGCGCGAAATGGGCATGGCGCTGTTGTTCATCACCCATGACCTGAACCTGGTCCACCGCTTCACCGAACGTGTCGGCGTGATGGAGCGCGGCCAACTGGTGGAGATCGGCAGCACGGCCGAGGTCTTCGGCCGGCCGCAGCATCCCTACACCCAGCGCCTGCTGGCCACCCGCCCGCAGCGCCTGGTGCAGCCGGTGGCCGCTGGCGCGCCGGTGCTGGTGGAGGCGCGCGCCGCCGAAGTGCAGTTCGCCATCCCCACCGGTTGGTTCAGCAAGCGGCAGTTTCGCGCCGTCAAGCAGGCCACGCTGCAGCTGCGCCGGGGCGAGACGCTGGGCATCGTCGGTGAATCGGGCTCGGGCAAGACCACGCTGGGCATGGCCTTGCTGGCGCTGCAGCCGCTGGCCAGCGGCGAGGTGTGGCTGGACGGCGCACGCATCGACAACGCCGAGCGCACCGCCCTGCGCGCCATGCGCAAGCGCATGCAGGTGGTGCTGCAAGACCCGTTCGCCTCGCTCTCGCCGCGTTTGACGGTGGGCCAGATCGTCGACGAAGGCCTGGCCCTGCACCACCCCGAGCTGAACAAGGCGCAGCGCGAGCAGAAAGTGCTGGCGATGCTCGACGAAGTGGGCCTGTCGGCGCGCAACGGCGTGCAGGGCGTGCTGCAGCGTTACCCGCATGAGTTTTCAGGCGGCCAGCGCCAGCGCATCGCCATCGCCCGCGCGGTGGTGCTGGCGCCCGAGATCCTGGTGCTCGACGAGCCCACCTCGGCGCTGGATGTCTCGGTGCAGCAGCAGGTGCTGGCACTGCTGGCCGAGCTGCAGCAGCGCCACGGGATGAGCTACGTCTTCATCAGCCACGATCTGGCGGTGATCCGCGCGATGGCGCACCGCGTGATGGTGATGCAAAACGGCGACGTGGTCGAAGAAGGCGAGACGCTGGCGCTGTTCGACGCACCGCAGCAGCCCTACACGCGCGAGCTGCTGGCCGCGGCGCACCTGGCCTGAGGGCTATCGCTCCGCGATGTAATGCTGCATCACCACGCGCTCGCCGGGCAGCACCATCGCACGCAGCTGGGCTTCGATGCCCTGGTCGGCCATGGTGGCGCGGGCACGCTGGTGCAGGTAGGCGGCCCAGCTGGTGACGATGAAGCGCTCGACATAGCGGCTGGGGTCGTCCAGGTCGCGGTAGATGCGCCAGAAGGTGGCGCCGTCACGCCGGCGCGGGCCCTTCAGCTGCGTGGCCAGGGCCAGGAAAGCCTCGGCCTGCTCGGGGCGGATGCGGTAGCTCAGCTCCACCGCCACCGGGCCCGCCTCGTGGTCGGGCTCGTCGGCCATCAGCAGGTCCTTGAACGGCGCCTGCGTCACCTCGTGCGGCGCACCCATGCGCAGCGGAAAACGCCGCGCCAGCAGCAGGTTGCCCAGCATCAGCGCGGCCGCGGCCACCAGCGCGCCCTGCAGGCCCGCCAGCCCGGCCACCGCGCCCCAGAAGGCCGAGCCCAGTGCAAACGGGCCCAGCGCGCTGAGCACGTGCATCGCCGTGGCGCGTGAACGCACCCAGGGCGGCGCGCTGGTCTGGGTGGCGGTGTTGAAGGTGCTCATCGCGCTCATCCACGCGCCGCCCCCCAGCACCAGCGCGATGTAGACCGGCAGCGCCCAGCGCGACAACGCGGCCACCGCCATCACCGCGGCGAAGACCACGCAACTGATGCGCACCAGCGGCTCCAGCCCCAGGCGCTGGCGCAGGCGGCCCAGCATCAGCCCGGCGGCCACCGCGCCGGTGCCCAGGCAGGCCATCAGCCCGCCGAAACCCGCGGCGCCCAGGCCCAGCCGCTGCTGGCCGATCACCGGCAGCAGCGCCCACAAGGCCGAGCCCGCCGCGCTGTAGGCCGCCGTGCGCACCAGCTGCGCGAGGATGGTCTCGGCATGCCAGGCATAACGCAGCCCGGCCAGCGTGCCGCCCCACAGCCGCTCGGGCGGCAGGCGCGTGGGCGGATGCGGCTTGGGCGGGCGCCGGTGGATGGCCCAGGCCAGCACCAGCGTGCCAGCCACCGCCAGCGCAAACACCGTGCCGCCGCCCACCAGCACACCACCCACCGCGCTGGCCAGGCCGAACACCAGGCCGGCGAAGGCCGGGCCCAGCGCGCGCGCGCCGTTGTAGGCAATGCTCATCGCGATGATGGCCTGCGGCAGCTCGTCGCGCGGCAGGATCTCGCCCACCGCCGAGTTCCACGCCGGCGACATCATCGCGGTGCAGCAGCCGCTGATGAAGGTGAACACCAGCAGCGTGCCGGGGCCCGCCCAGCCGGCCAGCAGCAGTGCCGCCAGCACCACCACCGAGAGCGCCTGCACCCCCAGCGCGATGAGGATCAGCTTGGCGCGGTCGGTGGTGTCGGCCAGCACGCCGGCCGGCAGCGCCAGCACGAACATCGGCAGGAACACCGCCGTCTGCACCAACGCGGCCAGGAACGACGAGCCGGTCAGCTCCACCATCAGCCACGAGGCGGCCATGCCGTGCATGGCATTGGCGATGAAGTAGATGCCGCTGGCCAGCCACAGCTTGCGGAAGCCCTCGTGCCGCAGCGCCGCCTGGATCGAGCCGGGCGTGGCGGCCGCCGAGGGAGGAGTGGGCACGGGGCGCTGGCTCATGGCGCGCCGATTGTGGGTCATGGCGTGGCGCGAGGGCATGGCCCCGCGCGGCCTGGTCCCTCGCGGCAGGCCAGGCGCCTGCGCCGATGCGCTCAACCGCCGCGCGGCGCGAAGCTCGGCGGGCGCTTCTCCAGGAACGCACGCACGCCTTCCTCGAAGGCGGGGGTGTCGAGCAGCTCGCGCTGGCGCTCGGCCTCGTAGGCCAGTTGCTCGGCCAGGGTGTTGCCGGCCGCGGCGTCGTAGGCGCGGCGGGTTTCCAGCGCGGCATGCGCCGGCAGCGCGGCCAGCCGGCGTGCGATGGCCAGCGCCTCGGGCATCAGTTGGGCGTCGTCCACGCAGTCCCACACCAAGCCCCAGGCGGCGGCCTTGTCGGCCGGCAGCCGGTCGCCCAGCAGGGTGAGTGCCGTCGCCCGGCCGCTGCCCAGCAGGCGCTGGTAGAACCAGGTGCTGCCCACATCCGGCACGATGCCCAGCTTGGCCATGAAGGGCAGGTAGAAGTAGGCCGAGCGGGCGGCCAGCACCACGTCGCCAGCCAGCGCCAGCCCCAGGCCACCGCCAGCGGCCACGCCGTTGATGGCGCAGACCACGGGCATCGGCAGCTCACGCAGGTCGAGCACCATGCGGTTGGTCATCGCATGCATCGCGTCGGCCGCCTGCTGGCCACGGCTGCGACCGCTGCCGTCGTCGGGGAGCATGCCGCTCAGGTCGGCGCCCGAGCAGAAGGCCCGGCCGGCGCCGGTCAGCACCATGGCGCGCACCGCGTTATCGGCCGCCAGATCGGCCAGCACGCGGCGCAGGCTGGCCTGCAGCACCGCGCTGATCGGGTTCAGGCGCGCGGGGTGGTCCAGCGTGACGATGGCGATGTCGCCGTCGCGTTGCACCTGCACCAGGGGGTGGGCGTGGTCGCTCATGTCGGGGGTTGCTTTCTGAAGAGGGTCGGCAGGCGTTGCGCCCGCGGATCAGGCGTCGGGGCTGGGTGGTGGGTCGGCCAGCCGGCGGTAGGTGTCGTAGCCCGGTTGATCGACGGCCAGCTTGTCGAAGGTGGTGCGCCACAGATGATCGGCCAGCGCGGGCTGGGTGCCATCGAGCCGGCCTTGCGACAAGGCCTCGGCCAGCTGGCGGTTGAGGATGGCCAGGTCGTCGTCCGCACTGCCCAGCAGCGTTTGCAGACGGGCGCGCTCGGCGGCGTCGGCGGCGGGCGCCAGCAGGCCCTGGCGGCGCACGGTGTCGAGCATGTTGGCCGCCACGCGGGCGTGATAGGCCAGCGCGTTGTCACCATGGCCGGCCAAGGCCGGCCCGGCCTCGTCACGCAGGTAGCGGGCCACGGCGGCCAGCAGTTGTTCGGGGGTGGGGGCGTCTTGCATTGGGGGGCTCAGGCGGTTGCGCTGCGTGGCAGCAGCAGTTCGAGCAGGTCGATCTCGGTTTCGGACGCGCGGCGGCCGATCGCCGCCTTCTCCATCACCGGCTCGGCGCCGGTGGACCAGGCGTGGCCCATGCTCTCGCAGATGACGCCCCAGCGCAGCGTGCCCAGCACCTGCCACCAGTGCACGCGCGCGCGGTCGACCCGGCCACCGGCGGCGGCATAACCATCGAACAGGGCTTGCCACTGGCCGAAGCCGCCCACCGGCCGAGCGCTCGCACCGAAGCGCCACGAGGCGCCACCCAGCCAGCCCAGGTCGGCCATCGGATCGCCGAAGTGCGCCAGCTCCCAATCGAGCACGCCCACCAGGGCGCCGCCCTCGGCGTGCAGATTCACCATCAGGTTGCCGTTGCGGAAGTCACCGTGCACCAGCGCCGGCGCCACGTCGGCCGGTGCGTGATCGGCCAGCCAGCGCAGCGCCAGCTGGAACACCGGCCGCACCGTGCCGTGGCGGGCGTGCCAGCCGGCCAAATGGTCGACCTCGGTGCGTGGCTGGGTGCGGCGCAAGGGTGGCAAGTCCGCCAGCGGCAGCGCATGGATGCGCGCCAGCGCCTCGCCACATTGCCGCGCCAGCACCGGCCGCGGCGCAGCGGCGATGCGCCGGCCCAGCGTTTCACCCGGCAGGCGCTGCATGATGAAGCCATCGCCCAGGCCGTGGTGGGCCTGCAGCACGCACACCACCTCGGGCACCGGCACGCCGGCGCGGGCCGCGCGCGCGATCAGCAGCGCTTCGGCCGCCAGGCCGGCGCCGCCGCTGTTGCGCTCGGCGGCGCCCGGGGGCGAGCGGCGCAGGATCAGCGGGCGCGACTGGCTGCCCCTCAGCAGTTCGAAAGCCCAGGTCTGCTGGCTGGCGCCGCCCGACAGGCGCGTCAGGCCTTGCACCACCGCGCCGGCCAACCCGGCCTCGGTCAGTGCGGCGGCCAGCGCGGGTTCCAGCGTGGATTGCCATGCAGGCGCCGGCGCGCCAGGCTCGCGCATCGCGCCGGTCACCGGATCAGAGCCGTTCGATGATGGTGACGTTGGCCAGGCCGCCGCCTTCGCACATGGTCTGCAGGCCGTAGCGCTTGCCGCGGGCCATCAGCGCATGCACCAGGGTGGTCATCAGCTTGGCGCCGCTGCCGCCCAGCGGATGGCCCAGCGCGATCGCGCCGCCGTTGACGTTGAGACGTGCCGGATCGGCGCCCAGCGTCTTCTGCCAGGCCACGGGCACGCTGGCAAAGGCCTCGTTGACCTCGAAGAGGTCGATGTCGTCGATCTTCATGCCGGCGCGCTTGAGGGCGCGCTCGGTGGCCGGGATCGGCGCCTCGAGCATGATCACCGGGTCGTGGCCCATCACCGACATGTGGTGCACCCGCGCCAGCGGGGCCACGCCCAGCGCCTTGAGGCCACGCTCGTTGACCACCATCAGGCCGGCCGAGCCGTCGCAGATCTGGCTGGCGCTGGCGGCCGTCAGCGCGCCGCCCTCCTGCAGCAGCTTGACGCTGCCGATGCTCTCGATCGAGGCGTCGAAGCGGATGCCTTCGTCGGCGGTGTGCAACTCGCCGGTCTCGGTGCCGTCGTTCATGCGCACGGCCACCGGCACGATCTCTTTCGTGAAAGCGCCGCCGCGGGTGGCGGCGATGGCGCGCTGATGGCTCTGCAATGCAAAGGCGTCCAGCTCGTCGCGGGTCAGGCCGTACTTCTTGACCAGCATCTCGGCGCCGATGAACTGGCTGAACTGCACACCAGGGTAGCGCGCCTGCATGTTCGGGCTGACGTAGAAGCCCAGGCCGTTCTTGGCCGGCAGCGTGGACGGCATGCCCATCGGCACACGCGACATGCTCTCGACGCCGGCGGCGATGACGATGTCCATGCTGCCCGACATCACCGCCTGCGCGGCGAAATGCAGCGCCTGCTGCGACGAGCCGCATTGCCGGTCCACCGAGGTGGCGGGCACCGATTCGGGCAGCTTCGAGGCCAGCACCGCGTTGCGGGCGATGTTGGTGGCCTGCTCGCCGGCCTGGCCGACGCAGCCCATGATCACGTCCTCGACCAGCGCGGGGTCGCAGCCGGTGCGCGCGATCAGCGCGTCCAGCACGCTGGCGGCCAGGTCGGCCGGGTGCCAGCCCGAGAGTTTGCCGTTGCGCTTGCCGCCGGCAACGCGTGCGGCGGCCACGATATAGGCTTCAGCCATGGAAGTGCTCCTCGATGTCGACGATGGGGATGCCGGCGATTGTTGGTCGCGCCAGCGGCGCGGGGCGTCGTCGGAACCGATGATTTTGCGTCGCAGGCCCGGGCCAGCGGCGCGCGCAGTGGTGATCCTGGGGAAGGCGCCGCTGGCCGCGGCCCGGTATAAAGCGCAACGGGCGATGGCGCCCACCCACCGATCGAGGACGGCATGACGACAAGAAAACCATTCACCCGTGCGGCGCTGGTGGCCGCGGCGCTGCTGCCGCTGCTGCTGGCCGGTTGCGGCCTGCACCACCGCCAACATCAAGGTGGCGCCCGCATGGCCGACCCGGCCAACCCCCGTGTGCTGGTCGACGACAAGGGCCGGCTCAGCGTCAACCAGGAACCGCTGCGCTACTACAAGGCGCAGGGTGCGGTCACCATCACCTGGCGGCTGCCGGCCGACGGGCGCTACAGCTTTCCGAAGGACGGCATCGTGATCGAGCGCTTGTCGGCCAACGGCGGCAGCGCCGGCGTGGAGACCGACGAGTTCCGCTGCGCACCCGGCGCCAAGCCCAACGAGTTCAGCTGCCTGAACCGCAACTCGCGGGGCGCCGAATACAAGTACACCGTGCGCGCGCTGCAAGATGGCAAGCCGCTGCCCGCGCTGGACCCGCGCATCATCAACGATTTTGATTGAGCCCCGGCGGCTGGGCCGGCAACGCGCCCAGCCACTGTTGCAGGTGCGACAGCAGCGCCTGCGGATCGGGGTCATCGGTGGCGGTCTGCAGCGCCGGTGGCGCAGCGCGCAGCAAACCCAGCCAGGGCGCCAGAAACGCGGCATCGGCGGCCTCGCGGTGCAGTCCGGTGCGCTGGCACACCACCTCGGCGGCCTGCCGCCACAACGTGGCATGCGCCCAGTCCTGTCGGGCCACGGCCAGGCTGCAGGCCAGATCGAACACGCTCAGCATCAGTGGCAGGGAGCCGGCCCGCTGGGTCAGCGCCAGCGCCTCCAGCAGCCCCGGCACGGCGGCCTGCCACTGGCCACGCGCCATCGCCAGCATCGCCAGGTTCAGCAAGGTGGTGGCCACCGCGTCGTCGTCACCCTGTTCGCGGGCGAGGGCCAGCGCCTCCAGGTACAGCGGCTCAGCCGCGTCGGCCTGCTGCTGCTGGGCAAACCACAAGGCCAGCGCCACCAGCGCGGCGGCCAACTGGCGCGGCCGGCCCAGCCGGCGCTCGGCCGCCACCGCCTCCTCGAAGCAGCCCCGGGCACGCGCGGCATCACCCAGCGCCGCGTACACCGTGCCCAGCGGCTGCAGCGCTGCGGCCATCGGCGCGGCCTCGCCCAGAGCGCGCACGATGGCCACGCAGGCTTCCAGGTCCTCGCGCGCCTCGGCATGCCGGCCCAGGCAGATGCACAGCTGCCCGGCGTGGAACAGGCCACGCGCCCGCGCCAGATCACCCGCCTGCGCCGCGGGATGGGCCAGTGCGCCGCGCTGGCCGGCCAGCCCCAGCGTGGGCAGGCCGCGGTTGATCCAGTAGGTGCGCAGCGCGCCGGCCAGGCGCAGGCCGGGCTCGGCACCATCGGGCGACTGCGCGGCATGGGCTTGTGCCGCCAGCAGGTTGTCGCGCTCGGCGTCCAGGCGGGCCAGCCAGGCGGCTTGATCGGGACCACCGAGATGGGCGCGCGCAGCCTCGGCCAGGCCGCCGTAGAAGGCCAGGTGCCGGTCGTGCACGGCCGCCTCGGCTGATTCATCCACGTCGGCCAGCCGGACCGCGGCGTACAGGCGCACGGTTTCCAGCAAGCGGTAGCGGTGGCCATCGGCGCCCGCACCCGGCACGGTGATCACCAGCGATTTCTCCACCAGCTGCGACAAGCCGTCCAGCACCGCATCGGCGGGCAAGGCGGTGTCGTCAGCACACACCGCCTCGGCCGCGTCCACCGTCCAGCCGCCGGCAAACACCGCCAGCCGGCGGAACAGCCGGCGTTCATCCGGGCCCAGCAGGTCGTGGCTCCAGTCGATCAGCACCTGCAGCGTGCGCTGGCGCGGCGCCACCGTGGCGTCGCGTGTGCTCAGCAGCTGGAAGCTGCGGCGCAGCCGCTCGGCAATGGCCGGCAGCGGCAGCGTGCGCACCCGGGCCGCGGCCAGCTCCAGCGCCAGCGGGATGCCGTCGAGCCGGTGGCAGATCTCGACCAGCGCGGCCGCGTTGTCGGCGTCGATGCGGAAGGCCGGCAGCGCACTGGCGGCGCGGTCGGCAAACATGCGCACGGCCTCGTGCTGCAGCAACTCGTCGGGCGCCGGCGCGGGCCGGCCGTCACGCGGCAGCGCCGGCAGCGTGAGGGCCGGCACCGGGTAGGCCAGTTCGCCAGCCACACGCAGCACCTCGCGGCTGGTGGCCAGCAGCCGCAGTTGCGGGCCGGCCTGCAGCAACGCCTTGGCCAGCGCCGCGGCACCCGCCAGCAGATGCTCGCAGTTGTCCAGGATCAGCAGCAGCTGCCGGTCGGCGACAAAGGCCCGCAGTGCATCCGCCAGCGCCTGCCCCGGTTGCTCGCGCAGGCCCAGCGCCGCGGCCACGGCCTGCGGCACCCGATCGGGGTCGGCCACCGACGCCAGCTCGACCAGCCACACACCATCGGCAAAACGATCGAGCAGCGTGGCGCCCAGCTGCACCGACAGCCGCGACTTGCCGATGCCCCCGGTGCCCAGCAGCGTGACCAGCCGGTGTTGTTGCAGCAACGCGGCCAGTTCGGCCTGCACCGCCTCGCGGCCGATGAAGCGGTTCAGCGGCGCGCTCAGGTTGTGCGGCGTGGCCTGCAGCGAGCGCAGCGCCGGGAACTCGCTGCGCAGCGGCGGCGCCACCACCTGCCACAGCCGCTCCGGCCGCGGCAGGTCCTTCAGCCGCACGGCGCCCAGGTCGCGCAGGGTCACACCGGCCGGCAGCTGTGACGCCAGCTGGTCGGCTACCGCCTGTGACACCAGCATCTGCCCGCCATGCGCGGCGGCCATGATGCGCGCGGCGCGGTTGACCTCGGGGCCGAAGTAATCACGGTCACGCGCCTGGCTGGTGCCCGCATGCAGGCCGCAGCGCACCGCCAGCGGCAGGCCACCGGCCGCGGCGGCATCGGCCAGCGCCTGCTGCAACTGCAGCATCGCGGCCAGCGCCTGGCCGGCCTCGGCAAAGGCCGCGTGGATGCCGTCGCCGGTGCTCTTG
>MESD01000046.1:0-8537 GCA_001770815.1 Burkholderiales bacterium RIFCSPHIGHO2_12_FULL_69_20
ATCGGGGTCGGCCACCACGGTGGGCCGGCCCGAATCGGCCTGCTCGCGGATGCTCATGGTCAGCGGCAGGGCGCCCAGGTATTCCAGGCCGTACTGCGCGGCCATCTTCCTGCCGCCGTCGGCGCCGAAGATGTGCTCGACGTGGCCGCAGTTCGTGCAGATGTGCACCGCCATGTTCTCCACCAGCCCGAGGATGGGCACGCCCACCTTCTCGAACATGCTCAAGCCCTTCTTGGCGTCGAGCAGCGCGATGTCCTGCGGCGTCGTCACGATGATGGCGCCGGTGATCGGCACGCGCTGGCTCAGCGTCAGCTGGATGTCGCCGGTGCCCGGGGGCATGTCGACGATCAGGTAGTCCACGTCCTTCCAGTTGGTCTGGCGCAGCAGTTGATCCAGCGCCTGGGTGGCCATCGGGCCGCGCCAGATCATGGCCTGGTCGGCATCGACCAGGAAGCCGATCGATGCCACCTGCAGCCCGTGGCCCTGCATCGGCTCCATGGTCTGGCCGTCGATGCTCTCGGGCCGTCCGCTGATGCCCAGCATCATCGGCTGGCTGGGGCCGTAGATGTCGGCGTCGAGCACGCCCACGGTGGCGCCCTCGGCGGCCAGCGCCAGCGCCAGGTTCACCGCGGTGGTGCTCTTGCCCACGCCGCCCTTGCCCGAGGCCACGGCGATGATGTTCTTCACCCCCGGCAGCAGCTGCACGCCACGCTGCACCGCGTGCGCGGTGATCTTGCTGGTCACGTTGACGCTGACGTTGCCCACGCCCGGCACCGTGCGCGCGGCCGCCACGAACTGCCGGCGCAGCCCGGCAAACAGGCTCTTGGCGGGGTAGCCCATTTCCACGTCGAAGGCCACCTCGTCGCCGTCGATCTTCAGGTTCTTCACCTGGCGGGCGGAGACGAAGTCGCGGCCGGTGTGGGGGTCGACGACGGTCTTCAGGGCTTCCAGCAGGGCGGCTTCGGTGACGGCGGTCATGGGCGGGGGCGGCAGTGGGGGGTGAAAGGCCAGGGCACCGAGCACAGCAGCACCCAGGCACGGAAAGTGGGCACGAGTCTAGCGGAGCCGGCGCGACACCCCCCGCGGCATGGCCTTGGCGGCGGCGGGCCGGTCGACCTCACGTCCTAGAATCGAGGGCTGTTTCCCCTGGATGGCCCCATGCCGCGCAAGCTCTTCGTCACCACCGCCCTGCCCTACGCCAACGCGGCCTTCCACATCGGCCACATGATGGAGTACATTCAGGCCGATACCTGGGTGCGGGCGCAGCGCATGATGGGCGCGCAGGTCAATTTCGTCTGCGCCGACGACGCCCACGGCGCGCCGATCATGATCGCCGCCGAAAAGGCCGGCAAGACGCCGCAGCAGTTTGTCGCCGACATCGCCGCCGGCCGGGCGCAGTACCTCGACGGCTTTCACATCGCCTTCGACAACTGGCACTCCACCGACGGCCCCGAGAACCACCGCCTGGCGCAGGACATCTACCTCAAGCTCAAGGCCAACGGCCTGATCGAGACGCGCACCATCGAGCAGTTCTTCGATCCCGAGAAGGGCATGTTCCTGCCCGACCGCTTCATCAAGGGCGAATGCCCCAAGTGCGGCACGAAAGACCAGTACGGCGACAACTGCGAGAACTGCGGCGCGGTCTACGCGCCCACCGACCTGAAGAACCCGTACTCGGCGCTGTCGGGCGCCACGCCGGTGCTCAAGACCAGCGAGCACTTCTTCTTCAAGCTCAGCGATCCGCGCTGCGTCGCGTTCTTGGAGCAATGGACGCAGGACGGCAAGCTGCAGCCCGAGGTGGCCAACAAGGTGCGCGAATGGTTCGTGCGCGACGAGAACGGCAAGGCCGGCCTGGGTGACTGGGACATCAGCCGCGACGCGCCCTACTTCGGCATCCAGATCCCCGATGCGCCGGGCAAGTATTTCTACGTCTGGCTGGACGCGCCGATCGGCTACCTGGCCTCGCTGGAGAACCTGTTCGCCAAGCGCGGCGAGGACGTGAACGCCTACCTGGCCGACCCCGAGCTGGAGCAGGTGCACTTCATCGGCAAGGACATCGTCACCTTCCACACGCTGTTCTGGCCGGCCACGCTGCATTTCAGCGGCCGCAAGGTGCCCGACCACATCCACGTGCACGGCTTTCTCACCGTCAACAACGACAAGATGAGCAAGAGCCGCGGCACCGGCATCAGCCCGCTGAAGTACCTGGAGCTGGGCCTCAACCCCGAGTGGCTGCGCTACTACATCGCCGCCAAGCTGAGCGCCCGGGTCGAGGACATCGACTTCAACCCTGACGACTTCATCGCCCGCGTCAACAGCGACCTGGTGGGCAAGTACATCAACATCGCCAGCCGCGCGGCGGGCTTCATCGCCAAGCGCTTCGGCGGCCACCTGTCGGCCGACCTGGGCGTGGAAGGCCGCGTGCTGCTCGACGGCCTGCGCGCCCAGCGCGCCGCCATCGAGGCGCTGTACCTCGGCCGCGAGTTCGCCAAGGCGGTGCGCGAGACCATGCTGCTGGCCGACCGGGTCAACGAATACGTCGACCAGCACAAGCCCTGGGAGCTGGCCAAGTTGGCCGGTGACGACGCCGCCAAGCTGGCCACGCTGCAGGACGTGTGCTCGGTGTGCATCGAAGCCTTCCGCCTGCTGACCATCTACCTGAAGCCCATCCTGCCGGCGCTGGCCGCCCAGGTCGAGGCCTTCCTGCAGGTGCCGGCGCTGCAGTTTGCCGATGCCGAGCGCGCGCTGGGCAGCCACCGCATCGCCGACTACAAGCACCTGATGCAGCGGGTGGATGCGGCCAAGGTGGAGGCGCTGATCACGCCGGCCGAGCCGGTGGTGGCGGCGCCGGCCTTGCCGGGCGGTGAGGCCATCGCCGCCGAGATCGGCATCGATGCCTTCAGTGCCGTGGATCTGCGGGTGGCGAAGATCGTCAACGCCGAGCTGGTCGAGGGCAGCACCAAGCTGCTGCGGCTGACGCTGGACGTGGGCGAAGGGTGGACGCGCAACGTGTTCTCCGGCATCCGCAGCGCCTACGCGCCCGAGCAGTTGATCGGAAAGCTCACCGTGATGGTGGCCAACCTGGCGCCGCGCAAGATGAAGTTCGGCGTCAGCGAGGGCATGGTGCTGGCCGCCAGCCATGGCGACGAGAAGGCCGCCCCGGGCATCTTCGTGCTCGAGCCCGGCCCCGGCGCCCAACCCGGCATGCGAGTGCGCTGACAAGGTGTGAACGAACCTGCTGCGCGGTCCGATCTTGCGTCTGCGTTGCTCGCCGTACGGGTGTACGGCTGCGCTACTCGACGCAACCTCGGACCGCTCGCGACGGTTCTTTCACACCTTGTGACCGGGTCGAGCGGCCAGTCGTTCAGGCATTTCGCCAGGGCGCCGGCTGGCGCGCCAGCCGTGCCAACGCACTTGCACAAGGTGCGGCCAGTGCCTCGCGGTGCGCCGTGAGCCAACCCACGGCAAACCAGGCGCGGGGGTCTGATGCGGCCAGTGAGCGGTACAGCGTGGTCGCCATCAGCGCGTCCTGATCGTCGCCCAGCGCTGTCTGCGCGCGTTGCAGCCGGCGAAGGAAGGCCGTCGTCGCCTTGGCCGGCCACAGGGTCGAGCTCAGTTCGGTGGCATAACGCAGCCGCTTGATGCGGCGGCGCAGCCGGTGGCGCCGCGGCTCGTCCAGCGTGGCCAAGCGCGCCGCGTCGCGCCGCACCTGCCGATGCAACGCACCCAGCGCCGTGCCGAGCGCAGCGCGCAGCGCGGGGGCGGCACGCACAGGCGCCGCCTCGGCTGACGGCTCGGGCGGCCAGCCGGCCCCCAGCAGAGCCAGCCACAGGCGCTGCGTATCGCGGGCGGCCAGCCTGTCGGTCAGGCTCGGCGCGTTGGCGGCGGGCGCGGCCGGCGGCAGTTCCACCAGCGGCGCGCCCGCTGCGGTCAGGGCCGGCCACAGTGCCTCGGCCAGCGCATCGCGGTCGCGCTGATCGCCCAGCGCATCGAACAGCGCCGCCAGCGCCGGGGCCAGCGCCACCACCGCCGGCGGCAGCAGCGGCCCGAAGACCGCCAGCACGCTGCGCACGCGCCGCAGCCCCACGCGCAACTGGTGCAGGTACTCGGCATCGGCGGCCACCGCGTCGGTGATGTCGGCATCGGCCAGCACGCTGGCATTGGCCAACACCGGGCGCAGGGCCGCGGTCAACATCGTGGCCAGCGCCTGCGCCGGGGCAGCGCGCGCCGTCAGCCGCGGCGCCGCGCCCAGGGTCGGCGGGCTGGCGGGCCGGCCCGCGGCCAGCAGGTGGCCGCGCTCGCTCTTGCTGCGCACGTCCAGCACCAGGCCGAATCGATTCACCCAGCGCGCCGCCAGCGCCAGCAAGGCCTGCGGCGGGCCGTCCAGCAGCTCGAACTCCAGCTCGCAGACGGCCAGGCGGCGCCCGCCGGCGCGGATCACCCCTTCGTCCAGCGCCAGTTCGATGCGTGCGCCGCCGCTGCGCAGCAACCGGCTGGTGCGCTGGATGTCGGTGGCGTAGCGCTCGGCCAGCGCCGTCCCGTCGCCCACCTCGGCCAGCACACGGCGCAACGCCGCGCCGGCCTCGGTGCCATCGTGGCGGCGCAGGTCCAGCGCCGGCACCACACCCGCATCAGCGGCCGCACCCAGCGGCACGTTGTGCTCCAGCCGCTGGATCGCGCTGGCGCCTTCGGCCTTGAGTGTCTGCACCCACACCGCACCCTCGCGCCGCAGCCGCAGCGCCACGCGGGAGCGGGCCAGGTGCTCGCCAGGGGTGTCGAAGTAGGCCGCCGCCAGCGGCTGCACCCGGGCCGAGGCAGTGGCCACGGCCCGGCGCACGGCGGCCAGCCGATCGGGCAGGATGCGGAACTTCAGTTCGATTTCGGTCGCCATGCGGCGCATCGTGCCACGCCGCTGGCCGCCGCGCATCACCGCCGGCCGTAAACTACCGGGTTGTCCCTGATCCTGCCCAAGGCCTGCCGCCATGCCGTTCTTCTGGAAGCCCTACACCTCCGACGTCACCAACTTCATCGGTGACCTCAAGGCCAAGAAGCCCTCGCTCGAGGCCGAGCAGCGCGCCGGCCGCGCCCTGCTGTGGGACAAGCAACTCGACCGCGACACGCAGGCCGACTTCAGCGCTGCCAAGGTGCCGCAGGCGCCCTACGTGTACTTCTCGCGGCCCAAGCCGCGCTGACGGACGGCCCGTCGGTGCTGCCGCCCGCCCCGCCGCCGGTGAGCGCGCTGCCGCCGCTGCCTGCCGACGACGGCGCGGCCCTGGTGGCCGATGCCGCCACGCTGCCGGTCGACCGCGTGGCGCTGGCCCGGCTGTACGGCGAGCCGCTGTTTCGCATGCCGACCGACCTGTACATCCCGCCAGATGCACTGGAGGTCTTCCTCGAAGCCTTCGAAGGCCCGCTGGACCTGCTGCTCTACCTGATCCGCCGGCAGAACTTCAACATCCTCGACATCCCGCTGGCCGACGTGACGCGCCAGTACCTGACCTACGTCGACCAGATCCGCCAGCACAACCTCGAGCTGGCCAGCGAATACCTGCTGATGGCGGCGATGCTCATCGAGATCAAGTCGCGCATGCTGCTGCCGCCGCGCAAGACCGACGACGGCGCCGAAGGCCCCGATCCGCGCGCCGAGCTGGTGCGCCGATTGCTCGAATACGAACAGATCAAGCTGGCCGCCGCCCGGCTGGACCAGTTGCCGGTGATCGGCCGCGACTTCCTGCGCGCGCAGGTGCACATCGAGCAGAGCCTGGTGACGCGCTTCCCCGACGTGCATGTGCTCGATCTGCAAGAGGCCTGGGCCGACATCCTCAAGCGCGCCAAGCTCAACCAACACCACCGCATCAGCCGCGAGCAGCTGTCGGTGCGCGAGCACATGAGCATCGTGCTGCGCACGCTGGGCGGTCGGCGCTTCGTCGAGTTCCACGAGCTGTTCGATGCGTCGCGCGGCACGCCGGTGCTGGTGGTCACCTTCATCGCGATGCTGGAGCTGGCGCGCGAGCGCCTGCTCGAGATCACCCAGGCCGAGGCCTTCGCGCCGATCTACGTGCGGCTGGCCTACCAGCCGGCCTGAAGGCGGCGCGCGCCGCGCCCCTGCTGCGGCTCAGGCCCGGCGCGCCAGGTGCGCGTCCACCACCGCCAGCAGGCGCTTGAGGTCCAGCGGCTTGGTCAGGTAGTCGGCAAAGCCGGCCAGCCGCGCGGCCTCCAGGTCATCGGGCATGGCATTGGCGCTGACCGCGATCACCGGCGTGTCGCGCAAGGCCGGCAGCGTGCGCAGCCGCCGCAGCACCTCGTGGCCATCGATGTCGGGCAGCTGGATGTCCAGCAGCACCAGATCGGGCGGCTCGGCCGCGGCCATGGCCAGACCAGCTTCGCCATGCGAGGCCATGCGCAAGCCGATGGCCGGCCGGTGATCCAGCATGCCCGCCATCAGCAACTGGTTGACCTCGTTGTCCTCGATGTACAAGACCCGCGGGCGAGACGCCTGCACCAATGGCACCGGCGGTGCGTCGGCCATCGCCAGCGGTGCGCGGGCATCGCCAGCGCTGGGCAGGCGCAGCCAGAACACGCTGCCTTCACCCGGCACGCTGTGCACACCGATCTCGCCCTGCATCAGGCCCATCAGGCTGCGGCTGAGCGCCAAGCCGATGCCGGTGCCCTCGATCGCACCGTCCACGTCCAGCCGCTCGAAGGCCTGGAACAGCTTGGGCAGCTGGTGCGGCGCGATGCCGGGCCCCTGGTCGGCCACCTCCAGCCACAGCGCCTGCGGCGTGGCGCGGCACAGCACGCGCACCTGCCCCGCCGTGCGGTTGAACTTGATGGCGTTGGACAACAGGTTCAGCAGCACCTGGCGCAGCCGCGTGGCGTCGGCCAGGGCACTGCAAGCACCATCTGCCGCCCCCTCTGGCGGCACCACCGCCAGCGACAGGGTCACGCCGCGCGCCTGCGCCACCGGCTGCACCAGGGCCAGCGCATCGCGCGCCAGGGCCGCCACGTCCACCGGCTGCAGCGTCAATTGCAGGGTGCCGGCCTCGATGCGGGCGATGTCCAGCACCTCGTTGATCAGCACCAGCAGGTGGTCGCCGCCACGCAGCAGCGCCTGCACACGTTGCGCCTGGCCCGGGCTCAGCGGATCGGCGCTGTCGGCCTCCAGCAGCTGGCCGAAGCCGAGGATGGCGTTCATCGGCGTGCGCAGCTCATGCGACATGCGCGAGAGAAAGTCAGACTTGGCGCGGTTGGCACGCTCGGCCTCTTCGCGGGCCTGCTCGGCCTCGTCGCGCGCGGCGATCAGCGCGGCTTCGGCGGCCTGGCGTTCGGTGATGTCGGTGTAGGTGCGCACCATGCCGCCATCGGCGGCAAAGTGCGAGACGATTTCCAGCACCCGGCCATCGTCGCGGATGCGCTGGTAGCGCTCGGCCAGTGATTCGGGTTCACCCTGCAAAAAGCGCTGCACGCTGGTGCGGCCGGCGTCGTCCAAACGCTCCAGCCGGGCACCGAAGTGGCCTTGTTCCAGCTGATGGCGGCGCAGGTCGGAGAACGTCGGCCGCGATTGCATCAGTGATTCAGGGATCTGCAGCAGTTCGAGCAAGCGGCGGTTCCAGGCATTGCAGCGCCCGCTGGCGTCCACGCTCAGCACACCCTGCGACAGGCTGTCGAGCGTGACCTCCAGCACGTGCGATTTCTGCGCCAGCAACTCACCGGCCTGGCGCACCTGCGCCTCGGCTTGCTTCTGCGCGCTGATGTCGGAGAACAGGCCCAGCGCGCCCACCTTGCGGCCCTGCGCATCGAGCACCGGCGTGGCGTTGTTGAAGCAATACACCACGCCGCCGTCGCTGCGCCGCAGCGCAATCTCATAGCCTTCGGCGTGACCCTCGGCGCGCAGCCGCACATGGGCGCGAAAGATCTCGGCATTCGCCTCGTCGACGAAGTCGTAGATGCTGCGGCCCATCATCTG
Source organism: Burkholderiales bacterium RIFCSPHIGHO2_12_FULL_69_20 (assembly GCA_001770815.1). GTDB lineage: Bacteria > Pseudomonadota > Gammaproteobacteria > Burkholderiales > Burkholderiaceae_C > Pseudaquabacterium. Next base: position 7,967 of record MESD01000046.1, read on the forward strand.
CGCCAGGCTCAGGCCCAGCATGCGGCACATGGCCGGGTTGGCGTCGGTGGTGCGCTGGTCGTTGTCGATGTACCAGAAGCCCTGCTCGGTGGCGTCGAGCACCAGCGTGTGCATGCGCTGCTGCGCGTCCAGCGCAGCCCGCGAGGCCTCACGCTCGGTGATGTCGGCGTGGAACATCACGAAGCCCCCGTCGGGCAGGCGGCTGCGGCGCGCCTCGATGTGGCGCCCGTCCGGCGTCACCAGGCGCACGGTGCTGGTGACGCCGGCGCCGGTTTGTGCCGGGTCCGCTGGGCCCGCCAGACCGGCCAGCTGGCGCTCGGCCTCGGCCTCGGCATCCACCGCGCCGAACAGGCCGCGCCGGGCCAGCAACACGATCAACTCGCGCATCGGCAGGCCCACGCGCACCTGCGACGGCGTCAAGCCGTTGTAGACCAGTGCCTGCGCGTTCCAGGCGCGCAGGCGCAAGCGGCTGTCGAACACGCTGATGCCCTGGCCGGCGTGATCGAAGATCAGGCGCAGCAGGTTCTCGGCCTCGCGTGCGCCGCGGGCACGCTCGGCCTCGGCCAGGCGG
>MESD01000046.1:8586-15505 GCA_001770815.1 Burkholderiales bacterium RIFCSPHIGHO2_12_FULL_69_20
GACCAGCAGGGCAAAGACAAAGCCGGCGCGTGGGTCGAACAGGGTCAGCGTCAACGCGCCGACGGCCAGGCCGACCAGCACGAACAACAGCACCGCCTGCTGGGCCGGGTCGGCCAGCGACACCGGCAATGCTGCCGCCGCACCCCAGGCCAGGCCATGCAATCCGATCGACCACCGATAGCGCAGCAACCAGCGCGGCCCGTCGGCCGCCGCGCCTTCGCGCCGGTGGCCGCGCCAGACCCCCAGGCGCAGCGCCAGCGTGGCACCCAGCGTGATCAGCCAGGCCGTGCGCATCGCCGCGTCGACCCGCCCGAGCGTGGCCCAGAGCAGCAGGCCGGCCACCAGCACGCTGGCCAGGCTGGCCGGCAGCGTGCTGGCGGCATGCGCTCGCAGGCGTGCCGCGGCCAGTTCCGCCGGGATCGCCGGCAGATGGCCCGCACCATCCGACGAGGGGCCCGCGCCGTCCGACCGGAGGCCCGCGCCGTCCGACCGATGCAGTGGCGGTTGCAGATTGCTCATGCGCGATTCTGGCGCCACCGGCACCAACCGCACCACCGGGGTGCGCCCGGTGGCGCCCGCTGTGGCACAGTGCCGCCTTCCCTCAAACCGGAGCCTCCACCCGATGGCGATCAAAGCCACGATCTACAAGGCCAACCTGCAGATCGCCGACATGGACCGCAACGTCTACGGCGACCATGCGCTGACCCTGCCATTGCAGCCCAGCGAGACCGAAGAGCGGCTGATGGTGCGGCTGCTGGCCTTTGCGCTGAACCTGCCCACCGACGACCTGCACGGCACGCTGCAGCTGGCCCGCGGCATGGCCGACGCCGACGAGCCCGACCTGTGGCACAAGGACCTGTCCGACCAACTGATGCACTGGATCGAGGTGGGCCAGCCCGACGATCGCCGCCTGGCCAAGGCCTGCGGCAAGGCACGCCGCGTCACGCTGTACTGCTACAGCCACTCGGCGCCCATCTGGTATGCCGGCATCGCCAACAAGATCAGCCGACTGCGCAACCTCGATGTCTGGCAGCTGCCGTCCGAGCAGAGCCAGGCGCTGGCGGCGATGGCCCAGCGCTCGATGCAGCTGCAGATCAGCATCCAGGACGGCCATGCCTACGTCAGCGATGGCAATGGTTCGGTCGAGGTGCAACCACAAGCGCTGTGGCGCGGTGGTCAATAACGCATGAAGAACGCGGACCATGAAAAGCCCGATGTCCTCGCTGGTCAGCGCGATGCTCGCGCTGTGCGCCCTGCCCACCCTGTCTGCCATGCCCACTGACACCGCCCAGGCCGACCGCGACCCCCACCTCTGGCTGGAAGAGGTGCAGGGCGAGCGCGCACTGGCCTGGGTGCGCGAGCGCAATGCCGCCACCCGCGCCGTGCTGCAGCAGCACCCGCGCTTTGCCACGATGCGCGACGGCTTTCGCGCCATCCTCGATTCAGCGGACAAGATCCCCTACGTCAGCCGGCGCGGCGAGGCGCTCTACAACTTCTGGCGCGATGCCCAGCATCCGCGTGGCCTGTGGCGCCGCACCACGCTGGCCAGCTACCGCCAGCCCCAGCCCGACTGGGAGACGGTGATCGACCTCGATGCGCTGGCCCAGGCCGAGGACGAAAATTGGGTCTGGGCCGGCGCCACCTGCCTGGGCCCGCACTACCAGCGCTGCCTGGTGCAGCTGTCGCGCGGCGGTGCCGATGCCACCGTGGTGCGCGAGTTCGACAGCCGGTCCAAACGCTTCGACGACGACGGCTTCACGCTGCCCGAGGCCAAGACCGACGTGGCCTGGGAGAGCGCCGACAGCCTGCTGGTGGGCACCGACTTCGGCCCCGGCACGTTGACCGATTCAGGCTACCCGCGGCTGATCAAGCGCTGGCGGCGTGGCCAGCCCCTGAGCGCGGCGGCCACCGTGTTCGAGGGCCGCGCGCAAGACGTGTCGGTGTCAGCCGCGGTCGATCGCACACCGGGCCACCAGCGCACGGTGGTGGCCCGGTCCACCGATTTCTACAACGCCGAGCAGTTCATCCTGGCCGGTGACCAGCTGCGGCGCATCAACATCCCCAGCGACGCCGAGATCCACTTCTGGGGCGCGCGGGCGCTGCTGCAACTGCGCAGTGACTGGGCCGTGGGCGCCCGGCGCTGGCCGGCCGGATCGCTGCTGGTGGGCGACGCGAAGGCGATCCTGGCGGCAAAGGATGCCGCCAGCATGCCGCCGCTGGCCGCGCTGTTCACGCCCACCGCCACGCGCTCGCTGGCGGGTTTTTCCACCAGCCGCAGCCAGGTGCTGGTCAACGTGCTCGACAACGTGGCCGGCCGGCTCGAAGCCTGGCAGCCGGCGGCCACCGGCGACGGCTGGCAACGGCGCGAGATCCCGGCGCCCTTCCCCGGCACGCTGAGCGCGCAGGCGCTGCACGACCCCGAACTGGGCGAGGACGCGCTGGCCGAGGCCTATACGCTGAGCTACACCGATTTCCTCACCCCCGACTCGCTGATGCTGGGCCACACCGGCGGTGCCCCACTCCAGCCGCTGAAGGCCCGGCCGGCGTTCTTCGACAGCAGCGCGCTGAAGGTGGAGCAGCACTTCGCCACCTCGAAGGACGGCACCCAAGTGCCCTACTTCCTGATCAGCGCCAAGACCACCCCGCTGGACGGCGCCAACCCCACGCTGCTGTACGGCTACGGCGGCTTCGAGGTCTCGCAGCAGCCCTGGTACTCGGCCGGTTTCGGCACCGCCTGGCTGGCGCAGGGCGGTGTGCTGGCGGTGGCCAACATCCGCGGCGGTGGCGAATTCGGCCCGGCCTGGCACCAGGCCGCCACCAAGGCCCACAAGCAGCGCAGCTACGACGACTTTGCCGCCGTGGCCGAAGACCTGATCGCGCGCAAGATCACCCAGCCGCGCCACCTGGGCATCCAGGGCGGCAGCAACGGCGGCCTGCTGGTGGGCGCGGTGATGCTGCAGCGACCCGAGCTGTTCGGCGCGGTGGTCTGCCAGGTGCCGCTGCTCGACATGCGGCGCTACCACCGGCTGCTGGCCGGCGCCTCGTGGATGGCCGAGTACGGCGATCCCGACCAGCCCGACGAATGGGCCTGGATCGCACGCTACAGCCCCTACCAGAACGTCACGGCGGACATGAAACTGCCCCAGGTGCTGTTCACCACCAGCACGCGCGACGACCGGGTGCACCCCGGTCACGCGCGCAAGATGGCCGCGCGCATGCTCGAGCAGGGCCATGCGCCGCTGTACTACGAGAACATCGAAGGCGGCCACGCTGGCGCCGCCGACAACGGCCAGAAGGCCGACATGATGGCGCTGGAGTTCGCCTTCCTGTGGCGGCGACTGCAGCGGCGCTGACATCGCCTCAGAATCTGCACATGACCGCCCTGACCATCCACCACGACGCCGCGGCCGGCCGCTTCACCACGCAGGTCGACGGCCGCCAGGGCGAAGCCACCTACCGTTTGGTGAACGCCCCGGCCGGCCCGGTGATGCATCTGGTGCACACCGGTGTGCCGGCGGCGCTGCAGGGCCGCGGCATCGCCGCCGACTTGGTGGCCGCCGCGCCGGCCGAGGCCCGAGCCCAAGGCTGGCGCGTGCGGCCGGTCTGCAGCTACGTGCGCGCCTACATGCGCCGCCATCCTGAAACGCAAGACCTGCTGGAATCCGCTTGACCACACCACCGCAACCCCACTGGCGGGCATCCACCCGCTGAACTGCCCATGCACACCGATGCCCTGCAGGTGCTGGACTTCTGGTTCGGCCCCACCGACGACCCCGGCCACGCCCAAGCCCGCGAGGCCTGGTTCAAGAAGGACACGGCCTTCGATGCCCAGATCGCCCATCGTTTCGGCCCGCTGATCGAGCGCGCACTGGTGGGGGGTATCGACGACTGGCTCACCCGCCCGGTCGAACCGCTGCCGGCGCTGGCGCGGGTGATCGTGCTCGATCAGTTCACCCGCAACGCCTTTCGCGGCAGCGCGCGGGCATTTGCCGGGGATGAGATGGCGCTGCACACCGCGCGGGCGCTGGTGGCCTCGGGCGCCGACCGCTCGCTCAGCGGCGTGCAGCGGCAGTTCGCCTACCTGCCTTTCGAGCATGCCGAGGACCTGTCGCACCAGCGCACGGCGGTGCAACTGTTCCAGCAACTGGCCGCTGATGAGCCCGCGCGCGCCGGGCTGGTCGAGTGGGCCCAGCGCCACCTTGAGGTGGTGGCGCGCTTCGGCCGATTTCCGCACCGCAATGCAGCCCTGGGACGCCCCAGCACCGACGAGGAACTGGCCTTTCTGCAAACCCCGGGCACGGGCTTCTGACAGCGGCCCCGGCGGCAACTGTCGCGTCAAAGCGACGCCCGCCCGCCCGGCGGCGACCGACACGCGGGTTTGACCCAGCACAAGATGGCCGAATCAGGGTGTCAACCTATACTTCAGCTGTACCGTTAACACGATGCCGCCGTGGTGTCGTTTGCGTCGGCACAGCATCACGCATCGGCTGCGGCCTTGCGTCCATCGAATCAAGTTGGAGATAGTCACATGAAGAAATCGCTGCTCACGCTGTCGGCCGTTGCGGCCCTGTTCACCGCCCAGGTTGCCTTCGCGCAAGACGCGACCAAGGCCCGCGCCGACGTCAAGAAGGAAGCCGCCGCCGCCGTCAAGGCTGGTGATGTCGCCAAGGGCGAAGGCCCGGCCAAGACCGCACCCACCAAGTCGACCAAGGCCCGCGCCGACGTCAAGAAGGAAGCCGCTGCCGCCGAGAAGGCTGGCACCATTGAAAAGGGCCCGAGCCCGGCTCCCGGCGCTGGCGCCAAGTCGACCAAGGCCCGCGCCGACGTCAAGAAGGAAGCCGCTGCCGCCGTCAAGGCTGGCGAAGTGGCCAAGGGCGAAGGTCCGGCCAAGAAGTGATCGTCGCGGGGGCTTGACCCCCGTGCGCGCGCTTGGGCAAACGGTGATGCGGGGCAACCCGCATCACCGTTTTGCATTGTTCGGCCCAACGTGGCCGGCGACCGGCCACGGGCCGCGGGTGATCAGGCCGCCGGCTCCTTCTCCTGCAGCAGGCGCCACATCACCTTGCCCGATCCGCTCTTGGGCAGCGCGTCGGCAAACTCCACGATGCGCGGCACCTTGTAGGCTGCCATGTGCTCGCGGGCCCAGGCGATGATGTCCTCGGGCTTGGCCGTGTTGCGGGCCTCGGCGCGCAGCACCACCACGGCTTTCACCGTCTCGCCGCGGTAGGCGTCGCGGCTGGCGATGATGCAGGCCTCCTGCACCAGCGGGCATTTGAACAACATCAGCTCCACCTCGCTGGGCCAGATCTTGAAGCCGCTGGCGTTGATCATGCGCTTGAGCCGGTCGGTGATGAAGAAGTAGCCTTCCTCGTCCATGCGGCCCAGGTCGCCGGTGCGGAAGAACGGCTTGCCGTCGATCTGGATGAAGGCGGCCTTCGTCGCATCGGGGTGGCCCCAATACCCCTTGAAGACCTGCGGCCCGTGGCTGACGATCTCGCCGGTCTCGCCCTGCGGCAGTTCTTGCAGCGTGTCGGGGTCGATGATGCGCGAATCGGTGCCGATCACCGGGATGCCCAGGCACTGCAGCTTGGCGCGCTCGGGCAGGTTGCTGTGCGTGGGCGCGGCGGTCTCGGTCAGGCCGTAGCCCTCGGCAAAGGTGATGTTGAATTCACGCTGCAGCCGCTCGGCCACCGCCTGCGGCATCGCTGCGCCGCCGCCCGACAGGTACTTCAGGCTGGACAGATCGAACGACGGATAGTTCGGGCTGCCGAACAGGTCGATGATCATGGTCGGGATGCAGGTCCAGTGGGTCACCCGGTGGCGGGCGATCAGCCGGCCGACCAGTTCGCGGTCCCAGCGCGGCAGGATCACCGTGGTGTTGCCGCCGGCCACCGACCCGAGGCAGCCGTAGATGAAGCCGGTGATGTGGAACATCGGCACCACACCCAGGCTCACCGACTCGGGCGTGCTGAAGCCCCAGAGGCCACCACTCATCACGTTGTGCATCAGCGTGCGGTGGCTGTGCATGCAGCCCTTGGGCAGGCCGGTGGTGCCGCTGGTGTAGGGCAGCAGGGCCAGGTCGTCGGGCTGGGCGGTGTGCGGCCCTGCCACATGGCCGGCGGCCAGCGCATCGGCCCAACGCGTGAGGCGTGTGGGCGTCCCTGGGGCCGGTGCCGGCAGCGCCGGGTCGGCCAGCAGCCATTGCAGGATGGCCTCGGACGGCGCCTCCTCGGGAGCCAGCGTGGCCGGCATGGCGTCGGTGAAGCGTGTGGCCACGATGTGCCGCAGTTGCTGCGCGGCGGGCAGCCGGGCGCTGGCCTCGGCCACGATGCCCGCCAGGTCGGCCGTGGTCAGCACCACGGTCGTGCCGGGGTCGGTGATGTAGTGGACGAACTCGTCGGCCTTGTTCATCGGGTTGACCGGCACCACCACCGCGTCGGCGCGCAGCACGGCATGCACCGCCACCACGAACTGCGGACAGTTCTGCATGAACACCGCCACCCGGTCGCCCTTGGCCACGCCGTGGGCCTGCAGCCAGCCGGCCAGCGCCTCGGCCTGCGCCAGCAGCTGCGCAAAGCTCAGGCGCTGGCCGCAGAAGACGTAGGCGGCCTTGTTCGGATAGCGGCGCGCGCTGACCTCCAGGTTGAAGAACAGGCTGGTCTCGGGCAGCGCCAGCTGGCGCGGCAGCCGCTTGGGCCAGATGGCATGGTGGGGACGGTCGACGGTGGTCATGGGATGCCCAGGGCAGGACAGAGGATGAACAGCCTGCGGTGTACCGCAGCGCCTGCCGGCCCGACATCCCCGCGAACCCGCGAAATGTCACAGGCGCGACGCACCTGCGGTTGGCGGGTGGGCAGCGGGTGGGCGGCGGGTGGGCGGCGTTACCATCCCGCCCTCGGTCACTTTGAGCACCCACCCA
>MESD01000047.1:0-4475 GCA_001770815.1 Burkholderiales bacterium RIFCSPHIGHO2_12_FULL_69_20
TTGCCCTTGTCGGCGGCTTCCTGCGTGGTGTCGAGCAGCACGCAATCGATGCCCGCCTTGGCCGAGACGTAGGCGATGCCCGCGCCCATCATGCCGGCGCCCAGGATGCCCAGCTTCTTGACCTTCGCCGCCGGGATGCCCTGCGGGCGCGAGGCGCCCTTCTTGATCGCGTTGAGCTGGAACCACAGCGTGTTCAGCATGTTGCGTGACTCCTGGCTGACCACGCAGGCCGAGAAGTAGCGCGATTCGATCAGCAGCGCGGCGTCGAAGTCGACCAGCCCGCCCTCGAACACGCAGCTCATGATGTGCGTGATCGCCGGGTAGTTGTTCCAGCTCTTGGCCGCGGCCATGGCCGGGGCGATGGCCAGCATCTGCGCCACCGCCGGCGAGCGCGAATCGCCACCCGGATAGCGGAACTTGGGCGCATCCCAGGGCTGCTGCGCCTTAGGCGTCGCCAGGCACCAGGCCCTGGCCTGCTCGATGGCCGCCTCGCGGCTGGGCGCCAGCGCGTGCACCATGCCCAGGGCCAGCGCCTTGTCGGCCTTGACTTCGCCGCCTTCGCACAGCAGCGGCAGCGCCGCCTGCATGCCGATCAAGCGCGGCAGGCGCTGCGTGCCACCGCCGCCGGGCAGCAGGCCCAGCTTGACCTCGGGCGTGCCGAGCCGCGCGCCGGTCACGGCGATGCGGTGGTGGCAGGCCAGCGTCAGCTCGAAGCCGCCGCCAAAGCACATGCCGTGGATCACCGCCACCGCCGGCTTGCCGCATTTCTCGAGCCGGCGCAGCTGGCGCTTCATCACCATCGACAGATCGAAGGCCTGCTGCGCGGTGCTGATGTCGCGGATGCCTTCGAGGTCGGCGCCGGCCAGGAAATCCTTCTTGCCCGAGGTGATCACCAGGCCCTTCACCGCCGGCTCGGTCTCGAGGCGCTGCACCATCGTCTCGATGGCGGCGCCGGTGATGTTGTTCAGCACGTTCATGGCCCGGCCGGGCAGGTCGATGATGGCCAGCAGAATGCCGTCATCGCCGAGCTGGAAGTGAATGGCTTGTGGAATCGCTTCAGTCATGGGGGTGGCTCCGGCGGCTCAGACGCGTTCGATGATGGTGGCGATGCCCATGCCGGCACCCACGCACAAGGTGGCGGCGCCCAGGCTCTGGCCAGTGCGCTCCATTTCATCCAGCAGGGTGCCCAGGATCAGGCAGCCGGTGGCCCCCAGCGGGTGGCCCATCGCGATGGACCCGCCATTGACGTTGATGCGCTCGGGGTCGATGTCGAGTGCACGGGCGGCCTTCATCGGCACCACGGCAAAGGCTTCGTTGATCTCCCACAGATCGATGTCGCGGGCACGCAGGCCGGCCTTCTTCAGCGCCTTCTCGCAACTGGGCGCCGGGCCGGTCAGCATGATGGTCGGCTCGCTGCCGATCACCGCCATGCTGCGGATGCGGGCGCGCGGCTTCAAGCCGGCTTTGCGGCCGGCCTCGGCCGAGCCGATCAGCATCAGCGCGGCGCCGTCGACGATGCCCGACGAGTTGCCGGCGTGGTGCACATGGTGAATCTTCTCGACGGTGGTGTACTTGCGCAGCGCCGTGGCGTCGAAGCCCATCGCGCCCATCATCGCGAAGCTGGGCTCCAGCTTGGCCAGCGATTCGACCGTGGTGCCCGGGCGGATGGTCTCGTCCTGCGCCAGCAGCAGCAGCCCGGCGATGTCGGTCACCGGCACGATGGACCGGTCGAAGCGGCCGGCGGCGCGCGCCGCGGCCGCCAGCTGGTGCGAGCGCGCGGCAAAGGCGTCGACGTCGGCGCGGCCCCAGCCTTCCAGCGTGGCGATCAGGTCGGCACCGATGCCCTGCGGCGTGAAGCCCAGCGCGGTGTTCACGCGTGGGTCCATCACCCAGGCGCCACCGTCGCTGCCCATGGGCCAACGGCTCATCGATTCAACCCCGCCGGCGACGACGAAGTCTTCCATCCCGCTCATCACCTTGGCCGCGGCCAGGTTCACCGCCTCCAGCCCCGACGCGCAGAAGCGGCTGAGCGTGACACCCGCCACCGATTCGGCCCAGCCGGCATCCAACACCGCAGTGCGGGCGATGTCGGCGCCCTGCTCACCCACCGGCGTGACGCAGCCCAGCACCAGGTCGTCGACCAGGCCGGTGTCCAGCGCATTGCGGCGCTGCATCGCCTGCAGCAGCGCGCGCAGCAGCCACACCGGGCTGGCCTGGTGCAGGCCGCCGTCTTTTTTGCCCTTGCCGCGCGCGGTGCGCACATGGTCGTAGATGAAGGCTTCGCCCATCGGGGTCTCCTGATGAAGGGTGTGGAGGTGTGGCTACCCAGTGCTCAGGACTGGGCCGCCAAGTTGTTGCGCACGGTTTGGTTGATCACCCGCAGCTCGGCCAGCGTGGTGTCGATGTGGGCGCGCTTCTGCTCCAGCTCGGCAATCGCCTGATCGGTGCGCGCCAGCACGAACTTCAGCTGCTGTGCGCGGCCTTCACCGTGCGAACCGTACATGTCGAGGTACTGCTTGATCTCGGCCAGCGACGAGCCGATGGCCTTGGCCCGCAGGATCAGCGCCAGCCGCGCCCGGTCGCGCCGGGTGTAGACGCGCGTGCCGTTGATGCGGCGCGGCGCCAACAGGCCCTTGTCCTCGTAGAAACGGATCGCGCGTGGTGAGATGCCGAACGCGGTGCACAGCTCGGTGATGCCGAACAGCTCGGTGCTGCTCTCGTCGCGGTGCGAGGCCACCACCTCCTGGGCGGTGGGCCCGGTTGCGGTGGCGACGGTCATGTCAGATCACGCGTTGCAGCTTGAGGGCCACCGACATGTCGCCCGAAACCTTGAACTTGCCCATCATGAAGCCGGTGGTGGGCTCCAGCTCGCCGGTCAGCAGATCGGTCAGCGTGGCCAGCGGCAGGCTGACGGTGCAGTCGGCCTCGCGGTCGGCGTTGTCCACGGTGTTGGGGGTGGCGCGGCCGTCGATCACCGCCACGCCATCGGCGCCGCAGTCGAACTTCAGGATGGCGTTCAGGCCGCTTTGCGCGCCCACCTTGTTGCGAAGGTGCTTGGTGGCTTGGGTCATGTCCATGGGGGGTCCTGGCAGGGTTGGATTCGGATGGCCCGGATGCTAGCCACCAACAGGTGCCGTTAACCTCAGTGAAATCACTTATTAGTTAATCAGTTGACGTTAACGTCACCTTTCGGTCCAATGCGTCGCATCCTTCAGCCACACCCAGGAGATTGAATGAGCGCCACCGGTTATCGCAGCGTCTTCCACCCCGGCCTATTTGCCGACCAGCGCATCTGGGTGACGGGCGGTGGCTCGGGCATCGGCCGCTGCGTGGCGCATGAGCTGGCCTCGCTGGGCGCGCAGGTGGTGCTGAGCGGGCGCAAGGTCGAGAAGCTGCAGACAGTGGCCGCCGAGATCATCGAAGACGGCGGCATCGCCACCTGGCATGCCTTCGACATCCGCGATGAAGACGCGGTCAAGGCCAACGTGGCCGAGGCGCTGAAGGCCGGGCCCATCACCGGGCTGGTGAACAACGCCGGTGGGCAGTTTCCGTCGCCGCTGGCGCACATCAGCAAGAAGGGCTTCGACGCGGTGGTGGCCAACAACCTGACCGGCGGCTTCCTGATGATGCGCGAACTGTTCAACCAGTGCATGCAGCAGCACGGTGGCGCCATCGTCAACATGACGGCCGACTTCAAGAACGGCATGCCGACGATGGGCCACTCGGGCGCGGCCCGTGCCGGCATGGCCAACCTGACGCAGACCGCCGCCTTTGAATGGGCCCATGCCGGCGTGCGCGTCAACGCCGTGGCGCCCGGCTGGATCGCCAGCAGCGGCATGGACAGTTACGGCGAGGCGATGGTGGCCCACATCCGCAAACTCAAGCACCACGTGCCGCTGCGCCGCATGGCCGAAGAGGCCGAGGTCAGCGCGGTCATCGTCTTCCTGCTGTCGCCCGGCGCGGCCTTCGTCACCGGCATCACGGTGCAGATCGACGGCGGCGCCTCGCTGGGCCAGACGGCCTTCCCGACGCAGGACCACGACCGCAGCAAGCCTTTCGAGGGCTTTCACCGCGCGATCAAGCCCAAGGCACTCAGCTGATGCCGGTGCTGCGTTCGAACATCCGGCCGGGCAGCCCGGCCTTCCAGGCCAATGCCGCACGAATGGCCGAGCGGCTGGCCGAGGTGCGCACGCTCGAGGCCCAGGTGGTGGCCGAGTCCGCCAGCAAGGTGACCAAGTTCGCGCAGCGTGGCCAGTTGCTGCCGCGTGAACGGGTGGCCCGGCTGCTCGACCGCGACAGCGGCTTTCTCGAGCTGTCGGCGCTGGCCGGCCTGGGCCTGCACGACGACGACGGCAAGAAGACCGTGATGGGCGGCGGCAGCATCGTCGGCATCGGCACCGTGGCCGGCAAGCGGGTGCTGATCTCGGCCAGCGATTCGGCACTGAAGGGCGGCACCGTCTCGCCGATGGGCCTGC
>MESD01000047.1:4490-8417 GCA_001770815.1 Burkholderiales bacterium RIFCSPHIGHO2_12_FULL_69_20
CGCAGGCCATCGCCGCCGAGAACAAGCTGCCGCTGATCTACCTGGTCGAGTCGGGCGGCGCCAACCTGATGTACCAGAGCGAGATGTTCGTCGAAGGTGGTCGCGCGTTTGCCAACCAGGCGCGGCTGTCGGCCGCCGGCATCCCGCAGATCGCGGTCGTGCATGGCGCGTCCACCGCTGGCGGCGCCTACCTGCCGGGCCTCTCCGACTACGTGGTGCTGGTCAAGGGCCGCAGCAGCATCTACCTGGCTGGCCCGCCGCTGGTGAAGGCCGCCATCGGCGAGGACTGCAGCGAGGACGAGCTCGGTGGCACCGCGCTGCACGCCGGCACCACCGGCCTGGGCGAGTACGTGGCTGACGACGATGCGCACGCCATCGCGCTGGCGCGCGAGCTGGTCGACAAGCTGCGCTGGGACACGGTGCCCGCCACCGCAGCCGCCCCCGAACCGCTGTACCCAGCGGACGAGTTGAGCGGCGTGGTGCCTGCCGACGACCGCACACCCTACGACGTGCGCGAGGTGATCGCCCGGCTGGTCGATGGCTCGGACTTCCTCGAATTCAAGCCCGCCTACGCCCCCGACACGGTGTGCGGCCATGCCCGCATCGATGGCCACCACGTCGGCATCCTCGGCAACAACGGCCCGATCCAGCCGGCCGGCAGCACCAAGGCCGCGCAGTTCATCCAGCTGTGCGACCAGAGCGGCACGCCGCTGGTCTTTCTGCAGAACACCACCGGCTACATGGTGGGCCGCGCGGCCGAAGCGGGCGGTGCCATCAAACATGGCAGCAAGATGATCCAGGCCGTGGCCAATGCGCGGGTGGCCAAGTTCACCATCGTGCTGGGCGGCAGCTTCGGTGCCGGCAACTACGGCATGTGCGGGCGTGGCTTCGATCCGCGCTTCATCTTCAGCTGGCCGTCGGCGCGCACCGCGGTGATGGGCGGCGCGCAGGCGGCGCAGGTGATGAACCTGATCAGCGCGGCCAAGCTGCAGAAGGCCGGATTGCCCGTCAATCAAGACGCGCTGAACGCGATGAGCGACCAACTGCGCCAGCGCATCGACCGTGAAAGCCACGTGCTGTTCGGCACCGCCCGACTGTGGGACGACGGCGTGATCGCGCCGGCCAACACCCGGCGTGTGCTGGCGCTGTGCCTGGCCCTGGCGGCCGAGGCCGAGGCCCGAACCCTGCGGCCCAACGTCTTTGGCGTGGCCCGCTTCTGAACCCCTCCTCTCCCAGGAAACCGACCATGAAATTCACCCCCGAACACCGTGCCATCAGCGACACCATCAGCAAGTTCGTCGCCAAGGAGATCAACCCCTACGTGCCCGAGTGGGAGGCCGCCGAGATCTACCCGGCCCATGAGGTGCTGAAGAAGCTGGGCAATCTGGGCATGCTGGGGCTGAAGTACCCCGAAGAGTTCGGCGGCGCCGGCCTCGACTTCTCGTATTCGATGGTGATGGCCGAAGCGCTGGGCGGCGCGGCCTGCGGCGGCGTGCCGATGAGCATCGGCGTGCACACCGACATGTGCACCCCGGCGCTGGCGCGCTTCGGCTCGGACGAGCTGCGCCGCGAGTGGCTGGTGCCGGCTATCGCCGGCGACATGGTGGGCTGCCTGGGCGTCAGCGAAGCCGGTGGCGGCAGCGACGTGGCGGCGGTCAAGACCACGGCGCGCCTGGTCGATGGCGACTACGTCATCAACGGCAGCAAGATGTGGATCACGAATGGGCTTCAAGCCGACTGGTGCTGCCTGCTGGCCAATACCAGCGAAGGTTCGCCGCACAAGAACAAGAGCCTGATCATCGTGCCGATGGATGCCGCAGGCATCACCAAGCAGAAGATCAAGAAGATCGGCATGAACTCGTCGGACACCGCGCAGCTGTTCTTCGACAACGTGCGGGTGCCCAAGAAGAACCTGATCGGCCAGGAAGGCATGGGCTTCGCCTTCCAGATGCTGCAGTTCCAGGAGGAGCGGCTGTTCGGCGCCGCCTCGTCGCTGAAGGGCATGGACATCCTGATCGACCAGACCATCGAGTACACGCGCCAGCGCAAGACTTTCGGCAAGAGCGTGCTCGACAACCAGGTGGTGCACTTCCGCCTGGCCGAGCTGCGCACCGAGGTGGAGGCGCTGCGCGCGCTGACCTACCAGGCGGTGGAGCTGTACGTGGGCGGCAAGGACGTGACCAAGCTGGCCTCGATGGCCAAGCTGAAGTGCGGCCGGCTGGTGCGCGAGGTGGCCGACAGCTGCCTGCAGTACTGGGGTGGCATGGGCTTCACCTGGGACAACCCCATCAGCCAGGCCTACCGCGACAGCCGCCTCGTCAGCATCGGCGGCGGCGCCGACGAAATCATGCTGGGCATCATCTGCAAGCTCGAAGGCACCCTGCCCAAGGGAGCGCACTGATGCCGCATGCCGCCGTGCCGCTGGACCTGGCGGCTTTGACGACGCTGGCCGTGCAGCACCAGGCCGGCGTGTGGACGGTGACGCTGAACCGCCCCGAGGTGCGCAACGCGATGTCGCTGGCGATGGTGACCGAGCTGCGGCTGGTGCTGGCCGAGGCCGAAGCCACGGCAGGCTCACGCGTGGTGGTGCTGCGCGGCGCGGGCGGGCATTTCTGCGCTGGCGGTGACATCCGCGATATGGCCCAGGCGCGGCAGCGTTTGGCCGCTGCGGCGCCGGGCGACAACCCCATGGTCGAGGTCAATGCCGCCTTCGGTGAGCTGTGCGTGGCCTATGCCGGCACCGGGCTGGCGACCATCGCCGTGGTTGAAGGCACGGTGATGGGCGGCGGCTTCGGCCTGGCCTGCGCCACCGATGTCTGCCTGGCCGGCGCCAGCGCGGTGTTCCGGCTGCCCGAGACCTCGCTCGGCCTGGTGCCGGCGCAGGTGGGGCCGATCCTGGTCGAGCGCATCGGCACCTCGGAGGCCAGGCGCCTGGCGGTCACCGGCGCGCGCATCGACGCCCGCGCCGCGCTGGCGCTGCGGTTGGTGCACGAGGTGTGCGACGACGCCGCGGCGCTGGAGACCGCGCTGGCGCGGGTGCTGCATCAGATCCTGCAGAACGCGCCCGGCGCGGTGGCGGCCACCAAGGCGCTGCTGGCCCGGGCCCGCTTTCACAGCCCCGCCGCGCTGGTGACCGAGGCGGCCGAGGCCTTCTCGCGCGCGGTGCTGGGCGACGAGGGCAGCGAGGGCACGCTGGCGTTCGTGCAGAAGCGCAAACCGACCTGGGCGCCGCTGTGAGCTTCACCAAGATCCTGATTGCGAATCGCGGCGAGATCGCCTGCCGCATCATCCGCACGGCCCGCGCGCTGGGCTACCGCACGGTGGCGGTGTTCAGCGATGCCGATGCCAACGCGCCGCATGTGCAGCAGGCCGACGAGGCCGTGCGCATCGGCCCAGCGCCCGCGGCCGAGTCGTACCTGAACATCGCCGCGCTGCTGGGCGCCGCGCGCGCCACCGGTGCCGATGCGGTGCACCCGGGCTACGGTTTCCTGTCGGAGCGTGCAGACTTCGCCCAGGCCGCCGCCGATGCCGGCCTGGTGTTCATCGGCCCGCCGCCAACCGCCATCACCGCGATGGGCGACAAGGCCGCAGCCAAACGCCGCATGCTGGAGGCCGGCGTGCCTTGCGCGCCGGGTTACCTCGGCGCGCGGCAGGACGACGAGACGCTGATCGCGCAGGCGCTGGCGCTGGGATTCCCGCTGCTGGTCAAGGCGGTGGCCGGCGGCGGCGGCCGCGGCATGCGGCTGGTGCGCGCGGTCGACGAAATTCCCGCCGCATTGGCCGGCGCCCGGCGCGAGGCGCAGAGCGCGTTCGGCGACGGCACCCTGATGCTCGAACGGTTGATCACCCACGGCCGGCACATCGAGATCCAGGTGTTTGCCGATGCCCACGGCCAGGCCATCCACCTGGGCGAACGCGACTGCACCG
>MESD01000048.1:0-5598 GCA_001770815.1 Burkholderiales bacterium RIFCSPHIGHO2_12_FULL_69_20
CATCGGTGATGAAGCCCAGCCGGCCCTGGTTGATGCCCACCAGCGGCAGGTTGTAGCGCGCCAGCTCGCGGGCGATGCCCAGCATCGTGCCGTCGCCGCCCACCACCACCGCCAGATCGCATTGCGCGCCGATCTCATCGAGCGTGAGCGCGTCGAAATCGGTGACGCCGGTGCTCTGCGCGGTCTGCAATTCGAACGACACGTCCAGGCCCTGGCGGACGAGGAACTGCGCGATCTCTTCCAGCAGCGGTCGGATGCCATCGGCTTGGTATTTGCCGACCAGCGCTGCATGTTGGAATCGACGGGCCATGCGCGGAATTACACCACAGGGCCCCTTTGCGCGCGGGGGGCGCGGGGCGGGCGTCGCCCCTGTCCGTACAATGAAAATTCACCCCTGAAAAGCGTATGGACGAGCGTGCACGCAGCCTGCTGAAGACCCTGGTCGAACGCTACATCGCCGATGGCCAGCCGGTGGGCTCGCGCACGCTGTCGCGGGCCTCGGGGCTGGAGCTGTCGCCGGCCACCATCCGCAACGTGATGGCCGACCTGGAAGACCTGGGCCTGATCGCCAGCCCGCACACCAGCGCCGGGCGGGTGCCCACTGCGCGTGGCTACCGGCTGTTCGTCGACACCATGCTGACCGCGCGGCCGCCGCTCGACCTGCACCACACCCCGCCCGAGATGGCCGGCGTGCGCGAGCAGCTGCAGCCCGACCAGCCGCAGCGGGTGATCGCGCAGGCGGCGCACCTGCTGAGCAACCTGTCGCACTTCGTCGGCGTGGTCACCGCGCCCAAGCGCGCCAGCGTGTTCCACCACATCGAGTTTTTGCGGCTGGGTGACAAGCGGGTGCTGGTGATCCTGGTCTCGCCCGACGGCGACGTGCAGAACCGGGTGATCTTCACCGCGCGCGATTACGCCCAGGGCGAGCTGATCGAGGCCACCAACTACCTCAATGCGCACTACGCCGGCCTGGCCATCGAGGAGGTGCGCGCCCGGCTGAAGCACGAGGTGGAGACGCTGCGCAGCGAGATCGCCGCGCTGATGCAGGCGGCGGTGCAGGCCGGCAGCGATGCGCTGGCCGACAACACCGAGCAGCTGGTGGTCTCGGGCGAGCGCAACCTGCTGGGCGTGCAGGACTTCGGCAACGACTTGGGGTCACTGCGCAAGATGTTCGACCTGTTCGAGCAGAAGACCGAGCTGATGCGCCTGCTGGAGAACAGCAGCCTGGCCGAGGGCGTGCGCATCTACATCGGCGGTGAATCGGGCGTGGTGCCCTATGAAGAGCTGTCGATCGTCTCGGCGCCCTACGAAGTGGACGGCCGCATCGTCGGCACGCTGGGGGTGATCGGGCCCACGCGCATGGCCTACGACCGCATGATCCAGCTGGTGGACATCACCGCGCGGCTGGTGGGCAACGCGCTGAGCCAGAAGTAGCCGGCGCTGCGACGCCCCGGCGTCCGGGCGCAGGCCGGCCCCCTCCTACAATTGGCCACTTCGGGCCGCTAGCTCATGATGGTTAGAGCAGCAGACTCATAATCTGTTGGTGCCGTGTTCGACTCACGGGCGGCCTACCAAACCTGCAGCCCAGCCCTCACCGGCTGGGCTTTTTTGCGCCTGGCAACCGGTTACAGCCGCAGCGCGATCACGCCGCCGGGCTGCACCGTGCGCGCGCAGCACAGGATCACGCGCTCGCGCCGCTCGGCCGTGCTGAGCACCACGTCGCGGTGGTCGATCTGGTCGGAGGCGGCCGGGTCGTAGGCCAGCGCGCACACGCCGCACAGGCCGTCGCTGCACTTCACGTCCACCTTCAGGCCGGCGGCGGCCAGCACCTCGGTGGCGCAACGCTCGGCGGGCACCTCCAGCGTGCGGCCGCTGGCCAGCAGGCGCAGCGTGAACGCATGGTTCTCGCGCGGCGGCGCCTCGGGCACGCTGAAGAACTCGCGGTGCAGCGCCTCGTCGGGCCAGCCGGCGGCGCGCGCGGTGTCGAAGATGCTGTCCATGTAGCGCGCCGAGCCGCAGGTGTAGAGGTGCGCGCCGGGGGTGTGCGGCGGGATCAGCCGTGGCAGATCGGCACGCCGGCCTTCGTCCTTGAAGTGGCAGTGGGCCTGCGCGTGCCAGGCGGCAGCCTCGATGTCGGCGACGAAGCCCGCCGTGCCGCGGCTGGCAGCGCTGTAGTGCAGTTCGAACGGCTTGCCGATCGCGTGCAGCCGGTGCGCCATCGTCAGCAACGGCGTCACGCCGATGCCGCCGGCGAACAGCCAGCTCATCGTTGCCTCCTCGTGCAGCTTGAACAGGTTGTTGGGCTTGGAGACGAACACCATCCGCCCTGCGCGGAAGGCCCGGTGCATCAGCGCCGAGCCACCGCGCCCGCCGTGCTCTGGCGCCTCGCGCTGCACGCCCAGCACCCACTTGCTTCGGTCGGCCGGGTCGCCGGCCAGGCTGTAGGGGCGCAGGTACTCGGGCGCGATCACCACGTCGATGTGGGCGCCGGCCTCGAAGGGTGGCAACTGGCCGCCATCACGCGCGACGAATTCGTACTTCGCCACGTCGGGCGCCATGTCCTCACGGCGCTGCAGCAGCACCGGGAACACCGGTGGTTCACCCGCGGGCAGCTGGAAGGGCGGCGCCAGATCGGCGGTGTCGCCGCGCGCCAGCTTCTCACGGTACTGCGCCGGCGACAGCAGCGCGCGGTAGCGGGCGATGCCTTGCTCGCGGTCGACCGGAAAGGCCACCGGGTAGGGCGGCGGCATCTGGTCGGCCGGGTACACCGCCAAGCTCTGCAACGCGGGGTCGATCTTCAGGCCGATGTTCAGCTCGCGGCGGTGCGTCAACTTGGCCTGCACGTAGCGCTGGGTGCCGCGGTCGAGTTCCAGGTCCCACCACCAGGTCTTGACCGGGTTGATGCGCCCGCGCCCCCAGTGGTCGTCGAGCGCGGCCAGGTGCCTGGCCTGGCCCGGCAGGTGCATCGCCAGCCAGCGGAAGGCGCTGTCGGCGAACAGCCCTTCCAGGTTCCACGGGCAGGTCTTCATGCAGCGCCCGCACATGCCGCCGCCGGCATTGGTGATGCGGTAACGCGCGCACTTCTCGGCGTCGGACTTGTAGATCTCGTAGCCGTTGTACATGCGCTTGGGGCCGGCGGTGATCGCGCCCGACGGGCATTCACGCGCGCACTTGTTGCACTGTTCGCAGAAGCGCTGCAGGCCGAAATCGATCGGCCGGTCCATCACCATCGGCAGGTCGGTGGTGACGGTGCCGCTCTTCAGCCGCGGGCCGAGATAGGGGTTGAGGATGACCTCGCCGATGCGGCTGACCTCGCCCAGCCCCGACAGCAGCAGCAGCGGTGGCTGCAGCACGTCGCCGTCCAGCACCGAGTGCACCCGCGCCGAGTAACCCAGCCGGCGCACCTGCTCGGCCACGATGCCGCCCAGCAGCGAGAAGCGCAGGTAGGCGCGCATGCTCTGCGCCACGCTGATCCAGTCGTCGCCGCTGGCGCCTTCCATGGTCTCGTGGCCTTGGTCCAGCAGCAGGTTGATGCCGTTGGCATGGTAGGCCGGCAACGCATTGCCGCCGGCGTCGTGCGAGTAGTACGCCCATTCCGGCACGGCGCACAGGCCCACCGCGTCGCAGCCCAGGTAGTAGGCGGTGGCCTTCAGGTTGTCGGCATTGCGCTGCGGGTCGGCCACGGTGGGTGATACCGGGCCGCGCGCCTCGCCGAACTGCAGCAGCAGCAAGGCCCCTAACGCCCGCCGTGCGCAGGCGCCGATGGGGCTCTTCATCACGTAGTGCGCGTTCTTGGCGCTGGCCTGCACGTCGCGGCCCAAGTCACCGAACAGTGCGCGTGCAAAGAAATCGGCGCGCTTGGGAAAGCGCGGCACACGCGCATGGTCGATGAAGGTGGTGGGCTCGTCGCGGCGCTGGAGCGTTTCGAACGGATGCGGCCCGAGCCGGAAATCGCGCCGGGCGTAGGGGTCCTGATGGATTGCGCTCTTGAGCGTGCCCATGCCCAGCTGCCAGGCCAGCCCGTGCGAGCGGCGGCGGTCTTGTTGCGCAGGCGGCGCCAGCGCTTCGTCGACGGCCATCTGGAAGGTGGTGCTCACCGCAGCCAGGCCGAAGCGCGTGCCGAGGTAGGGATGGCTCAGGTCCGCATGGGCCAGGCCGGCGGCCACCGCCAGGCGGTTCAGGTCGACCTCGCTGCAGGTGGCGCTGTGGGCGCGGGCCTCGAAGCCCAGCAGGCGCAGGTAGGTCGACAGCAGCACGGCGGTTTGCGCCGCCAGCACCGCGGCGCGCTGCGCCTGGGTGCCGGCGATCCAGTCGCTGCCGGGCTCGCCGGGGCGGGGGTCGCGCTGGAATTCCACCGCGATGACGATGGCATGCGTGTGGTGATCGATCGGCCCGTGCAGCGTGCGCGCCGACTCCAGTACGTCGGCCAGGATCATGTCCATGCCGGCGGCAAAACTCTGCGGCTGGCTGCGCGCCAGTTCGTCGGCGATGCCGGCCACCGCCGGGTTGCGCAGCGGCTGGGCCCGCAGCGCCGCGGCGCTCAGCTGGCAGATGCCCATCATCGAGGCGTCGAAGTAGTAGCCGGCGGCTTTCAGGTGCTGCGCGCGTTCGGTGGGATCGGTGGGCGCTTCGGCCGGCAGGGCGGCCACCGCGCCGTCGCGCACCACGTCGAACATGCCGATGTAGCGCTTCATCGCGTGGGCGATCGACAGTGCATCGGGGGCGTCGAAATCCACCGGCTGCAGCGCCGGCACGGCCTGCAGGTCGGGTGCATCGGCCGTGCGCGTCAGCCGTTCCAGCGGGTAGGGGCCGAGGTGGACCGGGCGGTCCTGGTAGGAAAAGAATCTCAAGCGCGCTCAGCCTCGATGGTCGGGTTCATCGGCCTGAGCATGCCTGCCGAACCCGGGCCCTGTCCATCGGGGATGCCGGCGATGCGCGATGGGCCTTGCGCGGCTTCATGCCAAACTTTGCCCATGAAACTCAAGATGTCGGACAAGTCCCTGTTTGCGATGCTGCTGCGCTCACCGTGGTGGATCAGCCTGCTGATCGCCCTGGTGCTGGGGCTGGTAGCCAGTGCCTTGCTGCCGGCCGACTACCGTGTGGCGGGCGCCTTGTCGGGCTTTCCGTTTGCGGTGATTTCGGCGATGGCGGCGCAGCGCCAGTGGCGCCTGCCCAGTGCGGCGCGGGTGCAGCAGACGCAACTGGCCACCAGCGCGATGGCCTGGCCGGCTTTTGCCGCGCTGCTGGCGCAATCGTTCCAGCGCAGCGGCTACAGCGTGGCCCAGGCCAAGGGCGAGGCGGTGGATTTTTCGGTGCAGCGCCAGGGCCGCACGATGCTGGTGTGCGCGCGGCGCTGGAAGTCGGCGCGCATCGGCATCGAGACGCTGCGCGCGCTGCAGGCGGCGCGCATGTCCGCAGGTGACGCCGCCGAAGCACCGCAGGCGCTGTGCATCTGCCTGGGCGAGCTGACCGACAACGCCCGGCCGTATGCCGCCGAGCACGGCATCACCGTCTGGCAGGCGGCCGATCTGGCGCTGGCCCTGCGTGGGTTGCCGCTGCCGCCGGCGCCGCGCTGACCTCCATCGGCGGGGCAGCGCC
>MESD01000048.1:5606-11877 GCA_001770815.1 Burkholderiales bacterium RIFCSPHIGHO2_12_FULL_69_20
CCGGGCCATCAGCTGCGGGTGCCCGGTATCGGCCGGGGCAGCGGTGCGGCGTTGCTCTGCGGCACGCCGGCCGGCGCACGCGCCACCCGCACCTTGCTGCCGGTGGAGACGATGATCACCGCGTCGCCGGGTTGAAAGGTCTCGCTGCCGCGGGCCTGGACGATGGCGCGGCGCTCGCCGTTGCGCAGCTGCACCATGATTTCAAGCGACTCTTCGCGGGTGGTGCTGCGTTCGATGGCATTGCCCAGCACGGCGCCGGCCACGGCCCCCAGCACACCGCCCACGGCAGAATCGCGCCGGCCACCCACCGACGAGCCGGCAATCGCGCCGACCACGCCGCCGGCCACCGCGCCGGCGCCGTTCTGGCTGCCGTCCACCGTCACCGCGCGCACCGTCAGCACGGTGGCATCGACCACGGTGGACATACGCTGCGCATCGCGGCGGCTGATCACGTCGGGGCTGCTGGTGGCGCAGCCGGCCAGCACGAGGGCGGCGGCCAGGGCCAGGGGGGTGAACAAACGGCGCATGGGATTCCTTGGTGGGTGAGGGTGCTCAACGGCGCGGCGAACCGCCGGGTTGACTTTGTGCGATTGGACACCCGGCGGCGGTGAGCGTTCTTGTAACGCCGGTGAAGAATCGTGAAGCGCGGCCGGGCGCCGCCAGCGCACGATCAGCGCACCAGCAGCACGTCCACTGGCATCACCGGCGTGGCGTCGTGGCCCCAGGCGGCGCGCAGCCAGGTGGCCAGCGCGGCCAGATCGGCATGCGGCAGGTCGAAGCCGGGCATGCCATAGGGCCGCGGGTTGCCGGCGGTGGCGGGCGGAAAGCCGCCGCGGGTGATCGCCCGCACCAGGTTGCGGGCATCGGCCATCGTCACCGTGGGGTTGCCGGCCAGCGGCGGATAGATGCCCGGCGCGCCCTGGCCCTGGGCACCGTGGCAATCGGCGCAGTGGTCGGCATAGAGCTGTTCACCGCGCGCCATGGCCTCGGGCGGGCGCTGGGTGCGGGCCGGCGGCGTGGGGGCGGGTGCGTGCGGCAGCTGTAGCAGGTAGGCCACCATCGCGTGCAGGTCGGGCTCGCTCAGGTGCTGGGTGCTGCCGGCCACCACCTCGGCCATCGGGCCCATCACCGTGGCGCGCGCCGAGACACCGGTCTTCAGCAGGCGCACCAGTTCGTCGGCGGATCGGCCGGGCACACCACCGGCTGCCGCGTCGGTGAGCGAGGGCGCGATCCAGGGCTGGTTGGGCAGGGCACTGCCACCGGCGTCGTCGAGCGCGCCACTGCCGCCCAGCGGATTGCGGCTGGCGTGGCAGGCGCCGCAGTGGCCCAGGCCGTTGACCAGGTAGGCGCCCCGGTTGACCGTGGCCGACAGCGCCGGATCGGGCTCGAAGCTGCCCGGCCGGAAGTACAGCGTGCGCCACAGCGCCTGTGCCATCTGCGTGTTGAACGGCCAGCGCAGCGCATGCGGGCGGTTGGGCTGGGCCACCGGGGGCAGCGTGCGCAGCCAGGCCCACAGCGCATCGGCATCGTCGCGGGTGACCAGGGTGAAGTTGGGGTACGGAAACGCCGGCGTCAGCAACCGGCCGTCGCGTGAGCGGCCGTGGTGCAGCGCGCGCCAGAAGTCGTCGGCATTCCACGCGCCCAGGCCGGTGGCGGCGTCGGGCGTCAGGTTGCCGGCAAACACCGCGCCGAAGGGGGTGTCGATGGCCCGCCCGCCGGCATAGGGCGCCCCGCCACGCGCGGTGTGGCAGGCTGCGCAGTTGCCGGCGCGGGCCAGGTAGGCGCCGCGCGCCAGTTGCTCGGCCGTGGATGCCGGCATGGCCGCGATCGGGCCGGGGGTCGGGCTGCCGTTCTGACCGTTGCTCGGTGCCTCGTCGCGCAGCTGCAGCCACAGCAGCAGCGCCAGCAGCGCCCCCAGGCCGGCCAGCACGCCGGCCAGCCATCGCACCGGGCGTCTCATGGTCGCGGCACGCTCACGCTGCCGCAGGGCAGCGGTGCGGGGCCGGGCGGCGGCGGCCCGGCGCGGTGGCCCGGCGGCACCGGCCGTGCCGACAGCCAGGCCGCCACGGCACTGGCGTCCTCGGGCGCCAGGCGGCGGGCGATTTGTGCCATGCAATCGGGCGCGATGGCCCGGCGGCTGCCGGTCTGCCAGGCGCCGAGCTGGCCGATCAGGTAATCCCGCGGCAGGCCCAGCAGGCCGGGCACCGCCGGCAGCGTGCCGGCCAGTGCCTGGCCATGGCATTCCACGCAGGCGGGGATGCGGCGCGCCGCGTCGCCCTGCAGCGCCAGCGTCTGCCCACGGGCCATCAGCGCGGGGTTGGCGGGGGCCGCGGGTGGTGCGTTGTGCGGCAGGTCCAGGCTGGCGAAGTGGCCGGCCGTCTCGCGCAGGTAGGCATCGCTCTGGTGCGCCAGCAGCTCGGCCATGGTGGCGTTGCTGCGCCGGCCGTCGCGGAAGTTCAGCAGCTGCTGGTGCAGGTAGGCGGCCGGCTTGCCGGCGATGCGCGGCAGGTAGCCTTCGCGGCTGGCGCGGCCCTCGGCGCCGTGGCAGGCGGTGCAGGGCTGCAGCCGCTGGGCCAGGGTGTCGGGCACGACCACCGGCGTGGCGGCGGCGAGCACGGTGTCGCCCGCCCAGGCGGTGCCGGTCATGCAGAGGGCCGGCGCCAGAACCAGCGCCAAACGCCGCGCCAGGGCCGAAATCAGCCGTTTCACCCGTGCAATCGGCTCGAGCGCGGCACGCTGGCCAGCAGGAACTCCATCTGGTCGGCGACGATGCGGCGCCCGCGCAGGATCATGTCTTCGTGCAGGCTGGGGATGTAGGGCAGGTACAGCAGGCTCATGTTCGATTCTTCGGGCAGGCGGTTGCCCTTGCGGCCGTTGCAGGCGCGGCAGGCGGTGATGCAGTTCATCCAGGTGTCGCGCCCACCGCGCGAGGTGGGAATGATGTGTTCTCGCGTCAGCGTGTCGAAGCCGTAGCGCCCGCCGCAGTAGGCGCAGACGTGGCGATCGCGCACGAAGAGCTTGGGGTTGGTCATCGCCGGAGTGATGCGCCAGGCCCGGCTGGGGATGGTGCCACGCACGGCGATGATCGAATGCACCTCGATGCGCGACTGCAGCCCGGTGGTGCGCTGGATGCCCCCGCGCAGCACCTGCACGGCACGGCCCAGCGTCCAGGCCACGCCGTCACAGGCGTAGAGCAGGGCGGCCTCCCGCGGCGTGATCCACGCTTGCGGGCGTCCGGACACATCGAGCTGCAGCACGTCCAAGGAAACGACCTCCCTTCAACGCCCTCTAGGTTACTGCATTCGACCGTGGCGCACCGTGCGCCACCCCGCCCAACGCCGGCCGCTGTCGTCAACACGCTCGCTTTGTGCCGCGCCGCCGCCGATTGCTGCGCGATCTAGTTGCCATCGTCTAGAAAAATGCACCCCGGCAGGCGGCACGAGGCGATGGCTTTCTGCAAAATAGCACGATCGTTCGTTTCATTGCCTTCCTGCGCCTTCCACCCCAGATCCAACGTGCCGCCCAATCCCCTGCCTGAATCCACAACCGCCCCCAAGCGCAGCCCTGCCGCGCCGGCGGCCCGCTCGCTGCACAAGGGCCAGCAGACCCGCGCGGCCATCCTCGAGGCGGCCCTGGGCCAGGCCTCGCACATGGGCCTGGAAGGGCTGTCGATCGGTGCGCTGGCCGAGGTGACGCAGATGAGCAAGTCGGGCGTGTTCGCCCACTTCGGCTCACGCGAGGAACTGCAGATCGCGGTGATCCGCGAATACCACACGCGCTTCGAGGAGGAGGTGTTCTTCCCCGCGGTGCGCGAGGCACGCGGCCTGCCGCGGCTGCGCGCGCTGTTCGAGCGCTGGGTGCGGCGAGTGTCGGTCGAGTTGGATTCGGGCTGCATCTACATCAGCGGCGCGGTCGAGTTCGACGACCGGCCCGGCCCGGTGCGCGACGCGCTGGCGTCGATGGTGCGGGCCTGGCAATCGGCACTCGAGCGGGCGATCCGCCTGTCGATCGAAGCCGGCCACCTGCGCGCCGACACCGACACGCTGCAGATGCTGTTCGAGGTGCACGGTCTGATCCTGGCGCTGCACCACGACGCGCGCTTCCTGCGCCTGCCCGGCGCGGTGGACCGCGCCCGCGTGGGCTTCGAGCGCATCGTGCAGCACCACCTGCTGGCCGAGCCGGTGGCCCCGACCGCGGCGCCCAGGTTGCGCGCGGCCAGCCGCTGATCCGCCATCCCGCCATTCCTCTTCGATTCGTCGGCCTTGCCGCCACCCCACCATCCCGTCCCAGGAGCGCACCATGCCCCAATACACCCCCCCGCTGCGTGACATGCATTTCCTGCTGCACGAGGTGTTCGACGCCGTCGCCACCCTCAAGACGCTGCCGGCGCATGCCGAGATCGACGCCGACACCCTCAACGCGGTGCTGGAGGAGGGCGGCAAGTTCGCCGCGCAGGTGACCGCGCCGCTCAACCTGTCGGGTGATGCCGAGGGCTGCCAGCTCGACAAGACGACCCATGCGGTGACCGCGCCCACCGGCTTCAAGCAGGCCTATGCGCAGTACGTGGAAGGCGGTTGGCCGTCGCTGAGCTGCGACCCGGCCTACGGCGGCCAGGGCCTGCCGCTGCTGCTGAACCAATGCATCTACGAGATGCTGAACTCGGCCAACCAGGCCTGGACCATGTACCCCGGCCTGTCGCATGCCGCCTACGAGGCGCTGCATGCCCACGGCACGCCCGAGCAGAAGGCCACCTACCTGGCCAAGCTCACCAGCGGCCAGTGGACCGGCACCATGTGCCTGACCGAGCCGCACTGTGGCACCGACCTCGGCCTGCTGCGCAGCAAGGCCGATCCGCAGTCTGACGGCAGCTACCGCATCACCGGCGAGAAAATCTTCATCAGCGCCGGCGAGCACGACCTGGCCGAGAACATCGTGCACCTGGTGCTGGCCCGCCTGCCCGACGCGCCGGTGGGCAACAAGGGCATCTCGCTGTTCGTGGTGCCCAAGTTCCACATCAACGCCGACGGCAGCCTGGGCGACCGCAACGGCATCCACTGCGGCGGAATCGAGCACAAGATGGGCATCCACGGCAGCGCCACCTGCCAGATGGTGCTCGATGGCGCGGTGGGCACGCTGGTGGGCCAGCCCAACAAGGGCCTGCAGGCGATGTTCGTGATGATGAACGCCGCGCGCCTGGGCGTGGGCAACCAGAGCCTGGGCCTGACCGAGGTGGCCTACCAGAACGCCGTGGCCTACGCCAAGGACCGGCTGCAGATGCGTGCGCTGTCCGGCCCCAAGGCGCCCGACAAACCGGCCGATCCCATCATCGTGCACCCCGACGTGCGCAAGATGCTGCTCACCGCCCGGGCTTATGCCGAAGGCGCGCGCGCGATGCTGATGTATTCGGCGCTGCAGCTCGACGTGCTGGTGGCCACCGACGACGACGACCGGCGCCAGCAGGCCGACGACACCGTGGCCCTGCTCACGCCGATCATCAAGGCCTTCATCACCGACAACGGCTGGATCGCCACCTCGCACTGCCAGCAGGTGTTCGGCGGTCACGGCTACATCCACGCTTCGGGCATGGAGCAGTTTGTGCGCGATTCACGCATCAACATGATCTACGAAGGCACCAACACCGTGCAGAGCCTGGACCTGCTGGGCCGCAAGGTGCTGGGCGACAACGGCGCCAAGCTGAAGAAGTTCGGCCAGCTGATCGCCGAGTTCGTCGAGGAAGAGGGCACCAACGAGGCGATGCAGGAGTTCATCAACCCACTGGCCGAGCTGGGCGACAAGCTGACCAAGCTGACGATGGAACTGGGCATGAAAGCCATGGGCAATGCCGACGAGGTGGGCGCCGCCGCGGTGGATTACCTGCGTGTGGCCGGCCACCTGTGTTTTGCCTACTTCTTTGCCCGCATGGCCAAGGTGGCGCTGGAAAAGCAGGGCTCGGGCGATCCCTTCTACACCGCCAAGCTGCACACCGCGCGCTTCTACTTTGCCAAGCTGCTGCCCGAGACCGCCTCGCTGATCCGCACCGCGCGCGCCGGCCTGGCGCCGCTGATGGCGATGGACGAAGCGCTGTTCTGATTGCGCCCTACAAACCACCCGAGGAGACCGTCATGAAAAAGCTGCTGACCACCCTGGCCTTGATCGCCGCTGCCGGCGCCGCGCTGGCCCAGGCCACGCCGGTGGGGCTGTGGAAGACCATCGACGACGAGACCAAGGCCGAGAAGTCGTTCGTGCGCATCACCGAGGCCGGGGGTGTGCT
>MESD01000048.1:11885-20671 GCA_001770815.1 Burkholderiales bacterium RIFCSPHIGHO2_12_FULL_69_20
CCGAGGCCGGGGGTGTGCTGAGCGGCAAGGTCGAGAAGATCGTCGATCCGACCAAGCAGGACTCGACCTGCGAGAAGTGCAGCGACGAGCGCAAGGACAAGCCGGTGCTGGGCATGACCATCGTGCGCAATGCCAAGGCGGATGCCGACAAGCTGCACTGGGAGGGCGGCGAGATCCTCGACCCGAACAACGGCAAGGTCTACCGCCTGCGCCTGAAGCCGGTGGACGGTGGCAAGGCGATGGAGGTGCGCGGCTACATCGGCCCGTTCTTCCGCAACCAGCAGTGGATCCGCGTCGAATGACCCACCCCCGAAGCGCCCGGGCGGCCTCGGCAAGACTTTCAACGGAGTGAAGATGAACCAATTCAACGTGCGCAAGGTGGCCGTGCTCGGCGCTGGCGTGATGGGGGCGCAGATCGCCGCCCACCTGGTGAACATGCGGGTGCCGGTGGTGCTGTTCGACCTGGCCGCCAAAGAGGGGCCGAAGAACGGCATCGTGCTGAAGGCGCTGGACGGGCTGAAGAAGCTCAAGCCCAGCCCGATCGGCGTGATCGGTGACCTGGCGCTGATCCAGCCCGCCAACTACGACGAGCACCTCGATCTGCTGGTCGGCTGCGATCTGGTGATCGAGGCCATCGCCGAGCGCCTGGACTGGAAGCTGGCGCTCTACACGCAAGTGGCACCGCACCTCGCGCCGCATGCCATCGTGGCCAGCAACACCTCGGGCCTGTCGATCACCAAGCTGGCCGCGGTGCTGCCCGAGGCGATCAAGCCGCGCTTCTGCGGCATCCACTTCTTCAACCCGCCGCGCTACATGCAGCTGGTCGAGTTGATCCCGGCGCCGGGCACCCTGCCCGAGATCCTGGACCAGCTGGAGACCTTTGCCACCCGCACGCTGGGCAAGGGCGTGGTGCGTGCCAAGGACACGCCCAACTTCGTCGCCAACCGGGTCGGCATCGCGGGCATGCTGGCCACCTTTCAACAGGCGCAGAACTTTGGCCTCGGCTACGACGTGGTCGACGATCTCACCGGCAAGAAGCTGGGCCGCGCCAGCAGCGGCACCTTCCGCACCGCCGACGTGGTGGGCATCGACACGCTGCTGCACGTGGTCAAGACCATGCAGGACAACCTGGGCCCCGACCAGGCCAACGACCCGTTCTACGCCAGCTTTGCCACGCCGAGCACAGTGGCCGCTCTGGTGGGCGCCGGCGCGCTGGGCCAGAAGACGGGGGCCGGCTTCTACAAGAAGGTGGGCAAGGAGATCCAGCGCTTCGACCCCTCGACGGGCGGCTACCTGCCCGCCGGCGGCAAGGCCGACGCCATCGTCGACCGCATCCTGAAGAAGCCCGCCCCCGAGCGGCTGAAGCTGCTGCGTGAATCGAGCAACCCGCAGGCGCAGTTCCTGTGGGCGATCCAGCGCGACAGCTTTCACTACTGCGCGGTGCACCTGGCCACGATCGCTGATTCGGCGCGTGAGGTGGATCTGGCGATGCGCTGGGGCTTCGGCATGAAGCAGGGCCCGTTCGAGCTGTGGCAGCAAGCCGGCTGGCAGCAGGTGGCCGAATGGGTGAAGGCCGACATCGATGCCGGCAAGGCGCTGTGCAAGGCGCCGCTGCCCGACTGGGTGTTCGACGGCCCGGTCGCCGCCAACTCGGGCGTGCACACGCCCGAAGGCTCGTGGAGCGCCTCGCAAGGCAAGTACCTGCCGCGCAGCACGCTGCCGGTGTACGCCCGCCAGCACTTCCCCGAAGCGCTGGCCGGAGAGGGTGCCCAACCCGCGATCGCCGCCGGCACCGAGGTCTACAAGAACGACGAGATCCGGCTGTGGACGCTGGACGGCGAGGTGCTGATCGCCAGCATCACCAGCAAGATGCACCTGATCGGCCCCGGCGTGATCGAGGGCCTGCTGAAGGCGGTGGAGCTGGCCGAGGCGCAGTACCACGGCCTGGTGATCTGGTCGCCCGACGAGCCGTTCTCGGCCGGCGCCAACCTCGAAGCCATGCTGCCCACCTTCATGAAGCTGGGCGCCAAGGGCATCGCACCCGAGATCCAGAAGCTGCAAGAGGCCCTGCTGCGCGTGCGCTACGCCGCCGTGCCCACCATCGCCGCGATGCGCGGCCTGGCGCTGGGCGGCGGCTGCGAGATCGCGGTGCACTGCGCCAAGCGCGTCGCGCATCTCGAAAGTTATGTCGGCCTGGTGGAAGTGGGCGTGGGCCTGATCCCCGGCGGCGGCGGCCTGACCTACATCGCCCGCCGCGCGGCCGAGAACGCAGCGGCCGCCGGCAGCACCGATCTGCTGGCCTTCCTGAAGGAAGGCTTCCAGGCCGCGGCCACCGCCAAGGTGGGCACCAGTGCGTTGGAGAGCCGCCAGCTGGGCTACCTGCTGGGCGATGACGTGATCGTGGCGCACAAGGACGAACTGCTCTACACCGCCATCGTGCAGGCCAAGGCGATGGCCGCCAGCAACTGGCGCGCGCCGCTCAAGGGCCTGTTCCCGGTGGCCGGCCGCTCGGCCATCGCCACCATCAAGGCCCAGTTGGTGGGCATGCGCGACGGCGGCTTCATCAGCGCGCACGATTTCCACATCGCCAGCCTGATCGCCGACGTGGTGTGCGGCGGCGAGGTGGAGGCCGGCGCGCTGGTGAGCGAGCAGTACCTGATGGCGCTGGAGCGCAAGCACTTCTGTGCGCTGCTGGAGCACCCGAAATCGCAGGAACGGATCATGGGCTTGCTGCAGACCGGCAAGCCGGTGCGGAATTGACCCACCCCCGCAGCGCCTTCGGCGCTCCCCCTCAAGGGGGCGCCGCCAGTGGCCCGGCGAAGCCGGATCCACGGCGGCCGCTTGTTGAAGACACCCGCCTGTGAAGGACAGTGACATGAAACAGATTCAAGACGCCTACATCGTTGCGGCCAGCCGCACGCCGATCGGCCGCAGCCATCGCGGCTTCTTCCGCAACACCCGCCCCGATGATTTGTTGGTGGCCGCCATCCAGGCGGCGCTGCGGCAGGTGCCCGGGCTCGACCCGAAGGCCATCGAGGACGCCATCGTCGGCTGCGCGATGCCCGAAGGCGAGCAGGGCATGAACATCGCCCGCATCGGCGCACTGCTGGCCGGGCTGCCCAACAGCGTGGGCGGGGTCACCGTGAACCGCTTCTGCGCCTCGGGCCTGTCGGCGATCCAGATGGCCGCCGACCGCATCCGCGTCGGCGAGGCCGACGTGATGATCGCCGCCGGCGCCGAGAGCATGAGCCTGGTGCCGATGGGCGGCAACAAGCCGTCGTTCAACCCGGCCATCTTCGCCAATGACGAGAACATCGGCATCGCCTACGGCATGGGCCTGACCGCCGAGAAGGTGGCCGAGCAGTGGAAGATCAGCCGCGAGGCGCAGGATGAATTTGCACTGCAGTCGCATTTGAAGGCCTTGGCCGCGCAGCAGGCTGGCGAGTTCAGCGACGAGATCACGCCGGTGGAGGTGCTGGACCGCCAGCCCGTGCTGAGCAACGGCGAGGTCGACATCAAGACCCGCAGCGTCAGCCTGGACGAAGGCCCGCGCGCCGAGACCACGCTGGCCGCGCTGGCCAAGCTGCGCACGGTGTTCGCGGCCAAGGGCTCGGTGACGGCCGGCAACAGCTCGCAGACCAGTGACGGCGCGGGCTGCCTGATCCTGGCCAGCGAGCGCGCGGTCAAGCAGTTCGGCCTGACGCCGCTGGCGCGCTTCGTCAGCTTTGCCTCGCGCGGCGTGCCGCCCGAGATCATGGGCATCGGCCCGATCGAGGCCATCCCGGCGGCGCTGAAGAACGCCGGCCTCACGCTGGCCGACATGGGCTGGATCGAGCTGAACGAGGCGTTTGCCGCGCAATCGCTGGCGGTGATCAACACCGTGGGGCTGAACCCGGCCGTGGTCAACCCGATGGGCGGCGCGATCGCGCTGGGCCACCCGCTGGGCGCCACCGGCGCCATCCGCGCGGCCACCGTGGTGCATGCGTTGCGCCGCCACCAACTGAAGTACGGCATGGTGACAATGTGCGTGGGCACCGGCCAGGGCGCGGCGGGCATTTTTGAACGCGTCTGAACCCGTTTGCAGCTCACTGGAGACACCCGCATGACCATCCGCACCGCCACGCTGAACCACGTGGTCACGATCGAGATCGCCCGCCCCGAGAAGAAGAACGCGCTGACGCAGGCGATGTACACCGCGATGGCCGAGGCGCTGATTGCCGCCAACGCCGATGCCAGCGTGCGCGCGGTGCTGATCACCGGGCAGCCGGGCATCTTCACCTCGGGCAACGACATCGAGGACTTCATGCAGCGCCCGCCGCAGGGCGACAGCGCGTCGCCGGTGGCGCGCTTCATGACGGCGCTGCTCGATTGCGAGAAGCCGGTGGTGGCCGCCGTCACCGGCGCGGCGATCGGCATCGGCACCACCATGCTGCTGCACTGCGACCTGGTCTACGTCAGCGACGAGGCCCGCCTGGCGATGCCCTTCGTCAGCCTGGGCCTGGTGCCCGAGTACGCCAGCAGCCTGCTGCTGCCGGCGCTGATGGGCCATGTCAAGGCGGCCGAGAAGCTGATGCTGGGTGAGCCTTTCACCGGCAGCGACGCGGTCGACTGCGGCATTGCCAACGCGGTGCTGCCAGCAGGCGAGGTGGTCAACCACGCGCGGCGTCTGGCCGAGCGCTTCAACGCCCTGCCGCCCACCGCCGTGCGCGAGGCCAAACGCCTGATGCGTGCGCCCAACCAGGCGCGCATCCGCGAGGTGATGGCCGCCGAGGGCGCGCTGTTCGCCACCCGGCTGCGCAGCCCCGAGGCGATGGAGGCCTTCCAGGCCTTCTTCCAGAAGCGCCAGCCCGACTTCAGCCAGTTCTGAACCGTCACTCGTCCGGCACCGCCGCCATGTCGCTGGCGCTCAAGCTGGCCCTGGGCCCGCTGCTGCTGGCGCAGGCGCTGCACACCCGCCGCACCATGCCCAGGCTGCCCGAGGCCGATGGCCCGCGCCAGGGCACGGTGGGCTGCGGCACCGGCGTGCTGGGGCTGCTGATCGTGGGCGATTCGTCGGCGGCCGGCGTGGGGGTGGCCACGCAGCAGCAGGCGCTGGCCGGCCGGCTGAGCCGCGCGCTGGCGCAGCGCCTGGGTCAACGCGTGCGCTGGCAGCTGTGCGCCCGTTCGGGCATCACCAGCGCCCAGGCGCACACGCTGCTGGTCGATGCGCGGCCGGCCGACGTGGCGGTGGTGGTCACCGGCGTCAACGACGTGGTCGATCAGGTGCGGCCTGCCCAGGCGCTGGCCGCACGCGCGCAGCTGCTGCAGGCGCTGCGCCAGCAGGCCGGCATCCGCCATGCGGTGATGACGCCGGTGCCGCCGATGCACCGATTTGCAGGCTTGCCGCAGCCGCTGCGCTGGCTGGCCGGCCGCGATGCCGCGGCGCATGAGACGGCGCTGGTGCGCTGGGCGGCGCTGCAGCCGGGCGTCAGCCACCTGCCGTTCGACCTGCCGCTCGACGATGCCAACCTGCTGGCATCGGACGGCTTTCACCCCGGCGCGCCGCTGTATCGGCTGTGGGGCGACGCGCTGGCCGAGCACATCGCCACGGCGGTGTGGCCGCGGCTCTGACAGTCCGCGGCCCGGCACGCGGCGCGATCAATCCTTGGGGATCTGCCGCGGCTTGCCCTGGCCGTCGATGGCCACGTAGGTGAGGTTGGCCTCGGTCACCTTCACGGTCTGCAGGTTGGCCGGGTTGCGCTCGGCAAACACCTCCACATGCACGGTGATCGAGCTGTTGCCGATGCGTGCGATGCGGGCGTAGAAGCTCACCAGATCGCCCACCGACACCGGCTGCTTGAAGATGAACTGGTTCACCGCCACGGTGGCGATGCGGCCCTTGGCGATGCGCGAGGGCAGCACCGCGCCGGCCAGGTCGACCTGGGCCATCAGCCAGCCGCCGAAGATGTCGCCGTTGCCGTTGACGTCGGCCGGCAGCGGCATCACCCGCAGCACCAACTCGCTGCCATCAGGCAAACTGGTGGGGCCACTCAGCGGCTGCCGGGGGTGGGGGCTGGTCTCGTCGCTCATCGGCATCACCTGTCTCGCGGGTTGCGGGCGGGCCATTCTCTCCCGCTGGCCGGCCTGCCCTGAACTGCACCGCCCCATCGCCCGCAACCCTCAGCCTGACCCGATCCTGCCCATGCGCCACTCCGCTCCCAGCCTTGCCCTGCCCAACCCCGCCACGCCCGGTGCGCCGCGCTCGGACTGGCAGACCCTGGGCAAGCTGATGCCCTACCTGTGGCAGTACCGCTGGCGGGTGGGCCTGGCGCTGGGCTTTCTGCTGGCGGCCAAGCTGGCCAACGTCAGCGTGCCGGTGCTGCTGAAGCACCTGGTCGACACGCTGGACCTCAAGCCCGGCGATCCACGCGCGATGCTGGTGGTGCCGGTGGGCCTGCTGCTGGCCTACGCGGGCCTGCGGCTGTCGACCAGCCTGTTCACCGAGTTGCGCGAGCTGGTGTTCGCCAAGGTCTCGTTCGGTGCCAGCAAGCAGATCGCGCTGGAGGTGTTCAGCCACCTGCATGCGCTGAGCCTGCGCTTTCACCTTGAGCGCCAGACCGGCGGCATGTCGCGCGACATCGAGCGCGGCACGCGCGCGCTGCAATCGCTGGTGTCGTACTCGCTCTACTCCATCGTGCCCACGCTGGTGGAGGTGGTGCTGGTGCTGACGATCCTGGGCTGGCGCTTCGACATGGGCTACGTCTGGATCACGCTGTCGGCGCTGGCGGTCTACATCACCTTCACCGTCACGGTGACCGAGTGGCGCAGCCGATTCCGCCGCGAGATGAACGAGGCGGATTCGAAGGCCCACAGCCGCGCCATCGACGCACTGCTGAACTACGAGACGGTCAAGTACTTCAACAACGAGGCCTTCGAGGCCGGCCGCTACGACGAGGGGCTGGAGGCCTACCGCCGTGCGCAGGTCAAGAGCCAGACCACGCTGTCGCTGCTCAACACCGGCCAGCAGCTGATCATCGCGCTGAGCCTGGTGGCGATGCTGTGGCGCGCCACGCAAGGGGTGGTCGACGGGCGGATGACGCTGGGCGATTTCGTGATGGTCAACGCCTTCATGATCCAGCTCTACATCCCGCTGAACTTCCTGGGCGTGCTGTACCGCGAGGTCAAGCAGAGCCTGACCGACCTGGACAAGATGTTCGGCCTGCTCGAACGCGAGCGCGAGGTGGCCGATGCGCCGGGCGCGCCCGAACTGGTGGTGCGCCAGGGCGTGGTGCGCTTCGAGAACGTGAGCTTCGCCTACGACCCGGCGCGGCCCATCCTGCACGGCATCAGCTTCGAGATCCCGGCGGGCAAGACGGTGGCGGTGGTGGGCGCCTCGGGCGCGGGCAAGAGCACGCTGGCACGGTTGCTCTATCGTTTCTACGATGTCAGCGGCGGGCGCATCACCATCGATGGCCAGGACATCCGCGCGGTGCAGCAGACCAGCCTGCGCCGCGCCATCGGCATCGTGCCGCAGGACACCGTGCTGTTCAACGACACCGTGGGCTACAACATCGGCTACGGCCGCACGGGGGCCAGCCTGACCGAGATCGAGGACGCGGCGCGCGCCGCGCACATCCACGACTTCATCGCCAGCACGCCCAAGGGCTATGCCACGATGGTGGGCGAACGTGGCCTGAAGCTCTCGGGCGGCGAGAAACAGCGGGTGGCGATCGCCCGCACGCTGCTGAAGAACCCGCCGGTGCTGATCTTCGACGAAGCCACCTCGGCACTCGACTCGGCCAACGAGCGGGCGATCCAGGCCGAGCTGAAGAGCGCGGCGCAAGGCAAGACCGCGCTGGTGATCGCCCACCGCCTGTCGACCGTGGCCGATGCGCATCAGATCGTGGTGCTGGCCGATGGCCGGGTGGCCGAGCGGGGAGCGCATGCCGACCTGCTGGCGGCGGGTGGGCGTTATGCCGAGATGTGGCGGCTGCAGCAATCGGCCGACGAGACGGGCGAGGGCACCTGACGCAGCGCGGCGCTGGCCGGCCGCTGATCCCGACCGGCCGACGATCGGCCGAAAAAAAGCCCGCCATCGGGCGGGCTGGTTGCAGGGCGCAGCGCGCCGCTGGGTCAGGCCTTGCGGCGGCGCGACGCGCCACCGGCAGCCAGCAGGGCCAGCGCCACGAGGGCGTAGCTGGCGGGTTCTGGGACGGTGCCGCCGCCACCGCCGATGTCGGAGGCAGTGAACTCGATGGTCATGTTGTCCAAACCAATTGTTCCACTGCTATCCCCGCCAAATTCAAGCCTGCTCACGCGACTGCTATCTCCGAAATCAATCTTTTGATTTCGATTCCAAACTGCAGTCTGGCCTCCCGTGAAATTCCAAGCATCAGTTAGAGCTACCAAATTCCCGGTTGCATCGTAGCCAGAGGCAAACGGGGTTGTGGCAGGGACGTAGAGATCAAACGCTACCGACTTGATGTATCGGGTCCCGACTGTGAGCGGGATCAAGTCGATTCCAATGGTCCAGCCACTGTCGCTGAGGCTGCGGTTGGCAATGAAGCCGTTGGTGCGGTTCTCAGTCGTACCGTCAAGAGGAATCGGACCATTATTGGAGGCGGTCGAAATGCGCGATTCCCAGACATAGGCGTTTGTGAAACTGAAGCCGGATAGCTCTGTGAGCAAACTTGGAGCAGTCGCGTCACTGGCAAGAATGGCCTCGAAGTCCAACGGCACCGCATCTGCCTGCGCGCCCAACGAGAGCATCACCAGCGCTGCTGCGGCGGTGGATTTCAAGAATGCTG
>MESD01000049.1 GCA_001770815.1 Burkholderiales bacterium RIFCSPHIGHO2_12_FULL_69_20
ACACCGTTTGCCGACGGCCACTTCAGCTTCACGCCGACGGCCAACTTCACCGGCACGACCAGCTTCAGCTACACGGTGAGCGACGGCCTTGGCAGCTTCGACACCGCCACGGTCACCATCGACGTGGTCAACAGCGCTCCGGTGGCCGGCGACGATCAGTACACGGTGCATGCCGGCAATGTGCTGACGGTGCCGGCGCCCGGCTTGCTGGGCAACGACAGCGACGCCGACGGCGATGCACTGACGCTCGCGGTGGTAAATGTCACCGGGCTGCAGGGCGCGGTGACGCCGTTTGCCGACGGGCATTTCAGCTTCACGCCCGTGGCCGGCTTCGTCGGCGACACCAGCTTCAGCTACACGGTGAGTGATGGCTTCGGCAGCTTCGACACCGCCACCGTGCTGATCCACGTGACCAGCCCGGCCACGGTGACGCTGAAGGTGACCAGCTTCCAGGCCACCGACAGCGGCTTTGCGCTGCGATTCGACCGCCCGGTCGACGCGTCGCGCATCGCGCTGTACGGCACCGGCGCGCCGGCGCCCGACCTGCTGCTCACCGGCCCGGCCGGACGGGTCAACGGCAGCCTGGTGTTCGATGCCGACGGCCAGGGGGCACGCTTCGTCAAGACGGGTGGCCTGCTCGACGCCGGCAGCTACACGCTGAACCTGGCCGCCGGTGCCGACGGCTTCGTCAGCCTGGGCGGCCTGCTGCTCGACGGCAATGCCGACGGCGTCGCGGGTGATGCCTACAGCCGCAGCTTCACCGTGGCGCCGGCCGCGGGTGCGGTGCTGTCGGTGCAGGCGTTCGCCCGCGGCCCCGGCCAGACGGCCAGCTTCGACCCGGCGGCTGGCGGCTTCATGGTCTCGCTGCAGGGCGCCGCCGGCGCTCGCACGCTGTCGTTCGACCTGGCCTACAACCCCAGCCTGCTGACCATCACCGGCGCCACGCTGGGCAGCGGCCTGCCGGCCGGCAGCACGCTGAGCAGCGATCTGTCGTTGCCCGGTCGGCTGCATGTCGAGGTGGCACTGGGCGCCGCGCTGCCCGATGCCGTGCTGCGCAACCTGGTGGTCGTGCAGGGCACCGTGCCGCTGTCGGCGGCCTATGGCCAGGCCGAGGCGCTGACCTTGCGCAACCTGGCGGTCAACGGTGGGGCCCTGGCGGCGCGTGCCGACGATGGCCTGCATGTGGTGGCCAACCTGGGTGACGCCAGTGGCAACCGGGTGCTGGGTGCCGACGATGTCTCGTTGATCCAGCGCGTGGCGGCGCGCACCGACAGCGGCTTTGCGGCCTATGGGCTGATCGACCCGCTGCTGGTGGCCGATGCCAACCGCGACGGCCGCATCAGCGTGACCGACGCGCTGATGGTGCGCAGCGAGTCGCGCGGCATCGACAGCCCGGCCATCCCGCCGGTGCCGGTGGTGCCGGGGCCGGTGGTCACCTTGCTGCAGCCTCAGGGCGACGGTTTTGTCGTGCGCTTCGACCGTGCCATCGCCACCAGTGCCGTCAACCTGTACGGCGCGGCGGGCAGCGTGGCCGATCTGGTGCTGACCGGGCCGGCCGGGGTGGTCAACGGCAGCTTCCTGTTCGACGCCGACGGCCAGGGAGGCCGCTTCGTCAGCAGCAACGGCCTGTTGGGTGCGGGCGCCTACAGCGTGATGCTGCGCGGTGCGGCCGGCGGCTGGGCGGGCAGCGACGGGCTGGCGCTCGACGGCAACGCCGACGGCACGGCGGGTGACGACTACGCCGGCGGCTTCAGCGTGGCGGCCTCGGGCGCCGCGGTGCTGACGCTGCAAGACCTCACCCGCGGCCCCGGCCAAGCCACGCCCGCTGCCGGCCTGATGGTCAACCTGAGTGCGGCCAGTGGCGCACGCGCGGTGTTCTTCGTGCTGGCCTACGACCCGGCGCAATTGCGGGTCGACAGCATCGGCCTGGCCGCGGGTCTGCCGGCGGGCAGCGTGCTCGATACCGACTTCAGCCAGAGCGGGCTGGTGCGGGTGCAGGTCACGCTGGGCGCGGCACTGGCCGATGCGTTGCCGCACAGCCTGCTGGCGGTACAGGCCACGGTGCCGGCGGGTGCCGCCTACGGTGCCGCACGGGTGCTGCGCCTGCTGGACGTGGCCGTCAACGCCGGCGCGCTGGCCGTGCGTGCCGATGACGGCCTGCAGGTGGTGGCCTACCCGGGGGATGCCAGCGGCAACCAGGCGCTGGCGCGCGACGATGTCACGCTGATCCAGCGGGTGGCCGCGCGCACCGATCCGGGCTTTGCCGCCTACCCGCTGATCGACCCGGTGGCCGTGGGCGACGTCAACCGCGATGGCCGCGTCACGGTGTCCGACGCCCTGCTGGTGCTGCGCGCCTCCCAGGGCTTCAGCATCCCGTCGGTGCCCGCCATCCCGGTGATTGCCGGCCCGACTGCGCCGGTGGCGGCGGTGGCGCCGGTTGCGGTGGCACCGGCCGTCCGGTCGGTGGCGCCGACGTCGGCCAGCACGGCGCCGGCCGAGCCGGTGCTGCGCCTGAACGGCGGCGCACTCGACTTCGGCCTGCAGCGCCCCTTGGCCAGTGCATCCACCTGGGTCAGCGATTGGGTATCGGGGTCGACCCCGGCGCCGTCCAATGCCTGGAAAGTTACGATCTGAAATTGTTGATGGAGTGAGTGATGAAAAATCTGATGATCAAGGCCTCGGTCGCTGCGGCGATGCTGGTAGCGGGCACCCTGGCGCACGCGGCCGACAGCCTGGCAGTCACCGTGACACCGGGCACAGCGGTGCAGGGCGACGTGGCCACCACGCTGCTGACCGTGCAGCTCGATGCAAGCTACGAGCTGGAGGGGGCCATGCTCACCCTCGACTGGGAGGGTGCTGCGCTGGCTTTCCTGCCGATGCAGTCCAGCACGGATGGCATCGGCTATGCCGACGTGGTGATCCTGTTCGACCCCGAGTTTTCCAGCGTGTCATTGGCGTCGGGCAGCTTCGGGCTGTCGGCGGCGTTCCTGGCGCCGCAAGCCGTCGGCCCCGGCGCGCTGGCGCTGAGCCTGCCGTTCCAGGGGCTGCAGGTCGGCACCCACACGGTCACCTACTACCTGGAACTGGCCGATGCGCTCGGCATGCCGCTGGTCAGCAGCGGCGCGTTCGACACCACCATCACCGCCGTGCCCGAACCCGCCACCTACGCGCTGATGCTCGGTGGCCTGGCCGCCGTGGGCGCGCTGGCGCGCCGCCGCAGCCGCGCGGCCTGAGCCTGCACACTGCCGCACGCTGCGCTGCGCCGTGCGCGGGTGCGCGCCGGGCCGTCCCCCGCCCAGGGGGTGAGCCACCGGCAAAGGGGGGCGGCTGCACCGGGTGCGCATGGCATCATCGGCCGCGCCTTCTCTGGCACGCCGTGCCGGCTGCGCGCCACCTGCCCCTGCCACGATGAACGCCCGCATCGATCCCCTGGCCTCTGCCACCCCCGCGGGTGGTGAAGGCAGCCCCGCCGCCGGCCTGGGCGGCGACCAGGCCTGGTCGGCGCTGGCCGGTGCGGGCACCGCCGAACAGCTGTGCCGCGCCTGGCTGGCGGTGCTGTGCAGCATGGTGCCCGGCGTGCAGGTGGGCCTGCTGCTGCTGCAGGATGCCGAGGGCAGCTACGTGCCCGCCGCGGTGTGGCCCGAAGGCACCGAGCTGGCCCGGCTGGCCGACATCGCCCGCGATTGCCTGGCCCGCCGCGAGGGTGTGCGCCGCCAGCACAAGGACCATCCCACCCAGCTGGCCTATCCGCTGGCCGCCGGCTCGCAACTGCACGGCGCGGTGGTGCTGGAGCTCACCGACGACAGCCCCGCCGCCGCCCGCCTGAGCGCGCGCCTCACCCACTGGGGCGCCGGCTGGATGGCCGACCTGTTCAACCAGCGTGAGCTGGCCAGCGCGCGTCAGCGGCTCGATGAATCGGCCTTCCTGTTCGACGCCTCGCTGGGCGCGCTGGGCGAGCCTGATTTCCGCCAGGCCGCGCTGGGCCTGGTCAACAAGCTGGCCGCGCGTCTGGGCTGCCACCAGGTGCAACTGGCGTTGGTTCAGGGCAGCGGCCTGAGCACCGCGGCGGTGTCGCACTCGGCCTGGTTCGACGAGCGCGCCAACCTCACCGGGCTGGCACTGGAGGCCATGACCGAGACCTTCGACCAGCGCGCCACCGTGGTCTGGCCCGAGCCCGACCCGGCGGCCGGCGACAGCGCCGCGGCCAACCTGCTGCGCGTGGCGCATGCGCGTTATGCGCAGGATGCCGGCAGCATCGCGCTGTGCTCGCTGCCCTTGGCCAGCAGCGGCGCGCCGCCGGTGGGCGTGCTGCTGTTCGAGCGCAGCACGCCGTTTCTGCCGGCCGAGCAACGTGGCCTGGAGGCCCTGGCCGGCGTGCTGGCCCCGGTGATCGAACACAAGCGCGCGCGCGATGAATCGCTGCCCGCCCACGCCCGCCGCAGCCTGCGCCACGCCGTGGCACGCACCACCGATGCCTCGCGTCCGGGCCTCAAGCTCGGCGGCGCGCTGCTGGCGCTGCTGCTGATCGGCGCCGCGCTGTGGCCGGTGGATCACCGCGTGGCCGCGCAGGCGGTGGTCGAAGGCGCGGTGCAGCGTGCGGCGGTCGCGCCGTTTGAAGGTTATCTGCGCGACGCCCCGGCACGTGCCGGCGATCTGGTCAAGCAGGGCCAGCTGCTGGCCCGGCTGGAAGACCGCGAGCTGCTGCTCGAGCGCGTGCGCTGGGAGGCCGAGCTGGAGATGGCCCAGCGCAAGGAGCGCGAAGCCATGGCCCAGGCCGACCGTGTCAACCAGCGCCTGGCCGCGGCGCAAGGCCACCAGGCCCGCGCGCAGCTCGATCTGGTGCTGTCGCGGCTGGCGCGGGTGCAGGTCACCGCGCCCTTCGACGGCGTGGTGGTCAAGGGTGATCTGTCGCAGCAGCTGGGCTCGCCGGTCGAGATGGGCAAGGTGCTGTTCGAGGTGGCGCCGCTGTCGGCCTGGCGGGTGATGCTCAAGGTCGACGAGCGCGACATCAGCCACCTGCAGAGCGGCCAGCCGGGTGATCTGGTGCTGACCGGCCTGCCGGGCCAGCGCTGGCCGTTCAAGGTGAAGACGGTCACGCCGGTGTCGGTGCCCGAGGAGGGCCGCAACTTCTTCCGCGTCGAGGCCGACCTGGGCGAGGCCACCGGCGCGCCGCAGCTGCGGCCCAACATGGAGGGCATCGCCAAGGTCACCGTCGGCCAGCGCAGCCTGCTGTGGGTGTGGACGCACCGCTTCACCGACTGGCTGCGCCTGAGTTGGTGGCACTGGTTGCCATGATGTTGCGCTGACCCGCCCGGCCATGGCCCAAGTTTCCGCTGCCGACACACCCATCGCCACCGACGTCGCCCGCCCGCCGCTGGGCGACGCGCTGTTCTCGAGCAACTGGTACCGCGTGTCGGCGCTCAAGCCGCGGCTGCGTGGCCATGTGCGCATCCACCGCCATGTCTACCGTGGCGAGATCTGGTACGTGGTCGAAGACCGCGTCGCGGGCAAGTACCACCGCTTCAACCCCAGCTCGTACCGCGTGATCGGCCTGCTCGACGGCCAGCGCACGCTGCAGGCCGTGTGGGACCGGCTCACCGCCTCGCTGGACGACCACACGCCCAGCCAGGACGAGCTGGTGCAGCTGTTCGGCCAGCTCTACGCCGCCGACCTGATCCAGTGCGACGTCACGCCCGACGTGGCCGAGCTGTTCGAGCGCGGCGGGCGCCAGCGCCGCAGCCGCTGGCTGCAGCGCTTTGCCAACCCAGTGTCGCTGCGCTTTCCGCTGGTCGATCCCGATGCGCTGCTCACGCGCCTGGTGGCCGCCGCTGGC
Organism: Burkholderiales bacterium RIFCSPHIGHO2_12_FULL_69_20; assembly: GCA_001770815.1. Lineage (GTDB taxonomy): Bacteria > Pseudomonadota > Gammaproteobacteria > Burkholderiales > Burkholderiaceae_C > Pseudaquabacterium. The sequence goes on from MESD01000049.1 coordinate 5,834, forward strand.
CCGCTGCTGCGCACGCCGGGGCTGCTGCTGTGGCTGCTGGTGGTGCTGCCGGCGCTGCTGATCGCGCCCAGCCACTGGCACGAGCTGACCGGCAACTTCAACGAGCGGCTGCTGGCCGTCGACAACCTGCTGCTGCTGGCGGTGCTGTTTCCGCTGCTCAAGGCCGCGCACGAGCTGGGCCACGGCCTGGCCTGCAAGCGCTACGGCGGCGAGGTGCACGAGATGGGCGTGATGCTGCTGGTGTTCTTCCCGGTGCCCTATGTCGACGCCAGCAGCGCCAGCACCTTCGCCAGCCGCTGGCAGCGTTTGCTGGTGGGCGCGGCGGGCATGCTCACCGAGCTGTTCATCGCCGCGCTGGCCTTCTACCTGTGGCTGGCGCTCGAGCCTGGCTTCGTGCGCTCGCTGGCCTACAACCTGATCGTGCTGGCCAGCCTGACCACGCTGATGTTCAACGCCAATCCGCTGCTGCGTTACGACGGCTACTACATCCTGGCCGACGCCATCGAAAGCCCCAACCTGGGCCAGCGCGCCACCCAGCATTGGCAGTACCTGCTGCGCCGCCATGTCTTCGGCCTGCAGCTCACCGACAAGCCGCATGCCACGCCCGGCGAGCGACGCTGGTTTGTCGGCTATGCGCCGCTGGCCTTCGCCTACCGCATGTTCGTGCTGTTCTCGATCGCACTGTTCATCGCCAGCAGCTACTTCTTCGTCGGCGTGCTGATCGCGATCTGGGGCCTGATGGCCAGCCTGGTGCTGCCGCTGGTGCGTGGGCTGCGCCGCATGGCCGGTGATGCCGCGCTCGACGCCCAGGCCACCCGGGTGCGCGCGGTGATGGTGGGCGCGGCGCTGGCGGTGGTGCTGCTGCTGTTTGCGGTGCCGGTGCCCTACCACTCGGTGGCCGAAGGCGTGGTCTGGCCACCCGACAGCGCGGTGCTGCGCGCGCAGGGCGCGGGCTTCGTCAGCCGCGTGGTGGCGCGGCCGGGGCAGCTGATGCAGCCCGGCGAGCCGGTGCTCGAATGTGTGGACGCCGGCCTCACCGCCCGGCTGGACGACCAGCGCGCCCGGCTAGAGCAGGCCCGCGCCCGCTACGACGCCGCCTTCGGCGTGCAGCCCGCCCGCGCCGCGCTGATGGCCGAAGAGGTGCGGCGTGAACAGGCCGCGCTGGCCACGCTGGAAGACGAGGCCCGCCGCCTGGTGCTGCGCGCCGGCGCGCGTGGCGCACTGTTGATGCCCAGGCACGACGATCTGCCCGGCCGCTACCTCAAGCGCGGCGACGTGGTCGGCCACCTCGACACCGGCGAAGCCCCGGTGGTGCGCGTGGTGCTGCCGCAGTGGCAGATCGCCCCACTGCACGCGGTGGCGCCACCGCCAGCGGCCACCGCGGGCGGGCCGCAGGGTGCACCGCCGCTGCGCATCCAGGTGCGCCTGCCGCAAGACCCCGGCTCGGTGTGGCCGGCCACCCTCAACCGCAGCGTGCCCAGCGCCGCGCGCGAGCTGCCCAGCCCGGCGCTGGGCACCTCGGGTGGTGGCGGCATCGCGCTCGACCCGCGCGACCCCAAGGGCCTGCAGGCGCTGGAGTCGCTGTTCGAGCACGAGCTGCAACTGCCCGCCGGCCTGCCCTACCGCCAGATCGGCACCCGGGTGCAGGTGCGCTTCGAGCATGAAGCCGAGCCGCTGGCCTGGCGTTTGGGGCGCGCTTTGCGCCGCTTGTTCCTGTCGCAGTTCCAGCTGTGAGCGCCTGACGGCATGTCCGCCACCCTCAGCCTCGACATCACCGATGCGCTGGCGCACGGCGTGTTCCCCGAGCGGCGCGACCAGGACGAGCCGCTGCACGACCGCTGGGCGCGCAGCCTGCTGTGGCGTGCGCGGCGCCTGGTGCAGCCGCCGCTGGCGCGCATGCGCGCGGCCGCCACGCAGGCCGACAGCCTGGCCACGCAAGTGGCGGCGCTGGGCGACGAGCAGATCCGTCAGCGCCTGCGCCAGATCGCGCCGTCGGCCGTTCGCGCCGGCCGCGCCGAAGGCCTGGCCGAGGCGCTGGCGCTGGTGCGCGAGGCGGCCGATCGCAGCCTGGGCAAACGCCCCTTCGACACCCAGCTGATGGGTGCGGCGGTGTTGCTGGAAGGCCGCCTGGCCGAGATGCCCACCGGCGAGGGCAAGACCCTGACCGCCGGCCTGGCCGCCACCGTGGCCGGCGTGGCCGGGCTGCCCACCCATGTGGTCACCGTCAACGACTACCTGGCCCAGCGTGATGCCGAGCTGATGGCGCCGCTGATGCGCTTCTTCGGCCTGCGCGTGGGCGTGTGCACCGCCAGCATGCCGCAGGCGGCCAAGGCCGCGGCATACGCCTGCCCGGTCACCTACTGCACCAACCAGACACTGGTGTTCGACTACCTGCGCGATCGTGTCGCCGCCGGTGGCCGCGCCAACGGGGCGCAGATGCATGCGCGGATGCTGCATGGCGTGCTGCAGCAGCCGCTGCTGCTGCGCGGCCTGCACTTCGCCATCGTCGACGAGGCCGATTCGATCCTGATCGACGAGGCGCGCACGCCGCTGATCCTGTCGCAGCTCACCGGCGAGGCGCCCGAGGCCGGCGACTACCGCCAGGCACTGGCCATCGCCGCCACGCTGCGCGAGGGCGAGCACCTCCACATCGACGCCGCGCGCCAGGCGCTGCACCTCAGCGCCGCAGGGGTGGAGGCCATCCGCCAGGCCGCTGTGCCGCTGCCCGGCGTGTGGCGCGCCGCGCGTGGGCGCGACCACCTGGCCAACCAGGCGCTGCGCGCGCTGCACCTGTTCCACCGCGACCAGCATTACGTGGTGATCGAGGGCAAGGTGCAGATCGTCGACGAGTACAC
>MESD01000050.1:0-3212 GCA_001770815.1 Burkholderiales bacterium RIFCSPHIGHO2_12_FULL_69_20
GGCATCGGCCAGCGCCTGCTGCAACTGCAGCATCGCGGCCAGCGCCTGGCCGGCCTCGGCAAAGGCCGCGTGGATGCCGTCGCCGGTGCTCTTGACCAGGAGGCCGCCACAGCCGACCACCGCATCGCGGGCGATCTGGTCGTGCCGCTGCAGCGCATCGCGCATCGCCACCGGCTGCTGCTCCCACAGCCGGGTGCTGCCCTCGATGTCGGAGAACAGGAAGACGATCGCGGCGGCCTCGGTCCCCATGGTCGACGGCTCAGCGCGAAGTGGGCCTTGCGGCGGTCACCGGACAGGGGTGGGCAGGAGGGACAACCGGCATGAGCGGCAGGGCACGGGTGAGGACAGCCGTTGACGATAACCGATGCCCATCACCGGACAATGCCGCCGATGCCCACGTCGCCCCAGCCCAAGACCCACCCGCGCCTGCGGCTGCGCACGCTGGACCGGGGCGACGGCTTGCTGGGCCTGCGGCCCTGCGGCCCGGTGCGGCCGCCGGCGCGCAGCCCGCTGTTCGGCGCGCGCGGGCCGCAGGTGACGGTGGCGATGCTGCAGTGGACGCCGTCACAGCCCAGTCCGCAGGCGCTGGCCACTGCCCAGGCGCGCCTGCGCGCCGCCGGCCTGCACCCGCTGCCCGCCGAATCACTGCAGTGGCGCGGTGACACATCGCCGCTGGACGGCGCGCCGCTGTGGAGCCTGGTGCGCGAGGGTGACTTCGCCGACTTCTGGGCCGAGGTGCTGCCCGCGTTGCAGGCCGAGGGCTGGGCCATAGCGCTGAGCCCTGGCTTTGCGCATGCCAGCCAGCCGGTGAGCGGCTGGCAGATCAAGCTGCAGCCGCTGGGCCAGCCCAAGGGCATGGGCTCCTGGATGTTGAGCCTCGGGATCACGCTGCAGACCCGCGACGGCATCGAAACGCTGGACCTGGTGCCGCTGCTGGCGCGGTTGATCGCGCACGACCGGCGCTGGACCAATGCCGAGGCGCTGGCCGCCATCGCCGACGATGCGCTGATCCGCCTGCATGCGCCGGGTGGGCGGCGCATCGACGCAACCGCCGCACCGCTGAAGGCCATCGTGCGCGCGATGGTCGACCTGCTGACCCGGCCGCGCCGGCGGGTGGACGAGCCGCTGCTGCTGTCGAGCTGGGAGGCGCAGCGCCTGGCCCTGCTGCGCGCCGGGCTGCGCGATGCGATGGCCACGCACCCCAGCGCCCGACGTGATTGGGCGCTGCAAGGCGATGCCGGCCTGCAGTGGCTGGCCGATCACGGCGCCGGCAGCCCGCCGCCCGACATCGAAGCGCCCGCCGGGCTGGGCATCACGCTGCGGCCCTACCAGCGTGCCGGCCTGGCCTGGCTGCAGCACCTGCGCGCCCACGCCCTGGCCGGCATCCTGGCTGATGACATGGGCCTGGGCAAGACCGCGCAGGCGCTGGCCCACCTGCTGGTCGAACAGCGGGCCGGCCGGCTGGACCGGCCCGCGCTGGTGGTGTGCCCGGCCTCGCTGATCTTCAACTGGCAGGCCGAAGCCGCGCGGGTGGCACCGGCGCTGAAGTTGTTGACCTTGCAAGGCCCCAGACGCGCCGCCGACATTGCCCGCATACCACTGCACCACGTGGTGCTGACCAGCTACCCGCTGCTGTGGCGCGACGCGATGGCGCTGCAGCGCCAGCCCTGGCACCTGGTGGTGCTGGACGAGGCGCAGATGGTGAAGAACGCCGGCAGCCGCACAGCCACCGCAGCGCGCCGGCTCAACGCCCGCCACCGCCTGTGCCTGACCGGCACGCCGATGGAAAACCACCTCGGCGAGCTGTGGGCGCAGTTCCACTTCCTGCTGCCGGGTTACCTGGGCGATGCACGCAGCTTTCAGCGCGACTGGCGCACGCCGATCGAAAAGAACGGCGAGACGCTGCGTGCACAGCTGCTGGCCGAGCGGGTGCGGCCGTTCATCCTGCGCCGGCACAAGGCCGAGGTGGCCACCGAGCTGCCGCCGATGACCGAGCAGGTGCACCGCGTCGCGCTGCAAGGCACTCAACGTGCGATTTATGAAAGCGTGCGCATGGCCGCCGACGAGCAGGTGCGCAAGCTGCTGGCCAAGCAGCGCTTCGAGGGTGCGATGGTCAGCATCCTCGATGCGCTGCTGAAGCTGCGCCAGGTCTGCAACGACCCGCGCCTGCTGGCTCACACGGTGGCCATCGGGCCGTCGAGCCAGGAAGGCGACACCAGCGCCAAGCTGGCCTGGCTGCGCGAGACCCTGCCCACGCTGGTGGCCGAGGGCCGGCGCATCCTGGTCTTCTCGCAGTTCACCCGCATGCTGCTGCTGGTGCAGGCCGAGCTCGATGCGCTGGGCCTGCCCTGGCTCAGCCTGACCGGCGACACGCCCACGGCGCAGCGCGGCGACACGGTGGCGCGCTTCCAGCGGGGCGAGGCGCCGTTGTTCCTGGTCAGCCTGAAAGCCGGCGGTGTGGGCCTGAACCTGACCGCCGCCGACACGGTGATCCATGTCGACCCGTGGTGGAACCCGGCCGTCGAGCAGCAGGCCAGCGCGCGCGCCCACCGCATCGGCCAGACCAGGCCGGTGCTGGTGTATCGGCTGGTGGTGGCCGGCAGCATCGAGGAGCGGCTGCTGGCGCTGCAGGCGCGCAAGGCGGCGCTGGCCGATGTGGTGCTGGGGCCTGCCGGCGCGCCCGCGTCCACCGCTCTGCAGCCGGCCGATGTGCAGGCGCTGCTGGCGCCATTGGCGGACGAGGCCGCTTCGGCACAAGCTTGAGGCCGCTCGCGGCTCGGCGCGTACCGAAGTCGGTCCCGTCGCCTACGCAGCAGGGTCGGTGACCGACTCGTCGTCCCAGGCGGCGATGACCTGGTCCAGCCCGTCCCGGTAGTCCGCAAACTTCGGCGTCCAGCCGGGCACACGCGGCCTGGGCGCGATGACTGGCATCGACAGCACCACCTGCTGCAGGTGCTCGGCCTGGATGATTGCCTGGGCGAACGACTTCGACCACGGCGGCAGGTGCAGCGGGTGGCGCCGGCCCACCCGGCGGGCGAACGCGTCCATCAGTTGCCTGAACGACAGCGCGGTGCCGTCGGTGGCGTAGAAGCGCCTGCCCGCGTAACCCGGCCTGGCCGCGCGCAGCAGCGCCGAGGCGGCATCGGCCTGGTGCAGGTGGTACTGCAGGGCCTTGGCCGAACCCGACCAGTACGGCCGGCCGAGCCGGAAGG
>MESD01000050.1:3222-16974 GCA_001770815.1 Burkholderiales bacterium RIFCSPHIGHO2_12_FULL_69_20
GGACCGCAGATCGGCGCTCTCGGGGCCGTACAGGTAGCCCAGCCGGACCACGCACGCGGGCACGCTGCCCGCCAGCACCAGTGCCTCGGTGTCGACGATGGCCGCCACCGCCGAGCGCAACGGCTCGTCCACGCGGGCACCCTGCTCGACCGCCTGCACGAAGGCGAAGCTGGCGTGCACGAACATCGGCGCGCCGGCGGCCTGGGCATCACGCAGCGCCCGCTTCGTGCCGGCGCGCAAGGTGCGCGCAAAGTCTTGCCAGGCGTGACCATCGTGCAGCAGCGTGTTCGCCTGCTGCCCGGCCAGGTTGACGTGGGCGCCGTCGGCAGCCGGTGGCACGGACCGACGCGCGACGACGGCACCCAGTTCAGAGCGAAGGCCGGTGATGGACAGGCGCATGGCGGGCGTTGAATGTCGAACGTGATGTGTCGAACGTGAGGGGAACTGCGCCGGTGGTTCAGGCGCGCCGAGCCTGCGGGCCTGGCAAAACCACGCCGGGCCGCTGCCCGGGCAGGGCCCGCCGTCCTCAGGCGGCGGTCATGCCACCGTCCACAGAATAACGGCCGCCGGTGCAATAACGGCTGTCGTCACTGGCCAGGAACAGTGCCGTGAGGGCCACCTCGTCGGCCGTGCAGTAGCGGCCGGCAGGGATGCGGCTGGTGATCATCTGCCGGGCGGCGTCCTCGGCACCCGGGGCGCGGCCATGCTCGATGGCGCGCATCATGCGGGTGTCGATGGGCGACGGGTGGATGGTGTTGATGCGCACGCCCGAGGCGCCCGTCTCCAGCACCGCCGAGCGCATCAGCCCGACCACCGCATGCTTGCTGGCCGCGTAGGGGGCCAGGTGCGCCGCGCCCTTGAAGCCCGCCACCGACGAGGTGATGATGATGCTGCCACCGCCTTGGCGCTGCATCAGCGGCAGCGCGTGCTTCAGGCCCAGGAACACGCCGCGCACGTTCACCGCCATCACGCGGTCGAACGCCTCCACCGGCATGTCGGCAATGGGCGCCACCAGGCCCTCGGTGCCGGCATTGCAGAACAGCACGTCCACCCGGCCGAAGCGCCGCAGCGAGTCGTCGAGCACGCCGCGCATCTGCGCCTCGTCGCTGACATCGGCCACGGCCTGGCCCACGGCGTCGCCGCCGATCGCCGCCACCGTGGCGCGCAGGCGGTCGGCGTCCAGATCGACCAGCACCACCCGCGCGCCTTCGGCCACGAACAGCCTGGCCGTGGCCTGGCCGATGCCGCCGCTGCCGCCGGTGATGACGGCCACCTTGCCGGTCAATCGATCCATCGTCGTCTCCCGTCCCGGGTTCAGAACACCTCGAACAGCCCCGCGCCGCCCATGCCGCCGCCGATGCACATCGACACCACCACATGCTTGGCGCCGCGGCGTTTGCCCTCCATCAGCACATGGCCGGCCAGGCGCGCGCCGGTCATGCCGAAGGGGTGACCGATGGCGATGGAGCCGCCGTTGACGTTGTAGATCGACGGATCGATACCCAGCTTGTCGCGGCTGTACAGGCACTGGCTGGCGAAGGCTTCGTTCAGCTCCCACAGGTCGATGTCGGACACCTTCAGGCCGTGACGCTCCAGCAGGCGCGGGATGGCGAAGACCGGGCCGATGCCCATCTCGTCGGGCTGGCAGCCGGCCACCGCCCAGCCCTTGAAGGCGCCCAGCGGCTGCAGGCCGCGGCGCTCGGCCTCCTTGGCTTCCATCAGCACCACCGCGGCCGCGCCGTCGGACAGCTGGCTGGCATTGCCCGCGGTGATGAACTTGTCGGGCCCGTTGATCGGCGCCAGCTTGGCCAGCCCGGCCAGCGTGGTGTCGGGCCGGTTGCATTCGTCGCGGTCGACCACGGCATCGACCAGCGACTCTTCCTTGGTCACCTTGTCGACCACCTTCATCTTGGTCTTCACCGAGATGATCTCGTCCTTGAACTTGCCGGCGGCTTGGGCGGCGGCCATGCGGCGTTGCGATTCCAGCGAGTATTCGTCCTGATATTCGCGGCTGATGCCGTAGCGCTGGGCCACGATGTCGGCGGTCTCGATCATCGGCATCCAGAAGGCGGGCAGCAGCTCGGTCAGGCGCGGCTCACGCCCGCCGCCGCCACCGCCCTGGAAGCTGATCGAATCGACGCCGCAGCCGACCATCACGCTGGCGCCCTCTTCGACGATGTGGTGCGCCGCCGCCGCGATCGCGTTGAGCCCCGACGAGCAGGCGCGGTGCATGGTCATGCCCGAGGTGGTGACCGGCAGGCCGGCCAGCATCGCCGCGGCCCGCGCCACGTTGCCCGACGCGGCCACGCAGCCGGCGATCACGTCTTCGATCTCGGCCGGATCGGCGCCCGAGCGCTGCACCGCCTGCTCGATCGCATGGCCCAGGATGGTCATGTTGGGCGTGTTGTTGAAACCACCGCGCACGGCCTTGGCCAGGCCGGTGCGCGCATAAGAAACGATGACTGCCTGGCGCATGGTGCGTGCCTTTCAGAGCGGAGGACAACCCCGGTCGGCCGACCGGGCTGGGCACCGGGGCGATGCCTGCGGCGCAGTTTCTCGCACCACGGCGCCCGCCCGCGTCACCCGCGGTACACCGATGGCAAACCCTGAGCTGAACGGCAGTTCAGCGGCTGCCCACCTGCAGCAGCTGCGCGATCTGCCCCACCACGCCGTGCTGGCGCAGGTAGGGCATGTACTGCTCCAGGAAGCGGCGGATCAGCGCGTACTGGCGGCGGCCGATCTCCCAATGCTCGGCGTTGCTGCGCAGGTTGGCATCGTCGACCTGGGTGGCGCGCGCCTTGCGCAACGCCGCCTCGGCCTGGCCCAGGTCGGCCAGCGTGATGGCCTGGAACCAGCCCAGGTACGACAGCCCCTTGACGTCGTCGTTGGGTTGCGCGGCCAGCGCGACGATGGCGTCGCGGTGGCGCTCGTGGTCGGGCCGGTCGACGCTGCCGTCGCGGATGCGCAGCAGCACCAGCAGCTTCAGCCGCGCCTGCGCGAGAAAGCCCGGGTGCTTGAGCGCGCCGATCTGCCGTGCACGGTCGTTCCACTGCACCGCATCGTCGAAGGCGCTGATCGCGGCGTCCAGATCGGCTGGCTGCAGGCTCTTCTGCCAGTACCACTGGCGCAGGCCCGCGATGCGGCGGTGGCATTCGGCACGCGCCACCACGGCCTCCATCGAATCACGGCCGGGATGGTGGGCCTCGGCCTCTTCGAGCGCCCGTTGCGCGATGGCAATGGCCTGCCTGGCGCCTTCGATGTCGTCATGCGCCTCGCTGTACGAGGTGGCATAGGCCAGCTGACTGCCGCGGCTCAGCCGCCCGACGGCCAGCAGCGCTTCGTACAGGCGATTCGCCAGCCGGTACTGCTGGCCGTCGTTGAGGTGGTTGGCCAGGCGGCGGCTCAAGTCGCGGGCGGAATCGTCGCCGATGGGCAGGCCGGTGGTCAGCGCCAGATGGGCCAGTGCACGCGAGCCGAAGACGCTTCTGCGCTGCTCCTCGAACAAGGCCTCCAGCGTATCGCCGCGCTGCTGCCAGGCAGCAGCGGTCAGTTGCTGGTAGACATTGCAGGGCTCGGCATCGGGGGCCGCCTCCGGCGCGCCGGCGGCCAGCGGCTGCGCGGCGGCCTCGGCCCGGGGCAACACCGATTCGAGCAGCGCATGCACGGGGCTGTCGGGCCGGCCGGTGGCGGCATCGGCGAGCGTCACCTTCAGCGTCTTGACCACCCGCTCGACTTCCTCCCAGTCGAAGTGCTGGCCATCGAAGTCGTAGAAGATCACGCGCGACAGCCCCACGTCGAAGGGCAGCTTGGCGTTGTGTCGGCAGATCAGCACCGTGCCGCTGGCGTTCATCACATGGCGCACACCCAGCTCGTAGAACACGTTCGGGTTGTCCAGCGACAGGTCGGCCAGCACCACCTCGCGGTCGCGCAGGTCGCGGAACATCTCGGAGTGCACCAGGCCCGACGTTTCACGCTGGTCGCTGCGCACCGGCACCATGCCGGCCTCGCGCACCGCGCGGCTGATGAGCACGCGCCACACCTTCTCGAAATCGTACTGGCGCCCGCTGCCATCGGGGAACGGCTTGTTGCCGTAGGGCATGACGACGAAACATTCGCGTGCGGTGGTCATGGGGGCCCTTTCAGCTTGGCGACTGGTGCGTTGCCAGCGCGGCGCGTTGTGGCCGCGCTCGGCGGCCGCACTCCCTGGCAGCTGCCCATGCTATCGCTGCCGCCCGGCATACTGGGTGCATGAAAAAGGACGTTTGGCGGCGCGAGCTGTCTTCCTACCCGACGCGGGGCGAGCTGATGCCGCGCTACACCGACGTCGACCTCTGGCAGCACCTCAACAACACCGCGTTGATCGCCATGCACGGCGAGAACTGCCAGCAGTGGTTGCGCGACACCTTCGGCGCCGGCGTCTGGCGCGACGCCCCGCCGTTGATCGCCACCGTGGCCAATCAGACCGACTTTCTCGCCGAAGCGCACTACCCCGCGCCGCTGGCCACCGGCACCCGGCTGCTGGGCATCGCCCCCGCGGACTTCCGGCTGGGCTCGGCGCTGTTCCAGAACGGGCACTGCGTCGGTCTGCACGAGGCGACGCTGGCGGTCTGGGTCGACGGCCGGCCGGTGCCGCTGCCGGCCGCGGTGACCGACACGCTGCACGCCGCTGGCGCACGGCAGTCGGCACTGCCCGCACTCGACCACGCGGCGCACCGATCACCCGTGCCCGGGCCGCTGCAGGCGCTCGATGAATGCCCCTGGCGCATGACGGTGGCCACGCGCTTTGCCGACAGCGATGCCCGCGGACAGACCAGCGACACCAGCCTGGCGCGTTTTGCCGAGCAGTCGCGGGTGCAGTTCCTGACCGACGCGTTCGGCGCCCAGCGCCTGGCCTCGCCCACTGGCTTCATCGTCGGCCATGTGGCCACGCGCTGGTTGGTGCGCGGCCGGCCGCCGGCGGCCTGGCAGGTGGGCTGTGCCGTCACCCGCATCGGCGAGCGCTCGATGGCCGTGCGCAGCGCGCTGTTCGACGGCGAGCAATGCCACGCCGTGTGCGACACGGTGATGGTGGTGATCGACCGCGACTCGCGGCGCAGCACCACGCTGCCCGATGCATCTCGCGAATTGCTCGAGCCCTACCGCAAGCACTGACAGCGGCTGGACAAACCCGGACATGAACCGCCGCACGGTGCAGCAGCAGGCGGGACTGGGCCAGTCGGGCACAAGCGGGCATGCGACGAAGCGGTGGCAACCGTCCGTGGACCAAGGCGCGTGGCATCCCGCAGCCGCAACGGCAGCGGCCTAGTCGACAACGCTGGCCAGGGCCCGCGGAGAGCATTGCGTGACATGCGCGCGCAACGCGGCCACATAGGCCGCCGAAGTGGGCTCGTCGACCGTCAGCAGCCGCGGCCCCTGGGGGGATGGCCACAGGGCCACCGGCCGCTGACCAACGCCGACGTCGAGCGCTGCAGGCTCGACGTCGGCGCCCAGCAGCCAGCCGATCGCACGGCGGTTGGAGGCCTCGCGGGCCGGGTCGGGATGCAGCAGCAGCAACGTGCGCTCCAACAGCTGCTCGCGGCGCAGCATGTCGAACTCCCAGCGCAATCCGGGCGACTCGCCGGCCACCAGCACGATGCTGCAAGCACGGCGGGCCGTGCTCAACACCACATCCTGCCAGTCGGCATGGTCGGCGTAGTGACGCTGCGCACCGAAGGGGGCCACCCCTTCGCCCGGGCGCCCCAGCGCCACCACCGGGCCCAGGTGCGCGATCTCGTCGACCATCGTCTCGTCGAGGTTGCGGCGAAACGACCAGAGGTCGAACCAGCGTGTCCGCCACTGCCACCAGGGCCGCCGAAAGTCGAACTGGTCGTCCTCGAAACTGCGCAGGAACAACACCGGTGCGCGCGGATCGGCGTCCGACTGCGGTCGCCAGGGCGCACGTGCGGCCAAGCGCTTGCCGCCGGCAAACAGGGCATGCCCGCCTGCGACCAGCAACACGGCAGCCGGCCAGGTTGCATTGGCCAGCGCCGCGCCCAGGTACACGACCGGCCGCGCCAGCAAGAAGGCCCAGGTTGCCGGCTGGCGCAGCGCCGCGCCGGTCCACATCGACGCCGGCAGCCCCAGCAGCGCACCGATGCGCACCCAGAAGCGGCCGGCGGGCAACGCGCCCATCAGCAAGGCGCGCGGGTGGTCCTCGCACAGCACCAGGCGCAGCCGAATGGCGCGCACCCACCAGGCCGCCAGCACGAGCAGCGTCACCACGCCCGCGCCCAACTGCATCGCGGCCATCCAGCGCTGGTCTTCGTCGACCCACACCACCAGCCCGGCCAGGCTGGCCAGCACCAGCAAGGCCAAGAGCACGACGCCCGCGCGCGCCCAACGGCGCCGGGCCGGCGAGGCCGCGTGCAGCCACGCCGCGGTGGCGCCTGCGGCCAGCAGCAGCACCGCCACCACAGCGAAGCGGGCTTCATCCGGTGCGTCCTCCAGCACTTCGGGCAGGGCGAAGCCGAGCGCCGCCATGACCAGCGCAGCACCGGCGCCGGCCAGCAGGCCGCCGGTGACACCCGACAGCCACCGAAACCGATCCTGCCGGTCGATCCAGTCGAACAGCACGAAGCTCAGCGGCCACAACGCCAGCAAGGTGCCGATCATGGCGATCCAGCCCCAGGGCAGCGGCTCGTCTTCGTCGGCGTCCATGTGCAGGCCGACATCAACCAGCACACCCAGGCCCGCCAACTGCCACAGCACCAGCGCAGGCACCAACAGTGCCCAGAACGCGCGCAGCGCGGCCGCCTGGTCCACGGCCTGGACGACACGGGCGACGGCCGAAATGTCCAGTCGTGCCGGCAAGCCCGCGTGGGCGTCGACATTGGCCGCGCCGGCAGCGGCATCGCGCACGCCACCCCGCAGCGCCAGCCAACCCGCCAGGGCATGCATCAGTAACACGCTGCCCAGCACCGGCAGATCGCTCGCCAGGCGGGCGGCGGCACGCAGATCGACCGCCAGGGAAACCGCCGCCGCCAGGGCCAGGATCACCAGCGGCACGCCAACGACGCCGCGTGAACCCCAGCGCCGACCGCCCAGGAAGGCCAGCCCGGCCAGGGCCCAGAGCGGGGCGCCCCACAAGCTGAGCTGGCCATGCTGCAACGCCGGCATCACGCCGAAGATGGCCAGCAGCGCGAGCGCCACCAACACCCAACGCGGCCAGGGCGGCGCCGCGGCGCCCACTGGGTCAGCGCGCAGCGGCTGCAGCAACCGGGCCATCATCACCGCCACGCCACACTGGACGAACAACGCCGCGGGATCACCCTGGCTGCGCAGCCCCAGCGCCCACACACTGGCGGGGCCGACGGTCCAGGCCAGCGCCTGTGCGAGCGCGGCCACAGCACCCACGGCCACCACCACACGCCACGCGCCCAGCCACCCGCACAACACGGCCACGAAACACGCCGCCGGCACCAGGGCCGAGGCACTGGGCGAGCCCAACCGGAGCCAGAGTCCACCACTCTGCACCCCCAACTGCAGGGCCAGTGCCAGCAGCGTCAACCCGGCCAGGGCTGCGGCGCCCAGCCCGCCGGGCCCATCGGCAACGGCACCCGCCGCCAAATCGTGGGGCCGGCGAAGTGCACCAACCAGCCTGCGCCAGTCGATCGCAGCCCAGGCCAGCAGCACCAGCGGCAGCGCGAGCACATCGATGGACACATCGCGCCCCGGGCCCCGCAACCACTGCACCGAACGATCGGCGCCGGCATAAATCCAGACCAGCCCCAGCACCGTGGCCGGCCACCGCCACCCCGGTCGCAACGCGGTGGCCACGGCGTCGGCAGTGCGCCCCGGCGCGAATGCCAGCGCCACGCCGGCGGCGATCAGGCAGGTGGTATCGGAAAAGCCGAAAGTCAGCGAGACGAAGTCGATGCGCACGCCCACGTCGGGCACCAGGCTCAGCAGGGCGATCGGCAAGGCCACTGCAGGGCCCTCGCGCGAAGCCCACCAGGCCGCGATCAACGGCAGCAGGTAGGCTGGCCGCAGTTCCAGGTAGACACTGCCGAAGTTGGCGCTCATGCTGAGGCCTAGCAAGGCCAACAGCAACAGCGGCACCGCGGCTGACCTCGCACCACCGTCAGCAGCGGCTGGGTCCTGCAAATCGAAGACAGCGGACATGGTGGCATCTCCCTTTGGCGGCACCCCCTCGCGGGGCCACCATCGCCTGCCAACCCTTGTGCCCGGAAGGCGCTGGACGCGCCATCCCTAGCAGGATGCACGACACCTTGTCCGGCCGTGCTGCCGTGGCGAGCGCACGACCGACCGGATCAACCCGCCACGGCGCCCGCCCCATACCCCGCCGGCGCCACCACCGCGCCGCCCGCCGTGATGCGCACCGCGCAGAACTTGAACTCGGGGATCTTGGCTGCCGGGTCGAGCGCCGGGTTGGTCAGCCGGTTGGCCGCCGCCTCGGCGTAGGCGAAGGGGATGAACACCGTGCCCGGCGGTGTGCCGTCGTCGCGCCGCGCGTGCAGCACCACGCTGCCACGCCGGCTGGCCACGCTGATGGCGTCGCCCGGCTGCAAGCCCAGCGCCTGCAGATCCTGGCCATGCAAGCTGGCGGTGGCCAGCGGCTCCACGGCATCGAGCACCTGGCTGCGGCGCGTCATGCTGCCGGTGTGCCAGTGCTCGAGCTGGCGGCCGGTGATCAGCACGAAGGGGTACTCGGCATCGGGCCGCTCATCGGCCGGGATCAGCGGTGCGCTGACCAGGTGCACGCGTCCATCGGACGTTGGGAAATGGTCGGTGAAGACGATGGGCTGACCCGGGTCGGCGGCGTCCAGGCAGGGGTAGGTGATGCTGTGCTCGCGCTCCAGCCGATCCCAGGGGACACCGGCGATCACGCCATGCAGCGCCTGGCGCATCTCCTCGTAGACGGCGGCCACGCCGCTGTCCTCGCCCGGGTACTGCCAATCCAACCCCAGCCTGCGGGCCAGCTGCTGCAGGACCCAAAGGTCTTGCCGTGCCTCCCCCGGCGCAGTTAGCGCACGCCGGCCCATCTGCAGCATGCGGTCGGTGTTGGTCACCGTGCCGGTCTTCTCGGGCCAGCCCGAGGCCGGCAGCACCACGTCGGCCAGCCAGGCGGTCTCGGTCATGAACAGGTCCTGCACCACCAGGTGCTGCAGTTGGCCCAGCCCGGCGCGGGCATGGTTCAAGTCGGGGTCGCTCATCGCCGGGTTCTCGCCCATGATGAACATGCCGCGGATCTTCAGCGGGTCGGTCTCAGCGGCCTGCGCCTTGTGCAGGATCTCGACCACGGTGAGGCCGGGCTCGGCGCTCAACGGCTGACCCCAGAAGGCCTCGAACCAGGCATGCACCTCGGCGTTGTCCACCCGTTGGTAGTTGGGAAACATCATCGGGATCAGCCCGGCATCGCTGGCGCCCTGCACGTTGTTCTGGCCACGCAACGGGTGCAGGCCCGAGCCCGGCTTGCCGATCTGGCCGGTGATGGCCGACAGCGCGATCAGGCAGCGCGCGTTGTCGGTGCCATGCACATGCTGGCTGACGCCCATGCCCCACAGGATCATCGAGGCCTTGCTGGTGGCAAACGCCCGCGCCACCTCGCGGAGGGTCTCGGCCGGGACGCCGCAGACCGGTGCCATGCGCTCGGGCGAACAATCGGCCACGCCGGCTTTCAGCGCCTCGAAGTTGCTGGCGCGATCACGCAGGAAGTTGGCGTCGGTCAGGCCTTCTTCGATCACCGTGTGGATCATCGCGTTGAGCAGCGCCACGTCGGTGTCGGGCTTGAATTGCAGCGTGCGCCAGGCGTGGCGGGCCAGGTCGGTGCGGCGCGGGTCGGCCATCACGATCTTGGTGCCGCGCGCAGCGGCGTTTTTCATCCAGGTGGCGGCCACCGGGTGGTTGCTGGTGGGGTTGCTGCCGATCACCAGGATCAGCCCGGCATGCAGCACGTCGTTGACCGGGTTGCTCACCGCCCCCGAGCCCACGCCTTCGAGCAACGCCGTCACGCTGCTGGCATGGCACAGCCGGGTGCAGTGGTCGACGTTGTTGCTGCCGAAGCCGGTGCGCACCAGCTTCTGGAACAGGTAGGCCTCTTCGTTGCTGCCCTTGGCCGAGCCGAAGCCGGCCAGGGTCTTGGGGCCATGCGCCAGACGCAAGCGTTGCAGGCCGGCGGCGGCCAGGTCCAGCGCCTCGTCCCAACTGGCCTCGCGGAAGGTGTCGTGCCAGTCCTGCGGGTGCGGCGCGCCCTGCGCATCCTTGATCGCGCCGGGCCGGCGGATCAGCGGCTTGGTCAGGCGCTGGCGGTGGTGCACGTAGTCGAAGCCGAAGCGGCCCTTCACGCACAACCGGCCGGCGTTGGCCGGGCCGTCGCGGCCGTCCACGGCCACGAGGCGGTTGTCGCGTACTTTGTAGGTAATGAGGCAGCCCACACCGCAATAGGGGCAGACCGAATCGACGGTCTTGTCCACCCGCTGGTCACCGATCAGCGTCTTGGCCGACAAGGCGCCGGTGGGGCAGGCCTGCACGCATTCACCGCAGGCCACGCAGCTGCTGTCGCCCATGGCGTCGCCCAGGTCGAAGGCGATCTGCGCCAACGCGCCGCGGTGCAGCACGCCGATCACGTCGTTCATCTGCGTCTCGCGGCAGGCGCGCACGCAGCGGGTGCACTGGATGCAGGCATCCAGGTTGACGGCCATCGCGGGGTGGCTCAGATCAGGCGCCGGCTGTGGGCGCTGCAGTGCGGCCAGCGCTGGGCGCGCGCTGACGCCCAACTGGGTGGCCCAGTCGCTCAACTCGCCGTGCGGGCGTGACGCGTCACCGTCCACCCACTGGCTGCCCTGTGCCGGCATGTCGGCCAGCAGCAGCTCCAGCACCATCTTCTGGCTCTTCAGCGCGCGCTCGCTGCGGGCCAGCACCACCATGCCGGGCGTGGGGGCGCGGCAGCAGCTGGGCGCCAGCGTGCGCTCGCCGGCGATCTCGACCACGCAAGCGCGGCAGTTGCCATCGGCGCGAAGGCCGTCGGTGTAGCACAGGCGCGGGATCGTGACCCCGTGGCGCTGCGCGGCCTGCAGGATGGATTCACCCGGCCGGGCGTCGACGGTCTGGCCGTCCAGGCTGAACTCGAACAGGTCAGGACCGGTCATCACGCGCCCTCCACGGGTTGCACAACCTCGTAGGCGAAGTAGCGCTGCACACAGCGGATCACGTTGGGCGCCGCCTGACCCAGGCCACAGATGGAGGCATCGGCCATCACCTGCCCCAGGTCGTCCAGCGTGGGCTGGTCCCAGCTCGGCGCGGCCATCAGCCGGGCGGCCTTGTCGGTGCCCACGCGGCACGGGGTGCACTGGCCGCAGCTCTCGTGGGCGAAGAACTGCATCGCGTTCAACGCCGCATCGCGCGCCCGATCATGCTGGCCCAGCACCACCACCGCGGCCGACCCGATGAAGCAGCCATGCGGCTGCAGCGTGTCGAAATCCAGCGGCAGATCGGCCAGATGGGCCGGCAGGATGCCGCCCGACGCGCCACCCGGCAGGTAGCCGTACAACTGCTCGCCCTCGGCCATGCCGCCACAGAACTCATCGACCAGTTCACGCAGCGTGATGCCCGCCGGTGCCAGCTTGACACCCGGCCACCGCACACGCCCGCTGACGCTGAACGACCGCAGGCCGCTGCGCCCATGCCGGCCGAAGCCCTTGAACCAAGCCGACCCACGCTGCAGGATATCGCGCACCCAGTACAGCGTCTCAAAGTTGTGCACCAGCGTGGGCAGGCCGAACAGCCCGCGCTCGGCCAGGTAGGGCGGGCGCAGCCGCGGCTCGCCGCGCTTGCCTTCGATGCTCTCGACCATCGCCGATTCTTCACCGCAGACGTAGGCGCCAGCGCCGCGGCGCAGTTCGATCAGCGGCAGCGGGCACGGCGGATCGGCCTGCAGGCGGACCAGTTCGCGCTGCAGCAGGGCACGGCAGCCGTGGTACTCGTCGCGCAGGTAGATGAACACGCGCTCGGCGCCCACCACCTGCGCGGCGATCAGCAGGCCTTCCAGAAAGCGGTGCGGATCACGTTCGAGGTAGGTCCGGTCCTTGAAGGTGCCGGGCTCGCCTTCGTCGAGGTTGACCGCCATCAGCCGCGGCCCGGGCAAACCACGCACGATGGCCCACTTGCGCCCCGCCGGAAAGCCCGCGCCGCCCAGGCCCCGCAGGCCCGAGTCGCTCAGCGCGGCCAGCACCGCATCGGCATCGTGTTCACTGTTGACCACTGCCGCTGCCAGCTGGTAGCCACCGCGCTGGCGGTAGGTGGTGTAGCCCACGCAGGCCGGCGCCTCGTCGGCGAGGCCATTGGTGATGGCGCAAGGTGCGGTCGCGGCGGGGTCGAAGTCGCCATCGTCGGGCCCCATCGCCGGCAAGCCACCGTCAGGCAAGGCCACCCGCGCCTGCACCGCGGCCACATCGGCCAACATCACCGGCGCCTGGCCCACCACGGCCACCGGCGCCTGCTCGCAGCGGCCCACGCAAGGCGCGGACAAGACGCGCACACCCTCGCCCAGCACGCCTTGCAGGCGCTGCAGCAAACCTGCCGCTCCGGCCATCGTGCAGCTGAGGCCATTGCACACGCGCACGGTGAGGCGCGGTGCCACTGCGTCGTCGGGCAGGATCTGGAAGTGGTGGTAGAAGCTGGCGACCTCGGTCACCTCGACCATCGACAACCGCATCTCGGCGGCCAACACCACCAGGTGACGCTGGAGCAAGGCACCGTGGTGATCGTTGAGGCGATGCAGGTGCTCGATCAGCAAGTCACGCCGAGACAGGTCGGCCGGCAACAGCGCGCGCACCTCGGCGCGTGCCGCATCGTCGGGCTGGCGGCCCTTCAGCCGGCTTTGTTTGGCGATGCGCTGGCGCAAGGCATCGGTACGGATGATGGCCACGGGCGGCGCGTCGGGCAGGGGCATGGCGGCGGCAGGTTGCTGTTAGCTGCCCGCATCATCGGCGCCGCGGGGGCGGGCCGTCCAATCGAATCGGCGAACCGGGCGATTCAGGCGCCGAATCGTGGGCCCGCGCCGGCCGGTCACCCGCGCAGGCCCGACCCGCCACCACTCACGCCGTCGCGGTCCCCAGCGCCCCGCTGTGCACGGCCACCAGCGCCTGCCAGTCGGGCTGCTGCGCCAGCGCCAGTGCCGCCTGAAGCGCCAGCGTGGGCCGGCCGGTGGCGGCGGTCAGCCACGCGATCGGCGTGCGCAGCGCCGGCGCCACCAGCGGCCGCGCCTGCAAGCCTGGCTGGGCCCGCGCTACGCTGACCAGCGCGCCGGGCAGCACGGCGGCCAGCGGCGAGCGCTGCACCGCCATCAGCAGTGCCAGCACCGAGTTGGTCTCCATCGCCGCCTGCGGGCGCGCGCCGGCATCGGCAAACGCGCCGTCGACCAGGGCGCGAAAGTGCATCTCGGGCGTCAGCAGCGCCAGCGGCAGCGCGGCGGCCTCGGCCCAGGAGATCGGCGGGGCGAACGTGAACGGGGCGTCAGGCGCCCCGCCCTGCTGCAGCACGAAGCAATGCTCCTCGTACTGCGGCCAGATCATCAGCTTGCGCGCGCGCACCTCGGGCCGGCCGCTGTAGCCCAAGGCCAGGTCGATGGCCAGCGTGTCGAGCGCGGCCTCGATCTCGGGTGAGCTGAGCGATCGCAGCACCGGCCGCAGCCCCGGGTGCCGCGCGTGCAGGCAGGCCGCAAAACGCGCCGCCACCGGCTCGGCGCTGGGCACG
>MESD01000051.1:0-23433 GCA_001770815.1 Burkholderiales bacterium RIFCSPHIGHO2_12_FULL_69_20
GTTGAGCACCACTTCGGCCGCTTTCTGCAGGTTCAGCCTGCCGCCGGTCTGCACCAGGCCGCGCTGGCGGGCGATCAATTCCAGCAACTCGTCGGCAGGCAGCGCGGCCAGTGCCGCGGCATCGGGCCGCTTGTAGCGGCTGGCGATGTGGGCGGCATAGGCGGGCTGCAGCGTTTCCAGCAGGGCCAGCGCCACCTCCTGCTCGTCGTAGGCGTTGCGGCCGATCGCGCCGCTGGCGGCCAGGTGGTAGCCGCTGCGCTCCACGGTGATGCGCGGCCACAGCATGCCCGGGGTGTCGAACAGCGTCACGTCGCTGGCCAGCACGATCACCTGTTCGGTCTTGGTGATGCCGGCCTCGTCGCCGGTCTTGGCGGCCTTGCGCTTGACCAGGGTGTTGATCAGCGTGCTCTTGCCGACGTTGGGGATGCCGCAGATCAGCACCCGCAGCGGCTTGACCATGCCACCGCGCAGCGGCGCCAGTGCCCGGCAGGCCTGGATCAACCGCGCCGCGGGCGCCGCCTCGCTGGCGTCCAGGCCGATCGCCCGGGTGGCGGGCAGGGCGTTGTAATGCGCCAGCCACAGCGTGGTGCGCGCCGGGTCGGCCAGGTCCTGCTTGTTCAGCAGCTTGAGCGCGGGTTTGCCGGCGGTCAGCGAGGCCAGCAGCGGGTTGGCGCTGGAGCCCGGCAGCCGGGCATCGAGCAGCTCGATCACCACATCGATGCCCGACTTCAGCCGGTCGATCATCGCCAGCCGTGTGGTGTGCATGTGGCCGGGAAACCATTGAATGGCCATCGGGGGCGCCTGTCGTTTCGGGGGTTGCTGAGGCCCGATTGTCCGGGACGCCGGCGCGGCGCGCCTGCGGCGCTGGCGCATTCACGGCCAAGGGAGGAACATCGGCCCCAACAGGAGACCGCCCATGACCCCCGACGACACACCGCAAGACACCACACCGCAAGACGGCGAACTCGGCAAGCTGATCGACGAGCAACTCGAACTGGCCGCCGCCCGGCTGCCGGCATTGACCCCCACCGTGGTGCATCCCTCGCCGGTGGACCACGAAGAGCGCCCGGCGCCGCATCCGAACCTTGAGGACGTGCTGCTCGGCAACGCGCAGCCGTCGCCCGAGATGCTGGAAGAACTGGCCGCGCTGGAAGCCGCGCCCGCATTGAGCGAGGAAGAGCTGGCGCGCCAGGCGCTGGCCGATGGCGGCGCCGACGGCGACGCCGCCACGCCGGAGTAGCTCAGCTCGTCAGCACGGCGCTACCGCCCGGGCTGCTGCTCGAAAGGCGGTGGTTCAGGCTTTGGCGCCCGACGGCTGCGAATGCGGTGCCTGCAGCAAGGACGGCCATCCACGCCGCAGTCACTGCAAGATGAGCCGATTGAAGTACACCGCGATCATTCTCAGGTCATAGAACATCGCGCCCATGTGTGCCACGCTCGCGCTGGAGTCGAGCTGCATGGACTCGAATATCTCCTTGATGAGTTGCACGCGTGCACGCTCGTCATTGGCGTTGATCGTGTTCATGCGCGAAATCAGTCGGGTCATCACGGGCTCGATGTCGACACCGATCGCGGACGGCAGCGGCTGGCCGATCTGCACGAGCCGTGTCTTCGGGGCGCCCGTATCCCGACGTTGCCGCACCGCTGCACTGATCTTGTCGTGGGTGATGGCCAGTCGATCCTCGACCGATGCAATCTCTCCAAGGCGTGCCAGCAAGGTCTGCATGCAGCCTTCGATGTCGGCCTGAAGCGGATCGGCGACCGCCGCCTTCGCTTCGCCCTTCAATTGCAGGCGCAGCCAGACATCCATGGTGACCTGGCACTGTGAGTACTGGTTGATCATGACGGACATCAGATCTTCCAGCTGCTTGCCCTGCGACAAGTACGTGTCCAGCAGCGCGCCGTCGGCGGCGGCAAAGGACACCAGCACCTCCAGACTGCGCGCGCCTTCACTCAGCAGATTGAAGGTCGGCCACGACACACGAGGGGCCTCCTTGTTCACCGCCGTCCACTGACTGCCGCTGATGTACTTGATCGGGATGCCCCAGGCCAACGCGCCGCCTTCGTTCAGGCTGGCCACCAGCACGGCGACGGCCTTTCCGCCCAGCATCACCGGCCCACCACTCATGCCGGTGTAGATGGTGATGTCCAACGGCAGCAGGTCCAGCCGCTGAGCATCGGCTCGGAAGATCATGCGACCCTGGGTATCGCGCATCTGGTCGCTGGGCACCAGCCGATCGGAGGTGACACGTCCGACGAATGTCTGCTGGGCGATGCCGCGCGGGCTGCCGATGGTTCGCAACTCGTCGGTCACGGTCGGCGACTGGCCACTGAAGGGAATGAAGGCCGTAGGACCTTGAAGCCCCGGCACGTGCAGCAGTGCCAGGTCGGCATCCGGTTGAATGTGGGTGACCATCACCTTCTCGTGCGCCCGCCCTGCGGCATCGATGACGCGAATGCGCTGCGCACCGGCCACCACGTGGTAGGCCGTGATGATCTGGCCGCGCTCGTTCCAGAAGAAGCCCGTGCCGAACCGGCCCTTGTTGCCCTCAGCGGTGACGACAATCTGCAGCACCGCATCTGATGCCGTGGCCGAAGAGGCGGACGTGGCGACCGCCAGCACCAGGCCAAGCAGCAACTGTGTCAGCAGGCGCCGCATGTGTTCACCGGCGACTGCGGTTCAGTTCCAGCAGCTTGTCGTAGGCCTCGTCGACCGACAGGGCACCGCTGCGTTTCTGCTGATCGATCATATCGGCCGCATCCATGGAAAACTCACGCAGATAGCTGCTGCCGGACGCCGTTGCGGCGGCACGCGCCTCGGCCGGCGTCAACAGCTTGTGCGCCGATACCCATGCGCCCGAATAAACCCCGATCAAGCATCCCAACGACAGTCCGGCGATGGCCGTGCAGGCGCGGCGCAGCGCAGCGCTGTCCACCTGCCCGGCGAAGGCGATGGCCGACCCGCCGGCAAAGGCAAAGAACAGCGGCAGCAGCGAGGCCACGACACTGGTCGCCGTGAAGGCAGCAAAGGTGCCCACCACCATGCCCAGCAAGTAGAAAGCCACGAGCACTTGCATGGTCATCGCGTTGCAGTAGATCGAAGGGACACGCTACGCCAGTGTGCCGATGCCATGTTGATCATCCGCAACTCCACCTTGCGCTCAGCTCGCCACCACCGCCTGCGCCGCCGCCAGCCGGGCGATCGGCACGCGGAACGGGGAGCAGCTGACGTAGTCGAGCCCGGCGCGGTGGAAGAAGGCCACCGAGGCCGGATCGCCGCCGTGCTCGCCGCACACGCCGCATTCGATGCCGGGGCGCGCGGCGCGGCCCTTCTGCACCGCCATCTCCACCAGCTGGCCCACGCCCTTCTGGTCGATGCTGCGGAAGGGGTCGTGCTCGTAGATGCCCTGGGCCAGGTAGTCGGGCAGGAACTTGCCGGCGTCATCGCGCGAAAAGCCCATCGTCATCTGCGTCAGGTCATTGGTGCCGAACGAGAAGAACTCGGCCTGGCTGGCGATGCTGTCGGCCACCAGTGCGCCGCGCGGCGTCTCGATCATCGTGCCCAGTTCGTAGTGCAGGGTCTCGCCGCGCTCGGCAAACACCGCGTCGGCGGTGCGGCGGATCACCTGGGCCTGGGCATTGAACTCACGCACCGTGCCCACCAGCGGCACCATGATCTCGGCCTTCACGGCTATGCCGCGCGCGCGCATGTTCAGCGCCGCCTCGAACACCGCGCGCGCCTGCATCTCGGTGATCTCGGGGTGGCTGATGCCCAGCCGGCAGCCGCGGTGGCCCATCATCGGGTTGAACTCGTGCAGCTCGTCCACCCGCATGCGGATCTTGCCCGCGGAGACCTTCATCTGCCGCGCCATCACCGCCTGGCCGGCCTCGTCGTGCGGCACGAACTCGTGCAGCGGCGGGTCGAGCAGGCGGATGGTCACCGGCAGGCCGCTCATCTCGCGGAACAGGCCTTCGAAGTCGCTGCGCTGCATCGGCAACAGCTTGGCCAGTGCCCGGCGGCGGCCGGCCTCGTCGTCGGCCAGGATCATCTCGCGCATCGTATTGATGCGTTCACCCTCGAAGAACATGTGCTCGGTGCGGCACAGGCCGATGCCGGTGGCGCCGAAGTGGCGCGCCATCTTGGCCTCTTCGGGCGTGTCGGCGTTGGCGCGCACTTCCAGCCGCTTGTAGCGGTCGGCCAGCGCCATCAGCGCGCCGAAGTCGCCGCTCAGCTCGGCCTCCTTGGTGGTGATGCGGCCGGCAAACACCTCGCCGGTCGAGCCGTTCAGCGACAGCCAGTCGCCTTCGGCCCAGACCTTGTCGCCGATGCTCATGGTGCGCGCCTTCAGGTCCACATGCACCGCGCCGGCGCCTGATACGCAGCACTTGCCCATGCCGCGCGCCACCACCGCGGCGTGCGAGGTCATGCCGCCGCGCGCGGTGAGGATGCCTTGCGCCACGCTCATGCCACGCAGGTCTTCGGGCGAGGTTTCCTGGCGCACCAGGATCACCGCCAGGCCACGCTTGGACCACTCGTCGGCTTCGTCGGCATGGAACACGATCTGCCCGCTGGCCGCGCCCGGCGAGGCCGGCAGGCCGCGTGCGATCGGCGTGGCGGCCTTCAGCGCCGCGGGGTCGAAGATCGGGTGCAGCAGGTCGTTGAGGCGGTCGGGCGCCACGCGCAGCAGCGCGGTCTTCTGATCGATCATGCCCTGCTGCAACATCTCCATCGCGATGCGCACCATCGCTGCACCGGTGCGCTTGCCGTTGCGCGTCTGCAGCATCCACAGCTTGCCTTCCTGGATGGTGAACTCCAGGTCCTGCATGTCCTTGAAGTGGTTCTCCAGCGTGGTTTCGGCGTGCAGCAGCTGGGCGTAGATCTCGGGCATCAACTCTTCCAGCGAGGGGTACAGCCGACGCCGCTCGTCTTCGCTGACCATCGCCAGCTCGGCCCAGCGGCGTGAGCCCACCAGCGACACCTGCTGCGGCGTGCGGATGCCGGCCACCACGTCCTCGCCCTGCGCGTTGACCAGAAACTCGCCGTTGAACAGGTCTTCGCCGGTGCCGGCATCGCGGCTGAAGGCCACGCCGGTGGCGCTGCTGTCGCCGAGGTTGCCGAACACCATGGCCTGCACGTTGACGGCCGTGCCCCAGGACGCGGGGATGTCGTTCAACTCGCGGTAGACGCGGGCGCGGTCGTTGTTCCAGCTCTCGAACACCGCCACCACCGCGCCCCACAGCTGCTCCCACGGATCGGTGGGAAAGTCGCGGCCGATGCGCGCGCGGATCAGGCCCTTGAAGCGGGTCACCAGTTCCTGCAGGTCGGCGGTGGTCAGCTCGGTGTCGAGCTGCACGCCGCGCTGGGCCTTGACCATGTCGATGATCACCTCGAAGGGGTCGTGGTCCTCCTTGCTCACCGGCTTCAGGCCCATCACCACGTCGCCGTACATCTGCACGAAGCGGCGGTACGAATCCCAGGCAAAGCGGGCATTGCCGGATTTGCGGATCAGGCCCTCGACCGCCTCGTCGTTGAGCCCCAGGTTGAGGATGGTGTCCATCATGCCGGGCATCGACGCGCGCGCGCCCGAGCGCACCGACAACAGCAGCGGATCGGCCGCATCGCCGAAGCGCTTGCCCATCTCCTGCTCGACGAAGGCCACGCCCTGCAGCACCTCGGCCTCGATCAGCTTGAGTGCAGCGTCGCGGCCCTGCTCGGTGAACACCGTACAGGCCTCGGTGCTGAGGGTGAAGCCCGAGGGCACGGTGATGCCCAGCCGGCACATCTCGGCCAGGTTGGCGCCCTTGCCACCGAGCAGGTTCTTCATCGCGGCGGCACCTTCGGTGCGGGTGCTGCCGAACAGGTAGACGTACTTGGGGGAGGTGGTCATGGGTGGCGTGCCTTGGGCCTGGGGTTTGAAGCGTTTGCAGCGTTTGCAGCGTGCTGCGTCAACCTGCAAGCGTCCGCCAATGGCGGCCTGCCTGCCTTGACAGCGATCAATAGCGTGCGCGCCGCGGCGCCTCGGTTGTGTATGGGCAGGCGTGTTTCGAGGCGACCCGGCTGATCGGGTGCGCCAGTGCCTGACGTCTCAACCCGGCCGACCGTCGATGCGCGGCCGCCCCAGCCAGCCGCCGTAGCGCCAGGCCCAGCCGGTGGTGGCCGCAGCCCAGGCGGCCACGGCCAGCAGCACCAGCGGGCCTTCGGCCGCGGGCCACAGCACGGCGCCCAGGCGCAGCAGGGTGGCCGTCTGCAGGCCCCAGTACAAGGCCCAGGCCACGTTGTCAGCGGCCAGCGGGCGGCCGCTGTGGCCGGCGGCCACGCGGGTGATCATCGCGATCAGCGTGCAGCCCAGGTAACCCATGGTCAGCGCGTGCGTGGGTGCCAGGCCCAGGCCGACGGCGCTGGTGCCGCTGGCCTGCAGGCCGTGCGACACGGCGGCCAGGCTCAGCGCCAGGCCCAGCCAGACGAAGCCACCGTGCAGCATGGCCAGCAGGCGGATCTTCAGGCTCTGCACCAGGCCCCAGCGCACCGCCAGCCACAGCATCAGCGCGGCGGCCGGCGCCTCCAGCGCCAGTTGCGCCCAGCGCACGGCCGGCGGCAGCGGCCACCACAGCAGATCGGCCACCGCCCCGGCGCCCGCCACCGCCAGTGCCGCCAGCCCCACCCACAGCAGCCAGTTGGGCCGCCAGGCATCGAGCAGCGGCAGCGCGCTGGCGCTGAAGAACGGGATCATGCGGTGCGACACGGTCCAGAACACCGGTGCCAGGCAGCCCCACAGCGCCGCCTGCGTGGCCACGCGCACGGCGGTGGCCTGGTCGGTGGCCAGGCCGGCCGCGGCGGCCCACAGCGCCAGCGCGCCCAGTGCGGCGGCGGCGGCGATCACCCGGGCATGCAACTGGTCGGCCACGGGGCTGCGCCGCACCAGGCCGACGAAGTGCACGACGATCGCGCTCCAGCCGCCGGCCACCGCCGCGATGCCCAGCGCCGCCACCAGGGCGTGGGCATGAAAGCCGATCAGCGCCACGGCCCAGCCGCACAACATCGCCACCACCGGCCAGCGCAGGCTGCGCGCGGCCACGTCGGGCAGCCCCAGCCAGCGGGGGCCGGCGGTGAACAGGAAGCCGACGATGAACAGCGGCATGTTGCCCATGCCCATCAGCAGCCCATGCGCCACCGCCGGTGGCACGGCCCAGGGCAGGGCCAGCCCGGCCTGGCGCGCCACCAGTGCCACGGCCCACCACAGCGCGCTGGTGGCCAGCATCAGCGCCGCGCTGAAGAAGCCCAGGCGGTGCGGTGCGGTCAGCAGCCGGGCCACGGTCCAGCGCCGGTCGACCGGCGGGCCGTCGGCCCCCGGCCGCTGGCCGCCTGGGGTGGGCGGCACCGGGCGGATCGGCAGGGTCTTCATGGCTGGCCCGGCGGGCAGTGGGCGCGGGGCAGGCTCAACCCGTGCTCCAGGTGCGCGGGCGGCGCATGCCGGCGATGCGGCAGGCCTGGGCCACGTAGCCGTAGGGGAACAGCTCGAACAGGCGCTTGCGGCCCTGGCCGGGGTGCTGCTGGTCCAGCAGCTTCATCGCGTGGCGCGCATCGGCGCAGACGCGGTGTTCAAGGTAGTGCTCGCGCATGAAGCGGATCACCTGCCAGTGCTCGTCCTGCAGGGTGATGCCCTGCACCCGGGCCAGCGGCGCGGCCATGTCGTCGGTCCAGCTGTCGGGGTCGACCAGGTAGCCTTCGTCGTCCAGCAGCGTGGGGTCGATCTCGGCGGGTTTCAGATTCGGGGTCGGGGTCAGTGTCATGGGGCACCTCAAAAGCCGATCGGCACACCGCTGCCATCCAGGGTGTCTTGCAGTTCATCGGGCTCGTGCCGACGGTACGGGCCGGTGCCGGCGTTGTCGGCGCTGGACGCCGGGATGAAGCCGCCGCGCTGCACGTCGAACACATGCACCTCGCCGTCCTCGAGCACGTAATGCCAGCCGTGCAGGCTGAGCTGCTGCGCCTCGACCTGTTCACGCACCATCGGGTAGTCCATCAGGCGCTCGAGCTGCAGCACCACGGCGCGTTGCTCGGTGCGGCGCAGCACCTCGGGGCCGGGCTCGGCCACCGGCAGCGCGGCCTCGCGGCCCAGCTCCAGCCACTGCGCCAGGTTGCGCGCGGCCGGGTGTGATTCACCATACAGCGCGCGGATGCCGCCGCAGTGGCTGTGGCCGCAGACGATGATGCGGCTGACCTGCAGGTTGAGCACCGCAAACTCGATCGCCGCCGCGGTGCCGTGAAAGCCCGCCCCGCGCCGAGCCGCCTCAAGCGGGGCGCTCCCCCTTGGGGGGACGACGCCGAAGGCGTCTCGGGGGTCGGGTACATGGCCGTCGTAAGGCGGCACGAAGGCGCCGACGTTGCGCACCAGGAACAGCTCGCCCGGGCCGGTGCCGGTCAGCAGGTAGGGCACCAGGCGTGAATCGCTGCAGCCGATGAACAGCGTGGTCGGGTGCTGGCCGTCGTCGACCAGCAGCCGGAAGTGCGAGCGGTATTGCGGAAAGGCGTCGGTGGTGAACCGGCGCAGCCGCTGCAGCAGTTCGTCGGCCATGACGGCGGCGCGCCGGCCGGTTTACTGCACCAGCGGGCTGTCGGCGGCGTCGAGGTCGACACCCACCAGCCGCGCCTGGCCGGCCAGCAGCTGCAGGTACTGGCGCAGCGCCGTGGCAAAGCTCTGCTGGCGCATCGATTGCGCCACCGCCGAGCGCACCGATTCGTAGCTGGGCACGGTGCCGGCCTCGCGCGCGCGCACCTCGACCACATGCAGGCCGAAGCGGCTGTGCACCAGCCGCGGCAGCACGCCGATCTCGAGGTGGCCGAACAGCTCGCGGCCGAACTCGGGCGCGCAATCGTCGGTGCCCAGCCAGCCCAGCTCGCCGCCTTCGGCACCGCTGGGGCAGTTGGAGGTGCTGGCGGCCACCTCGGCAAAGCGGTCCACCGCGCCATCGGCCGCGGGCGTGGCGCAGCGCACGTCGAGCAGGCAGGCCTCGGCGCGCTGGCGCAGCGCGTTGACGTCGACGCCCGGCGTCACCGCAAACAGCACATGCCGCACCAGCGCTTTTTCGCCGACCGCATAACGCGCGGTATTGGCGGCATGGTGGCGGCGGCAGGCCTCGTCGGACGGCTCGGGCATCTGCAGCGCGCTGTCGAGCAGGGCTTCGATCGCGCTGCTGGCGGCTTCGCTGGTGGCACCGGCCTCGGGTGCCGGATCGTCGGCAGCCAGCAGGCCGGCCTGCATCGCGGCCTGGCGCAGCAGCTCGGTGCAGGCGCGCTGGCGCAACTCGTCGGCGGCCAGCTGTTCGCCGGGCTGCACCAGGGCCACGCCGTTGATGGTGGGCACGAGGTCGAGGGGGTTGGTCAGGGTGGTCGTCATGGCGGTGGTCATCGCAAGGTGATCGTTCATGACTGGCGGTGCGGCTGGTTCTGCCCGGCCGGCACGTTCAGGCGCCGCGCGCGCACCACCTGGTAGGGGCGGAACAGGTAGGCCACCGAGCCGAAGCCGCTCCACACATGCACCAGCCGGCTGAACGGGAACAGCAGGAAGATGGTCATGCCGAACAGCATGTGCGCCTGGAAGTGCCATTCGGTGCCGGTGACCAGACTGGCGTCGGGCCGGAGAGTGGCAATGCCTTGCAGGTAGCTGGCGAGCTGGATCATGGTCTTCGGGTCGGACACATGGTGCAGCGACGACGGCAGGGTCGACAGGCCGATCACCAGCTGTATCCACAGGATGACCAGGATCGCCAGGTCGGTGCGGTGGCTGGTCAGGCGGATGCGTGGATCGAAGATGCGCCGGTGCAGCAGCAGCGTCAGGCCGATGAAGCAGATCAGCCCGGCCACGCCGCCGGCAATCACCGCCAGCAACTGCTTCTGCGGCGCGGTGAGGAAGATCTCGTAGACCGCGTGCGGCGTGAGCTGGCCGAACAGGTGGCCGAAGAACAGGAACAGGATGCCGGCATGGAACAGGTTGCTGCCCCAGCGCAGCTGCCCGCTGCGCAGCAGCTGCGACGAATCGCTCTTCCAGGTGTACTGGTCGCGGTCGAAGCGCGCCAAGCTGCCCATCAGGAAGATGGCCAGGCAGATGTACGGGTAGACGTTGAACAGAAAGTTGTGCACGGTGGAGGTCATGTGCGGACTCCCGGGTTGGTTTGGACAGCGCCGCCGGCTGGCGGGCGCTTGACGATCTGGATCGGTTGCGGCTGGTCCGGCCGGGCCTGGCCCTGGGTCGAGCAGCCGTCGAAGGCCATCGGCTCTTCCCAGCTGTCGTCGATGGCCGGCTCGTCGGGGATCTTGACGGCCTGGGCCTTCTCGCCAGCCAAGTCGAGCACGGCGGCCAGCACGCTGGCGTAGGGGCTTTGCTGCTTGAGCAGCGCGCTGAAGATCACCTGCAGGATGTGCGACACCTCGCGCAGGAACTCACGCGCCTGCGCCGGCGGCTGGGTGGAGGCGTACTCCAGCACCACCGTCAGGTGGTCGGGCAGTTCGCCTTCGCCGATGTACAGGCCGGCCTGCTCGTAGGTCTTGATCAGGTCGACCATCGCCGGGCCACGGTCGCGGCTGTCGCCGTGCACATGCTCGAACAGGTGCAGCGCGGTGCCGCGGCCGCGGTCGAACATCTCGACGTAGGCCGCCTCGACGTCCATCGCGCGGCCGCTGCGCAGGCGGTCGATCAGCGCGTCGAGCTCGACCAGCCGGCCGGCGGTGAGCGCGCGCTCGTCGTGCAGCGCGTCGTGCATCTCGCCCAGGTGCTCACGCAGGCTGGCATCGGGATAACTCAGCAGGTGGGCGAGCACCCGCAGCGTCAGGGGCATGGGGGTGGTCTTCATACGTTGGCCTTGATCGGGATGGTGCGCTTCTTCTCGCTGCCGAACAGGCTGGTCTCGCTCACGCCCTCGCTGCAGCCGTTGCCGAAGCTGAAGCCGCAACCGCCGCGCACGTTGAAGGCGTTCTCGGCGTACTCGCGGTGGGTGGTGGGGATGACGAAGCGGTCTTCGTAGTTGGCGATGGCCATCACCTTGTACATCTCCTCGACCTCGTCCACGCTCAGCTTGACCTGGTCGATCGCGGCCATGTTGGCCACGCCGTCCACGTGCTTGGCGCGCTGGTAGGCGCGCATCGCCAGCATGCGTTCGAGCGCACGCTCGACCGGCGGGGTGTCGCCGGCGGTCAGCAGGTTGGCCAGGTACTTGACGGGGATGCGCAACTGCTTGACGTCGGGGATCTCGCCGTTGGTGCCCATCTGCCCGGCGTTGGCCGCGGCGGTGATGGGCGACAGCGGCGGCACGTACCAGACCATCGGCAGCGTGCGGTACTCGGGGTGCAGCGGCAGGGCCACCTTCCACTCGACGGCCATCTTGTAGACCGGGCTGTTCTGGGCCGCGGCGATCCAGTTGTCGGGGATGCCGTCCTTGCGCGCCTGTGCCTGTACCTTGGGGTCATGCGGGTCGAGGAAGATGTCCAACTGGGCCTGGTACAGGTCCTTGTCCTTCTCGACGCTGGCGGCCTCTTGAATGCGGTCGGCGTCATACAGCAGCACGCCCAGGTAGCGGATGCGGCCCACGCAGGTCTCGCTGCACACGGTGGGCTGGCCGGCCTCGATGCGCGGGTAGCAGAAGATGCACTTCTCGGCCTTGCCGCTCTTCCAGTTGTAGTAGATCTTCTTATACGGGCAGCCCGAGACGCACATGCGCCAGCCGCGGCACTTGTCCTGGTCGATCAGCACGATGCCGTCTTCCTCGCGCTTGTAGATCGAGCCCGATGGGCAGCTCGCCACACACGCGGGGTTCAGGCAGTGCTCGCACAGCCTGGGCAGGTACATCATGAAGGTGTTCTCGAACTGGCCGTAGATGTCCTTCTGGATGTCGTCGAAGTTCTTGTCCTTCGAGCGCTTGCTGAACTCACCGCCGAGAATTTCTTCCCAGTTCGGGCCCCAGACGATCTTCTCCATGCGCTTGCCGGTGATCAGGCTGCGCGGCCGTGCGGTGGGCGCGTGCTGCATCTCGGGCGCCGACTGCAGGTGGTCGTAGTCGAAGGTGAAGGGCTCGTAGTAGTCGTCGATCTGCGGCAGGTTGGGGTTGGCGAAGATGCGCATCAGCAGCTTCCACTTGCCGCCCTGGCGTGGTTCGATCGCGCCGTTGCTCTTGCGGATCCAGCCGCCGTTCCACTTGTCCTGGTTCTCCCACTCCTTGGGGTAACCGATGCCGGGCTTGGTCTCGACGTTGTTGAACCAGGCGTACTCAACACCGGGCCGGCTGGTCCACACGTTCTTGCAGGTCACGCTGCAGGTGTGGCAACCGATGCACTTGTCGAGATTCAGCACCATGCCGATCTGTGCGCGGACTTTCATGCGCCTTCTCCTTGAGCTTGCACGAGGGCAGCGCGTTCATCGCCGCGTGGGGTGTCGAGCCAGTCGACCTTCTCCATCTTGCGCACCACCACGAACTCGTCGCGGTTGGTGCCGATGGTGCCGTAGTAGTTGAAGCCGTAACTGAACTGCGCGTAGCCGCCGATCATGTGGGTGGGCTTGAGCACGATGCGCGTGACGCTGTTGTGGATGCCACCGCGCACGCCGGTGATCTGCGATCCCGGGGTGTTGATGATCTTCTCCTGCGCGTGGTACATCAGCAGCATGCCGGGGTTGACGCGCTGGCTGACCACCGCACGCGCCGCGATGGCGCCGTTGATGTTGAAGACCTCGACCCAGTCGTTGTCTTCGACGCCGGCGATCTTGGCGTCGTCTTCACTGAGCCACACCACAGGCCCGCCGCGGTTGAGCGTCAGCATCAACAGGTTGTCGCTGTAGGTGCTGTGGATGCCCCACTTCTGGTGCGGCGTGATGAAGTTGAGCAGGATCTCCTTGTTGCCGTTGGGCTTGATGTTGTGGATGCCGGAGGTGGTCTTCAGGTCCACCGGCGGGCGGTAGCTGCTGAAGCCTTCACCGAAGGCGATCATCCACGGGTGGTCCAGGTAGAACTGCTGGCGGCCGGTCAAGGTGCGCCATGGGATGTACTCGTGCACGTTGGTGTAGCCGGCGTTGTAGCTGACGGTCTCGCTCTCGATGCCGCTCCAGGTGGGGCTGCTGATGATCTTGCGCGGCTGCGCCTGCACGTCGCGGTAGCGGATCTTCTCGTCCTCGCGGTACAGCGCCAGGTGGGTGTGGTCGCGCCCGGTCTGCTTGCCCAGCGCCTTCCAGGCCTTCACCGCGACATGGCCGTTGGTCTCGGGTGCCAGCTGCAGGATGACCTCGCAGGCGTCGATGTCGGTGACGATCTTGGGCATGCCCTTGGTCACGCCTTCGGTGAGCGTCAGGCCGTTGAGCTGGCCCAGCTGCTCGACCTCGACACCGGTCTTCCAGCCAATGCCCTTGCCGCCGTTGCCCAGCTTGTCCATCAAGGGGCCCAGCGCGGTGAAACGCTTGAACACGTTCGGGTAGTCGCGCTCGACCACGGCGATCTGCGGCGCGGTCTTGCCGGGGATCAGCTCGCACTCGCCCTTGCGCCATTCCTTCACGTCGAAGGGCTGCGCCAGTTCACCGGCGGTGTCGTGCATGATCGGCGTCAGCACCACTTCCTTCTCGACGCCGAGGTGGCCGACGCAGACCTCGCTGAAGGCCTTGGCGAAGCCCTTGTAGATCTCCCAGTCGCTGCGGCTCTGCCACACCGGATCGACCGCCGCCGACAGCGGGTGAATGAACGGGTGCATGTCGCTGGTATTGAGGTCGTTCTTCTCGTACCAGCTGGCGGTGGGCAGCACGATGTCGGAATACAGACAGGTGGTGCTCATGCGGAAGTCCAGCGTCACCACCAGGTCGAGCTTGCCCTCGGGTGCCTGGTCGTGCCACACCACTTCGGCCGGCTTGGCGTCGTCGCGGCCCAGATCCTTGCCCTGCACGCCGCTCTCGGTGCCCAGCAGGTGCTTGCAGAAGTATTCATGGCCCTTGCCCGACGAGCCCAGCAGGTTGCTGCGCCAGACGAACAGCACGCGCGGCCAGTTCTGCGGCGCGTCCGGGTCTTCGCAGCTCATCTGCACGGTGCCGTCCTTCAGGCCACGCACCACGTAGTCCTTGGCGTCCATGCCGGCGGCGCTGGCGTCCTTGACCACCTGCATCGGGTTGGTCTTGAGCTGCGGCGCGCTGGGCAGCCAGCCCATGCGCTCGGCGCGCACGTTGTAGTCGATCATGCTGCCGGCATACAGCTTCTTGTCGGCCAGCGGCGAGACGATCTCCTCCATGCCCAGTTTCTCGTAGCGCCACTGGTCGGTATGGGCGTAGAAGAAGCTGGTGCCGTTCATCTGCCGCGGCGGGCGGATCCAGTCCAGCGCAAAGGCCAGCGCCGTCCAGCCGGTCTGCGGGCGCAGCTTCTCCTGCCCCACGTAGTGCGCCCAGCCGCCACCGCTCTGGCCGATGCAGCCACACATCATCAGCAGGTTGATGACGCCGCGGTAGTTCATGTCGGCGTGGTACCAGTGGTTCATCGCCGCGCCGATGATGATCATCGACTTGCCGTGGGTCTTGTGCGCGTTTTCGGCGAACTGGCGGGCCACGGTGATGATCTGGTCGCGCGGCGTGCCGGTGATGCTCTCGGCCCAGGCCGGCGTGTAGGCCGCGTCGTCGTCGTAGCTCTTGGCGCCACTGCCCAGCCCGCGGTCGATGCCGTACTGCGCCACCTGCAGGTCGAAGACGGTGGCCACCAGGGCTTCACGATGGTCGCCTTCCTTGCCCAGGCGCAGCCGCACGGCCGGCACCTTGACGAAGTTGACCTCGCCGTTCTGCAGGTTCGACTTGAAGTGCGGCGTGCTCACGCCGCCGAAGTAGGGCAGGCCGACGCCGACCACCTCATGCGCCTGCTCGCCGTCCTCGATCACCGACAGCTTGAGCTTGACTTCGGCGCCGTGGCGGGCTTCCTTGTCTTCCAGGTTCCACTTGCCTTCGTCGCTGCGGCCTTCGGGGCCCCAGCGGAAGCCGATGCTGCCGTTGGGCAGCACGGCGCGGCCGTCGGTGTCGAAAGCCACCGTCTTCCACTCGGGGTTGTTGTCCTGGCCCAGCTTGCCGTTGAAGTCGCTGGCGCGCAGGTAGCGGTCGGGCACCAGGGTCTTGCTGCCGTCGGGCAGGGTGTGCTCCTTGAGCATCACCAGCAGCGGCAGGTCGGTGAAGCGGCGCGCGTAGTCGTCGAAGTACGGACTGCGTTCCTTGAAGTAGAACTCGTTGAGCGCCACATGGCCCATGGCCATCGCCAGCGCCGAGTCGGTGCCCTGCTTGGGGTGCAGCCACAGGTCAGCCAGCTTGGCCACCTCGGAATAGTCGGGCGTCACCGCCACCGTCTTGGCGCCCTTGTAGCGCACCTCGGTGAAAAAGTGGGCGTCGGGCGTGCGCGTCTGCGGCACGTTGGAGCCCCAGGCGATGATGTAGGTGCTGTTGTACCAATCGGCCGACTCGGGCACGTCGGTCTGCTCGCCCCACACCTGCGGGCTGGACGGGGGCAGGTCGCAGTACCAGTCGTAGAAGCTCAGGCACACGCCGCCGATGAGGTTCAGGTAGCGGCTGCCGGCGGCGTAGCTGACCATGCTCATCGCCGGGATGGGGCTGAAACCCATCACCCGGTCGGCGCCGTGCTTCTTGATCGTGTAGACGTTGGACGCGGCGATCAGCTGGTTCACCTCGTCCCAGGTGCTGCGCACGAAGCCGCCCATGCCGCGCACCTTCTGGTAGTCGCGCCGTGCTTCGGGGTTCTCGACGATGGTGGCCCACGCGTCCACCGGCGTCTTGGCGGTCTTCATCGCGGTGCGCCAGCGCTCGAGCAGGCGGCCGCGCACCATCGGGTACTTCACGCGGTTGGCGCTGTAGAGGTACCAGCTGTAGCTGGCGCCGCGGGCGCAGCCGCGCGGCTCGTGGTTGGGCATGTCCCAACGGGTGCGCGGGTAGTCGGTCTGCTGGGTTTCCCAGGTGACGATGCCGCCCTTGACGTAGATCTTCCAGCTGCAGCTGCCGGTGCAGTTGACGCCGTGGGTGCTGCGCACGATCTTGTCGTGGGCCCAGCGGTTGCGGTACGCGTCCTCCCAGGTGCGGTCTTCGCCGGTGGTGACGCCGTGCTCGCCGGAAAAGCTCTCCTTGGGCAGGCTGAAGTGGGTGAGGCGGTCTAAGAAGTGACTCATGGTGTCGTCCTTGGGAAATTCGGGGGGCAGGTCAGCAGGGCATGGGTGCGTGGCGGCGACTGTAGTGCCACCAGGTGACCACGATGCAAGAAAGGTAGAAGACGATGAAGGCCTGCAACGCGGCCTCGGGGCCGCCGGTCAGCGCGATGGCGGTGCCGTAGCTCTTGGGGATGAAGAAGCCGCCGTAGGCGCCGATGGCGCTGGCAAAACCCAGCACCGCGGCGGCCTCTTTGCTGGCGTCCCTGGCGGCCCCCAGCTGCTCGCTGGGCAGGTCGCCGGCGGCGCGTTGCCGCTCGGCCATGAAGATCGTCGGGATCATGCGGAAGGTGCTGCCGTTGCCGATGCCGGCAGCGGCGAACAGCACGGCGAAGCTTGCCAGCAGGCCGGGCAGATGGCCGGGTTGGCCGGGTTGGCCCGCCGGGCCGCCCTGGGGCAGGCATTGCAGCACCGCCAGCACGCCCAGCGCCATCGCCACGAAGCACCAGAAGGTGACCCGCGCGCCGCCCACCCGGTCGGCCAGCCAGCCGCCCACCGGGCGCAGCAGCGCACCCAGCAACGGGCCCAGCCAGGCAGCCTGCAGCGCCTCGGTGTCGTGGAACTGGCTCTGGATCAGCATGGGCAGCCCGGCCGAATAACCGATGAAGCTGCCGAAGGTGCCCAGGTACAGCCAGCACATCAACCAGTTGTGCTTGCGCGTGAAGATCACCGCCTGCTCGGCGAAGCCGCCCTTGGCATCGGCCAGGTCGTTCATGCCGAACCAGGCCGCCAGCGCGCTGGCGGCGATGAAGGGCACCCACACGAAGCCGGCGTTCTGCAGCCAGATCGGGCCTTGCGGGGTGGCCTGCGGCGCGCCGCCGAGCGCCCCGAACAGGCTGCCTGCGATGGCCAGCGGCACTGCCAGTTGCACGATCGACACCCCCAGGTGGCCCAGGCCGGCGTTCAGGCCCAGCGCGTAGCCCAGCTTGGCCTTGGGGTAGAAGAAGCTGATGTGGGCCATCGAGCTGGCGAAGTTGCCGCCGCCCAGGCCGCACAACAGCGCCAAGGCCACCATCAGCTCGTAGGGCGTGTTCGGGTCCTGCACCGCAAAGCCCAGGCCCAGCGCCGGCACCGCCAGGCTGGCGGTGGCCAGCGCGGTGAAGCGCCGGCCGCCCACCAGGGGCACCGCGAACGAGTAGAAGATGCGCAGCGTGGCGCCGCACAGCGCGGGCAGCGCGGTCAGCCAGAACAGCTGGTTGGTGCTGTACTTGAAGCCCACGCCGGGCAGGTGGACCACCACCGCCGACCACACCATCCACACCGCGAAGGCCAGCGTCAGCGCCGGGATCGACAGCCACAGGTTGCGTGCGGCCACGCCGCGGCCACGGCGGTCCCAGAAGCCCTTGTCTTCAGGGTTCCAGTGGGCGATCTCGTGCATGGCGGCCACGGTGGTGGATCGGTGCTGCGGGCGGTTGTGCGGTGGCGGGCGGGCAGCGGCTTCAGGGGTTCTTCACGTACGCGTTGGGGCGCAGGTAGAACCACCAGTTCAGCACCAGGCACACGGCATAGAAGATCGCGAAGCCGTACATCGCGTACTGCGGCGTGCCGGCCTTGATCTGCTGGCCGATGACCACCGGCGCGATGAAGGCGCCGTAGGCGGCGATGGCCGACGTCCAGCCCAGCACCGGGCCGGCCTGGGTGCGGTCGAAGATCACGCCGATGGTGCGGAAGGTGCTGCCGTTGCCGATGCCGCTGGCGAAGAACAGCGCCATGAACAGCCCCAGGAACATCGGGAAGTACTGCTCGGGCGTGGCCGAGCCGTAGGCCTGCATCATCACGTAGCCCACCCACACCGAGGCCACTGCCATCACCACCGAGATCACCTGGGTGACGATGGAGCCGCCCACCTTGTCGGAGATCCAGCCGCCGATCGGCCGCACCGCGGCGCCGACGAAGGGCCCGATCCAGGCGTAGGTCAGGGCCGACGGCGCATTGGGGTTCTTCAGCGCATGCTGCATCACGCCATTCGCGTCGGGGATGTGCTGGTAGCCGAAGATCACCGTGATGGCCAGCGGCAGCGCCATCGAGAAGCCGATGAACGAACCGAAGGTGACGATGTACAGGGCGGTCAGCGACCAGGTGTGCTTGTTGCCGAAGATCGCGAACTGCTTCTTCACGCCTTCCTTCATCTCGCCGAAGGCGGCCAGCTTCATCATGCCCAGCGCCAGGATCACGTCCAGCGGGATCGCCACCCACATGCTCAGCAGCCCCAGGCCGGTGGGCTTGGGCAGGTAGAGGTAGAGCATGAAGATCGCCGGCACGAAGGCCAGCGTGTACAGGTAGGTGATCTTGGCGAAGGCGACGATGGGCGAGCCGCTGTTGGGCGACACGGTCTTGAGGTTGTTCATGCCCCACCAGCACAGGATGGACAGCGGCACCAGCGACAGCACCCAGGCGAAGCCGGCGTTCTGGATCCAGGTCGGCGTGCCGGCGGCGATCTTGCCGAAGATCCAGCCGCTGTCCTTGACCAGCGTCATCGGTTCACCGCCGAAGGCGCCGAACAGGCCCACCGTCATCACCAGCGGAATCACGATCTGCATGGTCGTGACGCCGAAGTTGCCCAGGCCGGCGTTCAGGCCCAGCGCCGTGCCCTGCAGCTTCTTCGGGAAGAAGGTGCTGATGTTGGACATCGAGCTGGCGAAGTTGCCGCCACCCACGCCCGACCACAGCGCCATCAGCTGGAAGGCCCAGAGCGGCCAGTCCTGGTGCTGCAACGCGATGCCGGTGCCGATGGCCGGCGCCAGCAGCATCGCGGTGGTCAGGAAGATGGTGTTGCGGCCACCCGCCAGGCGGATCAGGAACGAGGCCGGAATGCGCATCGTGGCGCCCGAGATGCCGGCGATGGCGGTCAGCGTGAACAACTCGGCCTGGGTGAACGGAAAGCCCAGGTTGAGCATCTGCACGGTGATGATGCCCCACATGCCCCAGACCGCGAAGCCGCACAGCAGTGCCGGCACCGACAGCCACAGGTTGCGGTAGGCGATCTTCTTGCCGGTGGATTCCCAGAACTGCTCGTCCTCTGGGCGCCAATCGGCGATGTCGGGGCCGCTGGTTGCGCTGCTGCGCGCATTCGCGGCGTTGGTCGTGTTCATGAAAGGTTCTCCTGATGACTCAGCGCGCGAAGCTGCGCGACATGGGCGACGCGGGTGCGTTCTGGCCCATCATTTCGGTCTTGCGCACTTCGGTCCAGTACATCCAGATCAGCGACACCCAGACCACGCCGTACATCAGCATGAAGGCGCTGGAGCGGATGCCGGTCAGGTCCATCAGCGCGCCGAACATGATCGGCAGCACGAAGCCGCCCAGGCCGCCGGCCAGGCCGACGATGCCGCTGACGGTGCCGATGTTGTCGGGGTAGTCGTTGCCGATGTACTTGAAGACGCTGGCCTTGCCGAAGGCCCAGGCGATGCCCAGCACGAACATCAGCGCGGTGAAGGTGTAGACGTTCAGGCCGACGTGGAAGGTCTTGGGGCCGTTGACGGTGAGGATGGTGAAGTCGGTCTGCGGGTAGCTCAGCAGGAACAGGCAGATCCAGCTGACCCACAGCACCCACCAGGTGACCTGGTGCGCGCCGAACTTGTCGGACAGGATGCCGCCGAAGGCGCGCAACACGCCACCCGGCAGGCTGAAGCAGGCCGCCAGCAGCGCCGCGGTCTGGATCGACAGGCCGAACTCGCCGACGTAGTACTGCACCATCCACAGCGCCAGCGCCACGTAGCCGCCGAAGACGATGCTGTAGTACTGGCAGTACTTCAGCACCTTCGGGTCCTTCAGCATCTTCAGCTGGTCGCTGAACTTGGTGTGGGACGGCACCAGGTGCTTGGGGTCGCTGCTGCTGCCGAACCAGAACAGGATCACCGTGCCCAGCATCACCGCGGCGTAGACCTTGGGCACCAGCGTCCAGCCGCCGGCCAGCAGCAGCGCTGGCGCCAGGAACTTGTTGACCGCCGAGCCCGAGTTGCCGGCGCCGTAGACGCCCATCGCCATGCCCTGCCGGCTCTTGGGGAACCAGCGCGCCACGTAGGGTGTGCCCACCGAGAACGAGCCACCGGCCAGGCCCAGCACCAGCCCGATCGCCAGGAAGTGCCAGTAGGCGGTGGCGTAGGCCATCAGCCAGATGGCGGGCACGGTGGCGGCCAGCAGCGCGGTCATGACGATGCGCCCGCCGTACTTGTCGGTCCAGATGCCCAGCGGCACGCGCACCAGCGAGCCCGAGAGCACCGGCATCGCAGTGAGCAGGCCGAACTCGGTGGCGTTGAGGCCCAGCGTCTTCTTCAGCGGTATGCCGATGACGCCGAACATCATCCAGACCATGAAGCAGACCGTGAACGCGATGGTGCTGACGATCAGCACCGACCAGGCTTGACGGGGGATGGGGGCGTTGGCGGTGGCCATGTGGGGGGCTCTTGAAAGTGAGAACCCCACTGTTGCCCCGGCCCCGCGTGCTGAACATCCATCCGCCGGGCAGGCGGCCCGCGGCAGAAGGACGATGGCGCGGCACCCGCCCATCGTTCTGAAGAACTACCCGGCGCACTGATGCGCCGGAAGTTGCGCTGGATCAAGGGCGGCCCGCCGGCGGGCAGGCGCCTGCCCGCTTGTCAGAGCATGTCTTCGGGCACCAGCAGGCCCAGCAGGGCGGCGGCCAGGTGCTGCCACCAGCGCGCCAGGGGCTCGCTGGTGAGGCGCACCGGCTGCCCGTCCTCGTGCCCGGTCCAGACCAGCGCCGATGCCGGGTTGCCGGGCTCGCTCAGCGCCACCCGGAAGGCCCGTTCGGGCGCCGCCGCCTCGTCGAACCAGTCGCCCAGCTGCTGCGCCAGCACGGTGCTGGCTATCAGCACGCCGATCTCGGTGTTCGACAGCCGTGAGCGCGGGTCGAGGTTCATCGAGCCGATCAGCGCCGAGCGGCGGTCGAAGACGATCGCCTTGCCATGCAGGCTGACCACCGACGACAGCACGCGCCGCACCGAGCCCGGCCCCACCACGCTGGGCCGCAGCTCGTGCAGCGCGATGCCGCAGGCCAGCAGGCGG
Source organism: Burkholderiales bacterium RIFCSPHIGHO2_12_FULL_69_20 (assembly GCA_001770815.1). Taxonomy (GTDB): domain Bacteria; phylum Pseudomonadota; class Gammaproteobacteria; order Burkholderiales; family Burkholderiaceae_C; genus Pseudaquabacterium. The sequence continues at coordinate 21,239 of MESD01000051.1, forward strand.
GCACGGTAGCGTGCATAGCCGGCGTGCACCGCCACCACGTCGGTGGAGGCCAGCGAGTTGGTGAGCACACGCACCTGCGCACCGCGGCGCTGCAGCGCGCACATCAGGGTGATGCCCGTTTCGCTGGGCACGAAGTAGGGCGAGACGATCAGCAGCTCGCTGCGGGTGGCGTCGGTGGCACCGCGCAGCCGCGCCACCACGCTGTCGGTGGGTGTGGGCGTCACCGCGTGCAGCTTGGCGGGCGGGTCGTAGAGCAGTGTGGCCGCGGCGGCCGTCAGCGCCACCTGGCCGTTGCGCACCAGCGGCCCCAGGTCGGTGCTGCGCAGTGCCTGCGCATACGCGCTGTCGCGAAAGGCGCGTGCGCTTGCCTCCATCTCGGCCAGCAGCTGCGCCAGCGGGCGGGCGTTGTGCGCCGGGCCGGTGAAGGCCTCGATCGGCACCGCCCATTCGCTGTTCCAGAAGGCGTCGAAGCTGCGCGAGGCCTCTTGCACCACCGGGCCGGCGGCCAGCACGTCGAGATCGGCAAAGTTGCCCTGCCCGTCGGCGCTGAAGTAGGCGTCGCCCAGGTTGCGCCCGCCGATCAGCGCGGCCGCGTTGTCGGCGATCCACAGCTTGTTGTGCATGCGGCGGTTCAGCCGCGCGCCGTCGCCCAGGTAGTCGATGGCCCGCGCCAGGCCCGAGGTGAAGCGCCGCGAGAACGGGTTGAAGACCCGCACCTGCACGTTCGGGTGCGTGGCCATCGCGGCAAAGTCGGGGTCGCGGCCGCCGGTGTCCAGGTCGTCGATGAGCAGGCGCAGGCGCACGCCGCGCTGCGCGGCCTGCAGCGCGCGCAAGAGCAGCATCGTGCCGGTCGCGTCGCGCGAGACGATGTGGTACTGCAGGTCCAGACTGCGCTCGGCGCCATCGGCCAGCGCGGCACGCGCGATGAAGGCGTCCTGCCCGGTGCTCAGCAGCCGGAAGCCCGACTGCCCTGGCGTGGCCGCCAGCCGGCTGGCAAAGGCGCGGCCCAGCGTCGTCTCCAGCGGCTGGGCCAGGGCCTGCGAGTGGGGCCGCGGCACGTCGAAGGGGACGGTCGAGCAGCCGGCCGCCAGCAGCAGCCCGGCGGCCAAGAGCTGGCCGGTCAGCGCCCGCCAGGCCCGGTGCATGCCGGGCGAGAAGCTGACCCTCATGCCGGCGCCGTGCCGATGGCCTCACCGAGGGTCACCACGATCTTGCCGGTGACACGGCGCGCGGCCATCGCCGCCAGCGCCGCGCGGGCCTCGGCCAGCGTGAAGTGCGCGCCGATGGCCGGCTGCAGCACACCAGCCTCGGCCAGGCGGTGCACGGCGGCCAGGTGCTCGCGGTGGCGATCGGGCCAGTGGCGGCCGTATTCACCCGCACGCACGCCCAGCACGCTGAAGCCCTTGATCAGCGCCCGGTTGACCTCCAGCGTGGGGATGCGCCCGCTGGCAAAGCCCATCACCAGCAGCCGGCCGCTGAAGGCGGTGCAGCGGGTTGATTCGTCGAACACGTTGCCGCCCACCGGATCGGCCACCACGTCGGCACCGCGGCCGCCGGTGGCCTCGAGCACGCCGTCGCGAAAACCCGCCGACGGCAGCACCAACACGCCCAATGCCGCCAGCGCGTCCAGCCGCGCCGGCTCGGTGGCGGTGGCGATGACCCGCGCGCCCAGGTGCAGGCCCACCTGCACGCAGGCCTGGCCCACGCCGCCGCGCGCGCCGTGCACCAGCAGCGTCTCGCCACGCGCCAGCTGGCCCAGCCGCGCCAGCGCCACCCAGGCGGTCAGGCCGGTGACGGTGAGCGCCGCGGCCTGGTCCATGGCCAGCCCCGCGGGCATCGCCCGCAGCGCCGCGCCGGACATCACCACCTGCTCGGCCAGCAGGCCGTGCTTGCCGCCCAGCAGCACGCGCTGGCCGGGTCGCCAGCCGCTGCTGGGGCCGGCCTCCAGCACCACGCCGGCGCCTTCCATGCCCGGCACGTAGGGCAGGGTGGGCTTGACCTGGTAGAGCCCGCGTGTCATCAGCAGATCGGGAAAGTTCAGGCTCACCGCGGCCATGGCCACGCGCACGTCACCAGGGCCCAGCGGCGGCAGCGGCCAGCGGCGCACGGCCAGGCCGGAGAGATCGTCGCTGAGGTGTTCACACACCAGGGCCAGGGTGTCGGCGGGGGAAGGCGTCATCGTCGGGAGAATCGGT
>MESD01000051.1:23442-39045 GCA_001770815.1 Burkholderiales bacterium RIFCSPHIGHO2_12_FULL_69_20
CGGGGCTGGGGGCGGTGTCTGGGGTCGGCGGCGCGGTGGCGTCGGCACGGCTGCATCCTAGCGGTGACGGGGTACAGTGACCGGCTGCCATGCCCGATACGCCCACCACCCCCCCGACCAGCCCCCCGGCCCCGACCGCGACCCCCGCCGCGACCCCCGCCGCAACCCCCACCGCGACCGACAGCGCACCGCCGCGGCCCAAGCCCGCGCCGCAGCCACTGCCCAACCCGCGCCATGCCGCGCGGGTGCCGGCCGGCATCAGCCTGGAGCAGCTCAGCCGCATCCGCAACGCCGCCTACCAGGTGCCGCAGGTGGTGGCCGCGCACGACCTGCCGGTCGACCTGGTGCCCGAGCATGCCGCCGATGCCGACGAGCGCATGGACCGCCTGGGCCTGGTGCTGCTGCAGAAGGGCGTGCCCGGCCAGCGGCCCAGCCGCTGGATCGCGCCCGAGCTGATCGACGAGGCGCTGCGCCACCTCGACGCGGTGGGCACCGCACCCAAGATGCGCGCGCTGATGGCCGAGCGCAGCGGCATGCTGGAGGCGATGGGCATCAGCCGCGCCGGCCCCGCCACCTGGGAGCGCCAGGCCACCCATGTGGTGACGCTGCCGCAGGATGCCTGGCGGCTGGAGGTGACCTACCTGACGCCGCTGGACGGCGCGCCGGTGTGGCGCTTCTTCCGCGACGGCGACAAGGCCACGCTGCTGCTGGCGCTGCGCCAGGTGCCCGACTACCCGCATGCCAGCGAGCTGCAGGCGGCGCTGGGCACGCTGGTCGAGCAGGCCGGCTACATCAACCCCGGTCGCATCGATTCGCTGCTGCCCGGCCTGCAGGCTGAATGCGCCACGCCGCAGCCCTTTGCCGCGCTGAAGGCCGCCTGCGGCCGCGCACTCGACCGCTGGGCCAACCGTGTCAACGAGCTCGACACGCTCGACGACCTGACCGCCGAGCTGGCCTTCCAGGGCTATCCCGACAGCTTCAAGACCGCGCGCCGCGCCAACCGCAAGGTCACGCTGTTCGTCGGCCCGCCCAACAGCGGCAAGACGCACCAGGCCTTCGAGCGCCTGGCCGCCTGCGAGCGCGGCGTGTATCTGGCGCCGCTGCGCCTGCTGGCGCTGGAAGGCCGCGACCGATTGATGGCGCGCGGTGTGCCTTGCTCCTTGCGCACCGGCGAAGAAAACGCGCCGGTCGATGGCGCCCGCGTGGTCAGCAGCACCATCGAGATGATGGGCACCGGCGACCTGATCGACGTGGCGGTGATCGACGAAGCGCAGATGATCTTCGACCCCTGGCGCGGCTGGGCCTGGACGCAGGCCATCGTCGGTGCGCCGGCCAAGGAGCTGCTGATCATCTGCTCGGCCTACGCCGTGCCGGCGATCGAGAACCTGCTGGGCCTGTGCGGCGAGCGCTGCGAGGTGCGGCAGTTCGAGCGCATGCAGCAGGTGCAGTTGCTGCCGGCGGCGGTGCCGATCGGATCGCTCAAGCTGGGTGATGCGGTGGTGGCCTTCAGCCGCCGCGAGGTGCTGATGCTGCGCGACCAGGTGGCCGAAAACGGCAAGACGGTCAGCGTGATCTACGGCGCCCTGCCGCCCGAGGTGCGCCGCCGCGAGGCAGAGCGCTTTGCCACCGGCCAGACCGAGGTGCTGGTGGCCACCGACGCCATCGGCATGGGCCTGAACCTGCCGATCCGCCGGGTGCTGTTCTCGACCATGACCAAGTTCGACGGCGTGGCCGACCGCACGCTCGACGAGAGCGAGGTGCACCAGATCGCCGGCCGCGCCGGCCGCTACGGCATCCACGAGGAAGGTTTTGCCGGCGTGCTGGCCGAGGCCGAATCAGGCGCTGGCCGGCTGCTGAAAGACCTGCTGGCGCTGCAGCCGCGCGCGCCGCGCCACTTCAAGGCCCCGGTGGCGCCGAACTGGTGGCACATCGAAACCATCTCCAGCAAAATGGGCAAGCGCAAGCTGCGCGAGGTGCTGGCGGTGTTCGTCGAGCAACTGGCGCTGGACAACCAGCACTTCGCGGTGGCCGAGCTGGCGCAGATGATCGAGATCGCCGGCCAGCTCGACGAGCGCGCCGCGCCGTTGAGTCTGCGCGAGCGCTTCCTGTACGCGCAGGCGCCGGTCGACACCCGCACCGACCAGCTGATGCAGCAGTTCCTGGGCTGGACCGAGCGCCATGCCTGGGACGGCGCGGCCGGCTTGCCCGACTTTCTGCACGACGTCGACGAGCACAGCCGGCTCGACCGCATGGAGCAGGCGCTGCGGGCCTGCACGCTGTGGCTGTGGCTGGACCAGCGCTTTCCCAACATCTTCGGCTTCGTCGACGAAGTGGTGGCGCTGCGCGAGCGGCTCAACGACGGCATCGCCGGGCAACTGCGTGCGCGGCGCCCGCTGTGGCAGGCGCGCGGCCGGCCGGGTGGTGCCCCGCGGGGCGGATCACGCGGCGCGCCGCGCGGGCGGCGCGGCTGACGGCCGACGGCTGGGCAAGCCCGGCCTCTGCGGCGTAAGCTGGCACCTCGGTCGGTTTCGATCCGGCCGCCTCACACGCAGGAGGTCGCCATGACGCCAGGGTGTTTGCGCTGGATTGCCCAGATCACCATTGTTCTCGGGCTGGGCGTGTTGTCGGGTTGCGCGGTGCTGGCGCCGCCGCCGTCGCCCACCCCCTGGCTGCACGACGCCTTGTTCGACCATCCGCCCCGCCCGGCCGAGGCCGACGGCGTGATGGCACTGGACGCGCCGATGCACCGCTACCTCGACGGCGTGCTGGCCGGGGCGGTGCAACACAAGGGCCGGGCGCGGGCGCTGGCCGAGGCGTTGTACGCCCGGGGTGAACTGCAGCTGGACTACGACAGCAGCGTCACCCGCAATGCCGCGCAGGCCTTTGCCGCGCGCTCGGGCAACTGCCTGTCGCTGGTGCTGATGACCGCGGCGCTGGCCCGTGAACTGGGGCTCGAGGTCAGCTACCAGAGTGCCACCGCGGGCGAGTACTACAGCCGCCAGGGCAACCTCACGCTGCAGGCCGGGCATGTGAACCTGGTGCTGGCGCCACGGCAGTCGCGCTGGTACCAGAACGCCATCCACTACATGCAGGAAGGCGACGCCATGCGCATCGACTTTCTGCCGCCCGAGGCCTTGCGCGGCCTGCGCAGCGTGCCGATCAGCGAGCGGCGGGTGCTGGCGATGTTCATGAACAACCGCGCGGTCGAGGCGCTGCAGCGCCAGCCTCTGGCACAGGCCTACGCCTGGGCGCGCGAGGCGCTGCGGCTGGACCCCGGCTTCCTGGCCGCCTACAACACGCTGGGCGTGGTCTACCAGCGCGCCGGCCACCCGGTGCCTGCGGCGGCCGCCTTCCAGCAGGTGCTGGCGCAAGACCCGCGCCACCTGCCGGCGATGATCAACCTGGCGCCGGTGCTGCGCACGCTGGGCCGCCACGACGAGGCCGACCGCTGGACGGCCGTGAGTCAGGCGCTGCGGCCGCACGCGCCCTTCCACTTCCTGGGCCTGGCCGAGGGCGCGCTGGCGCGTGGTGATCTGGCCCAGGCGCGTGAGTGGCTGGACCGCGAGGAGGCCGTCACCGGCGACACCCACGAGCTTTACTTCCAGCGGGCGCGGCTGCACCTGGCAATGGGCCGCGAGGGCCCGGCCGAGGCCGCGCTGCAGCGCGCCATGGACACCAGCGAGACCCAGCGCCAGCGGCAGGCCTACGCCGGCAAGCTGGCGCGGTTGCGTGCGCTGGCTGCACATTGATGGCGCACTGACTGCGCACTGACCGCGCGCTTGCCGCGCGCTGATCGCGCAGGGCCCTGGCTGGCGGCAGCCCAGGCCGCGTGGCTCAGGCGGTGGCGGCCTGGCGGCAGTGGGCCTGCACCAGCGTGTGCAGCGCCGGCAGGCACGAGCCGCACTCGGTGCCGCAGCGCAGGCCCAGTTGCAGCGATTGCAGCCGCGTGGTGGCATCACCCGACGAGGTGGCCAGCGCGGCCTGGATGCGCGCCTCGCTCACATCGTGGCAGGCACAGACCTGGCGGCTGGGCGCGGCCGTCGGCACCGGCGCCTGCCGGCGGGCGGCAAGCAGTGCACGGCCCATCGCAGCGGCGGGTTGTCGCTGCTGCAGCAGCGGCAGCACCCAGGCATCGGCGGCAATGTCGCCGGCCAGCAGGTAGCCGTGCAGCGTGCCGTCGGCGGCCAGCACCACCGTGCGGTGCTGGCCGTTGTGGGCATCGACATAACGCAGTGCCTGGGCGTCCGACAGGCCCAGTGCGGCCTCCAGCCGGGTGATCAATGCCAGCTCGGCAGCGGCCGGCAGCGCGGCGCGAAAGCGCAGCCCCACACGATCGTCGGGCTCGCGGCCGAAGGGCACGCCGTAGGCAAACTGAAAGTGCGTGAAGAAGCCGCGCAGCGTCTCGCGCAGCGCCGCCGCCTGCCCGGCCGGCAGCCACACCGCCGCGGCGATCTGCCAGGGCAGGGCGGCCCGCTCGATGTGCACCGCCGCGTGCTTCAGCTCGGGCTGCAGCGATTGAGGGCACAGCGCCGGGCTGGTCAGCACATTGACGCCGCCGGCCAGGTACTCGGGCCCCCAGTGCATCGCAATGAAGGCCTGCGCCGGCGCCACCTCGTCGCTGGGTTGCACCGGCAGCACCAGTTCACCACGGCGTGACCGCACCCGCACCAGATCGCCCGGCGCCCAGCGGCGGCGCTGCAGTTCCTGCGGATGCATCTGCAGCGCCGGCTCGGCACTGTGGGCGAACAGCCGGCCCAGCGTGCCGGTGCGGCTCATGCCATGCCACTGGTCGCGCAGCCGGCCGGTGTTCAGCGACAGCGGGTAGCGTGCATCACAGGGTTCGGCCGGCGCGCGCCAGGCCGGGGCGACGAAGCGCGCGCGGCCGTTGGCGGTGGCGTACTGGCCGTCGGTGTAGAGCCGCGCCTGGCCGCTCGACGCACCGGTGGGACAGGGCCACTGCGGCGGCGTGTCCAGCATGGCATAGGTCAGGCCGGTGATGTCGAGGTCGCGGCCGCGGGTGCTTTCGCGGTGTTCGTTCCACACCTGTTCGGGCGTGGTGTAGGGAAACAGACTCTCCCCTTGCCTGTCCGCGGTGCGGACCGGTTGCAGGCGCCGCTCCAGCCGCTGCGCCACGTCGACCGCGATGGCCCAGTCGGCACGTGCCTGACCCGGCGGTGGCACGGCGGCGCGCACGCGGCTGATGCGGCGTTCGCTGTTGCTCACGCTGCCATCCTTCTCGCCCCAGCTGGCCGCCGGCAGCAGCAGGTCGGCGTGGGCGGCGGTGGCGGTGTGGGCGTAGGCGTCCTGCAGCACGACGAACTCGGCACGTTCCAGCGCGCGTTTCACCATGGCCTGGTCGGGCAGCGATTGGGCAGGGTTGGTGCAGGCTATCCACAGCGCCTTGATCTCGCCGTCGGCGGCGGCCTCGAACATGCGCACCGCGCTCTTGCCGGGTTGGGATGGCACCTCGGGCAGCCCCCACAGCGCGGCCACCTCGGCACGATGCGCCGGGTTGGCCAGGTCGCGGTGCGCGCTCAGCAGGTTGGCCAGGCCACCCACCTCGCGCCCACCCATCGCATTGGGCTGGCCGGTCAGCGACAGCGGGCCGGCGCCCGGCCAGCCGATCTGACCGGTGGCCAGGTGCAGGTTGATCAGCGACGAATTCTTGTCAGTGCCGCTGCTGCTCTGGTTCAGGCCCTGGCACCACAGCGACAACGTGGGCTGCCGTGGCGCGCCGCCGTTCATGCCGGCAAACCAGCGTGCGGCCAATACGATGTGATCGGCCTTCAGGCCGCACACGCTGGCCGCATGCGCCGGCGTGAACGCATGCACCTGCTCGCGCAGCGCATCGAAGCCACTGGTGTGCGCGGCGATGTAGGCCGCATCGGTCAGCCCCTCCCACAGCATCACGTGCAGCAGGGCGTGGTGCAGCACCACGTCGGTGCCCGGCTGCAGTTGCAGGTGCAGGTCGGCGCTGGCGGCGGTCTCGGTGCGGCGCGGGTCGACCACGATCCACTTCTGCGCCGGGTTGGCGCGGCGTGCATCCTCCAGCCGGCGGAACAGCACCGGGTGCGCCCAGGCCATGTTCGAGCCGGTGATCAGCACCGTCTGCGCCAGCGCCAGGTCGTCATAACAGGCTGGTGGCGCGTCGGCACCCAGGCTCTGCTTGTAGCCGGCCACCGCGCTGCTCATGCACAGCCGCGAGTTGGTGTCGACGTTGTTGGTGCCCAGCAGGCCCTTGGCCAGCTTGTTGAAGACGTAGTAGTCCTCGGTGAGCAACTGGCCCGACAGGTACAGCCCCACCGCATCGGGGCCGTGCGTGGCCACCGTGGTGGCGAAGCGGTCGGCCACCTCGCCGAGCGCGGCGTCCCAGCCCACCGCTGCCCACGGCCCGCCACGCACCGAACGGCGTTGCGGCTGCAGCGCGCGGGCCTGCTGCTGCAGCAGTGGCACCGCGGTGAGGTGCAGCGTGCTGCCCTTGGTGCACAGCCGGCCGGCGTTGGCGGGGTGGTCCGGATCACCGCGCACGCCGGTGATGTGATCCCCGTCGTGCTGGATGATCACGCCGCAACCCACGCCGCAGTAGGGGCAGGTGGAGCGGGTGGTGCCGGTGGCGCGGATGATGGGTGCGCTCATCTCGGGCGTCAGGCGGTGAGCGTCTCGACGTGGCCCTGGCGGGTGTAGAGGAAGTCGAGCACCTCCTTGCGGCAGTGCACGTACAACGGGTCCTCGGCCAGTGCCACCCGGTTGCGCGGGCGCGGTATGTCCACCGTCAGCACCTGGCCGATGGTGGCGGCCGGGCCGTTGGTCATCATCACGATGCGGTCGGACAGCAGCACCGCCTCGTCGACATCGTGGGTCACCATCACCACGGTGCTGCGGGTGCGGGCCACGATCTTCAGCAACTCGTCCTGCAGCCGGGCGCGGGTCAGCGCATCCAACGCACCGAAGGGCTCGTCCATCAGCAGCACCTTGGGCTCCATCGCCAGCGCCCGGGCGATGCCCACGCGCTGCTTCATGCCGCCCGAGATCTCGTGCGGGCGCTTGTGCAGGGCGTGGCCCATGCCCACCAGCTGCAACGCAGCCTCGGTGCGGGCCTTCAGCTGCGCGCGGCTCTCGGTGGCGGCAAACACCCGCTCCACCGCCAGCAGCACGTTGTCGAAGCAGGTAAGCCAGGGCAGCAGCGAGTGGTTCTGGAACACCACCGCGCGCTCGGGCCCCGGGGCGGCGATCTCGCGGTTGTCGCACAGCAGCACGCCGGCGGTGGGTTGGGTCAGCCCGGCGATCAGGTTCAGCAGCGTGCTCTTGCCGCAGCCCGAGTGGCCGATCAGCGTGACGAACTCGCCCTGCTCGACCTGCAGGTGGATGTCGCGCAGCGCATGGAAGCGGCCCTTGCGGCTGGCAAACACCATCTCGGCGCCCTGGATGTCGATGAAGTGGTTCATGTCAGTCTTCCCAGCTGAAGCGGCGGGCGATGGCCATCAAGAGCTGTTCCAGCGCCAGGCCGACGATGCCGATGACGAAGATCGCGATGATGATGTGCTGCACGTTGAGGTTGTTCCACTCGTCCCACACCCAGAAGCCGATGCCCACGCCGCCGGTCAGCATCTCGGCGGCCACGATCACCAGCCAGGCGGTGCCCACCGACAGGCGCACGCCGGTCAGCATGTAGGGCAGCACGGCCGGGAACAGGATGCGGGTGATGACCTTCCACTCGCTCAAGTTCAGCACGCGCGCCACGTTCAGGTAGTCCACCGGCACGCGCTGCACGCCCACCGCGGTGTTGACCACCATCGGCCAGATCGAGCAGATGAAGATGGTCCAGATCGCCGCCGGGTTGGCGCTCTTGAAGACCAGCAGGCCGATCGGCAACCAGGCCAGCGGCGACACCGGTTTCAGCAGGCTGATCAGCGGCGAGACCATGCGGCCGATGAAGTCGAAGCGGCCGACGATGAAGCCCAGTGGAATGCCCACCGCCGCCGCCAGCCCGAAGCCGATGGCCACGCGCTGCAGCGAATACAGCACGTTCCAGCCGATGCCCTGATCGTTGGGGCCGTTGCTGTAGAACGGGTCGGCGAACAGCTTGACCGCCGCGGCAAAGGTGGCCGCCGGCGTGGGGATGCTGCTGCCGCTGCCGGCAGTGGCCAGGCCCCAGATGCCGACCAGCAGCGCCAGGCCCAGCACCGGGGGCAGCACGGTGAGCCAGAGTACGCTCCAATCTCGCGCTGGGCGGAGTGCAGCGGGCGCTGCCCGGGTGAGGGCCGCCGCAGGCGGCATGGCCTCCTTGATCGCCGGCGTGTCGTTCAGGCGCTCGATCGAGCCCTCGGGCCGCGGGCTGGCCGCGGGATGGTGGAAGACGGCGCTGACCATGGTGCTGCTCCTCAGGCCGCCGCAGCGGCCTTGACCTTGAAGCCATCGGCGTACTTGGCCGGGTCCTTGCCGTCCCAGACCACGCCGTCGATCAGCTTGCTGCTGCGCAGATCGCTCTTGGGCACGCTCACCTTGAGCTGCGCAGCGGCCTGCTTGTACAGCGCGGTCTGGTTGATCTGGGTCGCCACCTTCAGGTAATCGGGGTGGTCCTTCAGCAGGCCCCAGCGCTTGTGCTGGGTGAGGAACCACATGCCGTCGCTGAGGTACGGGTAGTTCACCGCACCGTCGTTGAAGAACTTCATGTGGTTGGGGTCGTCCCAGGTCTTGCCCAGCCCGTTCTGGTAACGGCCCAGGATGCGCTGGTTGATCGCGTCGACGCTGGTGTTGACGTAGGCCTTGCCGGCGATGGTCTCGGCCATCTTGTTCTTGTTCTGCAGGCCGGCGTCGATCCAGCGGCTGGCCTCGAGCACCGCCATGATCACCGCGCGCGCCGTGTTGGGGTACTGCTTGACGAAATCGCCGGTGGCGCCCAGCACCTTCTCGGGGTGGTCCTTCCACACGTCCTGCGAGGTGGCGGCGGTGATGCCGATGCCGTCGATGATGGCGCGGTGGTTCCAGGGCTCGCCCACGCTGAAGCCGTCCATGTTGCCCACGCGCATGTTGGCCACCATCTGTGGCGGCGGCACGGTGATGACCTTGGCATCCTTGAACGGGTTGATGCCGCCCGAAGCCAGCCAGTAGTACAGCCACATGGCGTGCGTGCCTGTGGGAAAGGTCTGCGCGAAGGTGTATTCACGTTGCTCGCGCGCCATCAGCTTGGCCAGCGATGCCACGTCCACCGCGCCCTTGTCGGCCAGCTTCTTCGACAGGGTCAGGCCCTGCCCGTTGTTGTTGAGGGTCATCAGCACGGCCATGTCCTTCTTCGGGCCGCTCACGCCCAGGTGCACGCCGTAGACCAGGCCATAGAGCACGTGCGCCATGTCCAGTTCCCCGTTGACCAGCTTGTCGCGCACGCCGGCCCAGCTGGCTTCCTTGGTGGGGATGATCTTGATGCCGTACTTCTCGTCGAACTTCAGCACCGAGGCCATCACCACCGAGGCGCAGTCGGTCAACGGGATGAAGCCGATGCGCACTTCCTTCTTTTCCGGGGCGTCCGAGCCCGCGGCCCAGGCGCCACCGGGCAGTGCCGAGCCGGCGGCCAGTGCGGACCATCCCTTGATGAACAGTCGGCGTTCGTCGCTCTCAAGCAAACGTGGCTTTGCCACTTTGCTTGATCCCCGCGGGGGACGGCCGGCTCCGGCCGGCCTTGGGGCGCCCATCACCACCTCGGTCTTGAAGTCACGTTTGAACATGCGCTGCTCCTGGAAATGCCCATGAAAAAAGGCGTCGCGACTGACAGCACCCAGGACCAACCTGGTGGCTGCGAGTCGGACGCCTTTGCCCGATACCTTGCTGGTCTGCGGCACGCCGTTGCGCCGAGACCTTGCGCCAAGCCTTGCACGTCCCGTGCCAAGGTCGGCCGGCCCCCGGGGCCGGGCTGATCACCACCGCGGGGCGCACCGACTAGGCACCGCGGGCGCATGGCCTTGGTGCAGTGCAGCACCCAAATTGGGTGACGGGGCAGCGCTTCAGGCCGGTGGGTTCAGCAGCTCGTGGGCCGCGATCACCCGTTCGGCCACCTGCGCCAGGCGCTGGCCACGGTCCATCGCCAGCTTGCGCAAATGGGCGAAGGCCTGTTCCTCGGACAAGCCGATCTCGTCCATCAGGATGCCCTTGGCCCGCTCGATGCGCTTGCGTTCGGACAGCTGGGTCTGCGCCGTCTCCAGCTGGCCGCGCAGCGCGCGGTCTTGCTCGAAGCGCGCGATGGCCACCTGCAGCACCGGCAGCAGGCGCTGTGGCTGCAGGCCCGAGATCACGTAGGCGCTGACGCCGGCCTTCAGCGCCTGCTGCATCGGTGCCTGGCTGGCGTCCTCGCTGAACACCACCACCGGCCGAGGGCAGTGGTCGGACACGGTGGCCAGGTGCTCCAGCGTGTCGCGCGAGGGCGATTCGCTGTCGACGATCACCACGTCGGGCTGCAGCCGCAGCACGCAGTCGTGGATCAGCAGCGCCGAGTCGAGCACACCCACCACCAGGTGGCCCTGACGTGAGAGTTCGTCGTGGATCAGGCTGACGCGGTGGGCGCCGTCATCGATCAGCAGCACACGCAGCGGCGGGGCCGGTGTGCTGCCCGGGGATGATGACGACGGTGGGTTGCGTTTGCCCATGATCCAGCACGGCAACTTCCGTGCCGTGTGGCTTGTCGGCCAGTTCCGCGCGCAACCGACTTGGCGCTATCGCCCTGCCGGCTGCAAGGCGCTCAGCGACTGTGCTGCGTCATGCGTGCCAGCGGCGAGGCGGTGCTGACGCCCGGGCCGGGGCTGGGTGCATCGGCCGGCCAATGGCCGAGTGCGCCGGGGGCGCCCGGTTTGGCGGGCGCTTCATCGGCCACGGCCGCTGCGGGGGCCGTGGCCTCGCCAGGCCGGCGCATCGCCACGCCCACGGCGAGGATGTCGATCACCAGCAGCTGCAGGATGCGGCTGATCATCGGCACCTGGGTGGCTGCATCCTCGACATGGTCGACCGCCAGCACCGCGTCGGCCTTGCGCGCCAGCGGGCTCTGGCTGGCGGTGATGGCCAGCACCGCCGCGCCGCGCTGGTGCGCCAGGTCGGCAATCTCCAGCAGCTCGGGCAAGCGGCCGCCGCTGCTGATGATCACCGCCACGTCACCCGGCTTGAGCACGCTCACCGCCAGGGTTTGCAGCCGCGGGTCGGTGTAGGCCGCGCTGGGGATGCCGAAGCGCAGAAACTTGAACTGCGCGTCCTGCGCCACCGGGCCGTACTGGCCCACGGTGTAGAACTCGACCCGGCCGGCCTGCACCAGCAATTCGATCGCGCGGTCGATCATCTCGCGGTTGAGCTGGCTGCGCACCTGCAGGATGGCGCTGGCGGTGTTGCCCAGCACCTTGGTGCCGAGCTCCACCATCGAGTCGTCGTCGGTCACCTGCACATGGGTGATGGGCACCGTGCCGGTGAGGCCCGAGGCCAGCCGCAGCTTGAAATCGCTCAGGCCCTCGCAGCCCAGGCTGCGGCAGAAACGGATCACCGTGGGCTGGCTCACCTGCGCGGCGCGGGCGATCTCGACGATGGGCTGGTTGAGCACCGCGCGCGGGTGCGCCAGCACATGCTCGGCCACGCGCAGCTCGGCCGGCGACAGCTCGCTGCAGGCGCGGCGGATCTGGCCCAGGATGGCCGAGCCGGGCGCTGTCTTCAGCGCCTTGAGCTGCGAATCGAGGATCGCCGAGGCGCCGACGAAGGTGGCCTGCTCGGCGGTGATGACGAAGGTGGGGATCGCCGCCACGTAGCGGCTGAAGCGGCCCTTGTCCTCGAAGCGCTGGCGGAATGGCGAGCGGTCGAACCAGGCCCCCAGCCGCGGCACGATGCCCCCGCCGATGTAGATGCCGCCGAAGGCGCCCAGCGTCACCGCCAGGTTGGCCGCGGTGGTGCCCAGCATGGCGCAGAACACCTCGATGGTGTCGACGCACACCCGGTCGGTGCCGGCCAGCGCGCGGCGGGTGATCTCGGGCGCGGCCAGCGACACCAGCTCGTCGGGTTGGGCGCCGGCATGCTCGGCCAATGCGCGGTAGATCAGCGCCAGCCCGGGGCCCGACAGCAGCCGCTCGAACGACACATGCTCGAACTGGCGCCAGGCATGGCGCAGCACCACGATCTCGCGTTCGTCGCGCGGCGAAAAACTGGTGTGGCCGCCCTCGGAGCCCAGCGACACCCAGCCGTCGCCAGCCGGGATCAGTGCCGATACGCCCAGCCCGCTGCCCGAGCCGAGCAGGCCGATCACGCTCTTGGCCACCGCCTGCCCGCCGCCCACCTGGCGGATGTCCTGCCCGCCCAGCCGCGGCAGCGACATCGCCAGCGCGGTGAAGTCGTTGACCACCACCAGCGTGTCCAGCCGCAGCTGCTGGCGCATCTGCTCGATCGAGAATTCCCAGTGGTAGTTGGTCATGCGCACCCGGTCGCCTTCCACCGGGTTGGCGATGGCCACCGCCGCATGCTCGACGGTCAGGCCGGGCGGCAGCGTGTCGAGATAGGCGCGCACCGCGGCGTGGAAGTCGGCATGCGCTGCGCACCGCAACGACGCCGGCGCACTGAACTGGCCCTGCGCCGTCTCCAGCGCAAAGCGGGCATAGGTGCCGCCAATGTCGGCGATGAGCCGGGGGCTGTCGTAGGGCGCCATGGGAGGGGGAGCGCGGTGGCTCTAGGCGGTGTCTGGGCGGTGGGTTGCGGCGCCGGCCGGGCCGCAGGCTCCTGCAATGAGTATTGCACAATGTGTAGCTTGACTACACCTTGGCAAGCCATCGGGGTGGTGTTCTACGGCCGCCGGGCCTGACTGCCCTACCATCGCAGCCACGAGGCCGGCGGGCGGTGTGGCCCGCTGGATCTTCGGGATTGATTAACGGGCGGCGTCCGTGTAGTTTCGCTACCTTTTGGCGCGCCATCAGCGCCATCGATGACGCTGAGCCCGGCACTTGCATGCCCGTGCTCACGCACCCTCCATCGTTTCTGGACCCCTCTCAACGTGGCTTCAACCCTCGCAAGCAACCTCGGTCCTTCCGCCGCAGCCACCGCAGCCACCGCAGCCACCGCAGCCACCGCGGCGGACGCGGCCTACCCCTGGCTGGTGGCCGACATCGGCGGCACCAACGCGCGCTTCGGCTGGGTGTCGGCGCCCGGTGCGCCGGTCACCCAGGTGCGCAAGTTGTCGGTGGCGGCGTTTGCCGGGCCGGCCGAGGCCGCGATGGCCTACCTGGCCGAGCGGGCGCAACTGCCCGGCGCCGAGCGCCGCGCGCCCCGCCACGCGGCCTTTGCCGTGGCCACCGCGGTGGTGGGTGATCACGTCGCTTTCACCAACAGCCATTGGGCGTTTTCGCGCGCCGCGGTGCAGGCGGCGCTGGGGCTGGACAGCCTGTTGATGCTCAACGACTTTGAATCGTTGGCGCTGTCGCTGCCGCGGCTGGGGGCGGGCCAGTTGCGCGCGCATGGCGGCGTGCTGCCGCAGGCGGCCGGTGCGTTGGCGGTGGTGGGCCCGGGCACCGGCCTGGGCGTGGGGGCGGTGGTGCCCACGACTGAGGGCCGCTGGGTGGCGCTGCCCGGTGAGGGCGGCCATGCCACGCTGGCGCCCATGGACGATCTGGAGAGCGCGCTGCTGGCCCAGGTGCGCCGCCAACACGCCCATGTCTCGGCCGAGCGGCTGCTGTCAGGCATCGGCCTGCCGGTGCTGCACCAGGCACTGGCCGAGGTGGCCGGCACGCCCACCGCGCCGCTGACGGCCGCGCAGATCGTCGACCGGGGTGCGGCCGGCAGCGATGCGCTGTGCAGCCAGACGCTGGACATGTTCTGCGCACTGCTGGGTGGTTTTGCCGGCAACGTGGCGCTGACGCTGGGCGCGCGCGGCGGGCTCTACATCGGTGGCGGCATCGTGCCGCGTTTTGCCGACCGTTTCTTCGCCTCGGCCTTCCGCCAGCGCTTCGAGGCCAAGGGCCGCTTCCAGCCCTACCTCGCGGCCATCCCCACCGCGCTGATCACCGACACCCTGGCCGCGCTCAGCGGCGCGGCGCTGGCGATCGAGCAGGCGGTGGTCCCAGCCAGCACGCCGGCCGCCATGCCGGCCACCGCGTCGGCCACCATGCCGGCCATCAAGGCAGCGTGAGCAGCAGCTGATCCATCAGCTTGGGCGCGTCGGGGGCGCCGCCGCCCAGCGTGTGGCCGCCCGGCAACGCGGCCAGCGCACGGTAGCCGCCGTCGTAGTCCCAGGTGCTGATGTGCAGCTGCAGGCCCGCCAGGTCGGCGCCCGCGCCCAGCGCGCCGTCCGGCAGCGTGAAGCGCACCTGCTGCCGCGCACGGTCCACCTCGATCAGGGCGCCGGGGGTCAACGACCTGCCCTCGGCGCTGGCGCTGGCACCCTCGGCCGAGAACCACGCGTTCGACCAACCGTGGGCACGCAGCCGGTGCTGCCACACACCGCCATCGGGCAGGCGCGTATTCAGCAGCGGCAGCTCGCTGATGCCATCGCGGCGCCCGCGCTGGCTGAAGTGCAGCGTGAAGGCCACGTGGTCGAAGCCGTTGGGCGGGCGCCAGAGTTGCGTCACCTGCGCCATCGTCAGCTCGATGCGCAGTGCACCACCCGAGCGCCACACCCGGGCACGGCGCAGGTCCATCTGGTGCCGGTCGCCCCAGCTGGCATCGGTGGGGTAGAGGTAGCGGCCGTCGGGGCCGTGGTCGTCCAGCGCGGGATCGGCCACGTCGGCCAGCAGCGTCCAGGACCGCTGCACGGTGAACGGCTGCGCGGCCGATGCCAGTTGCTGCGCCGGCAGCCAGGCCAGCAGCTGGTGCGCTGGGCGTGATCGGCCCGAGGGGTCGCCCAGATGGCCGATGTCGACCTCGGCCTGCCAACGGCCCTGCGCATCGGCGCGCACCGGCGTGGCGCGGGCCAGGTCACCGTCGATCAACAGTTGCAGCTCGGCACCGGCCGGTGCGCGGCCGCGCGCCTGCAGGCGGTTGCCCTGCGCCATCACCTGGACGCTGGCCACCGACAGCGCGCCGGCCTTGCCGGTCGGCAGGGCCGCGGCCGCAGTTTGCCGGCCCACCACCGGCAGCCGCCACACCTGCGCGCTGCGCGGTGGCAGCACGGCGGTCACCCGGCCGCCGGCGCCGGTGTGCAGCGTGATGGGCTCGCCGTCCAGCGCCAGCAGGCCCGTCAGGTTGATGCCGGCCGGCACGCCGGTGGGCAGGCGGTGCATCAGCATGGGCGCATCGGCGGTGTTCAGCACCACCAACGCGGCCTCGTCGCCGTGCTGCATGCGCCAGGCCAGCACACCCGGCCCGGTGGCGCTGGCCTGCAGCACCGTCGGCACGCCGCGCGAGAACAGCTTGTGCTCGCGCCGCAGCGCGGTCAGCCGGGCGATGGTCTGGTACAGCGGGTGCGTGGTGTCGAAGCGGTCGCGCCCGCCCGAGCCCTGCCCCGCGGCGAACATCGCGCTGCGCTGCTCGGTGAAGCCCTGCTCGGTGCCGTAATAGATCACCGGCACGCCCGGCAGCGTCATGATCGCCAGCAGCGCCTGGCGCAGCCCGGCCTCGCTGCCGCCGGCCAGGAAGCGGTCCACGTCGTGGTTGTCGACG
>MESD01000052.1:0-8221 GCA_001770815.1 Burkholderiales bacterium RIFCSPHIGHO2_12_FULL_69_20
CGGCCCCAAGCTGCGCCAGGCACTGGGCCTGCCGGTGGACGAACCGGCCGCCAAGCCCGCCCGCAAAACCCCGAAACGATCCGCCCAGGAGGCCGCATGAACGCCGTCAATTTCCGTCAAGACCAGGCCTGGGGCGACTTGCTGCTGCGCTGGTGGCAAGGCCTGGACGACGACCGGGGTGGCCGTGCCGCACTGCGCCGCGCACCCGACATCACCGCCGTGGTGATGCTGCCGGCCTACCAGCGGCTGCACCGCCGCCTGCTGGCCGCGGGCTGGCCGGCCGAGACCTGGCGCAACGACCACTTGGCCGCCGCCGCGGGTCTGCTGGCCCACGTCAAGCAAAACGCCGGGCCGGCCTTGCCGGTGGCGATGAGCCAGCACGACGGCGACAAGCGCACGGTCAGCCCGCTTCGTTTCACCCGCTTGCTCGAATCCCCCGACATCGACACGCTGTTTGCCGGCCTGCGCCGCACGCTGCCACTGCTGCAGCACCAGGCCGATGTGCTGGCCCTGGCCACCGATGTGGTCAATTGGGGCGACGCCGTCAAGAAGCGCTGGGCCTACGGCTACGACTGGCCCGACAAGGCCGGCGCCTGAGCCGCGACCCGCTCCATCCGTTTGCCGAACACCCCTCATCCGAACACCGTCTGACAACACCCAGGGAGAACCCACCATGTCCCGTTTCATCCAACTGCACGTGCTCACCGCCTACCCGCCGTCCAACCTCAACCGCGACGACACCGGCCGACCCAAGACCGCGCTCGTCGGCGACGCGCTGCGGCTGCGCGTGTCGTCACAGAGCCTGAAGCGGGCCTGGCGCACGTCCGAGGTGTTCGAGGCGGCCGTCGGTCAGCACCTGGGCACGCGCACCAAGATGATCGGCGTCGAGGTCTTCAAAACCTTGACCAGCGCCGGCATCGCCGACAAGCCCGCCCGTGAGTGGTCACGCGCCATCGCCGGCCAGTTCGGCAAGCTCAAGGCCGACAAGAAGAGCGAATCCAACGACGACCTGCACATCGAACAACTGGCCCACATCAGCCCGGAAGAACTGGCCAGCATCGACACCCTGGCCAAGACCTGCGGCGCGCGCAACAGCGCGCCCGACGCCGATGAACTGAAGCTGCTGCGCAAGCCGCGCGCGGCGGTGGACATCGCGATGTTCGGCCGCATGCTGGCCGACACACCGGCCTTCAACATGGAGGCCGCGGTTCAAGTGGCCCACGCCATCACCGTGCACAAATCCGCTGTCGAAGACGACTTCTTCAGCGCGGTCGACGACCTGAACCTGGGCCTCGAAGACAAAGGCGCCGGCCACATCGGCGAGCGCGGTTACGGCGCCGGCCTGTTCTACCTTTACATCTGCATCAACCGCGAGCTGCTGCAAGACAACCTGGGCGGTGACGCGGCGCTCTCCGCCCAGGCGCTGGAAGCGTTGCTGCACGCCGTCACCCAGGTCTCGCCCACCGGCATGCAGAACAGCTTTGCGTCGCGGGCGCACGCCAGCTACCTGCTGGCCGAGAAGGGCACGCAGCAGCCAAGATCGCTGGTGCAGGCCTTCCTCAAACCCGTCAAACCCTATGGTGACCGCGACATGCTGGCAATGGCGGTGGCAGCACTCACCCAACGCTGTGACAACTTCGACAAGGTCTACGGCGCCTGTGCCGACAGCCGCTGCCACTTCGACGTCGAACGGGCCGAGGGCTCGCTGGCCGAGGTGGTCGCCTTCGTCAAGGGCTAGGCCATGCCATTCCTGATCTTCCAGTTGCAAGCCGCCCTGGCGGCCTGGGGTGATGTGGCGGTGGGTGAGTTTCGCGGCAGCCGCGAGCAGCCCGGCGCGTCGGCGCTGATCGGCCTGCTGGGTGCGGCGCTGGGCGTGCGCCGCGAGGACGAAGCCGCCCACGCCGCGCTGCGCGATGGCTACCGGTTTGCGGTGGGCACGGTGGCCGCCGGCCAGTTGCTGCGCGACTACCACACCGCCCAGGTGCCAGGCCGCACCACGCTCAAGGGCCGGCCCCACCACACCCGGCGCGACGAGTTGAACCTGCCCAGGCACGAGCTCAACACCATCCTGTCGACCCGCGACTACCGCCAGAACGCCGCCTGGGTGGTGGCGGTGCAGGCGCTGCCCGGCGCGCCGCACAGCCTGGACGCACTGGCCGCAGCCCTGCGAGAACCGCGCTTCGTGCTGTACCTGGGCCGCAAGTGCTGCCCACCCGCCGCACCGCTGGCACCTCGGCTGTTGGACGCCGACTCAGCCCACGCCGCGCTCGCCGCCTACCTGGCCGCAGCCGATCCGCCGGCCACGCTGTGCAGCCTGGCCTGGGGCGACGGCATGCCGGCCGGCGTGCCGGCGCACTTGAGCGCGCCGCGCAAAGACCGCCTGATCCGCCGTCAGGGCTGGCAGTTTGGCGACCGCACCGAACACCTGGCCTTGCTGGCCGAGGACGACTGACCATGCACTTCAGCCTCATCACCCCCACGCCCGGCCACGAGCGCGACGCCGCGCATGAATGGACCGGCGGCGCCTACCTGGAGCACCAATGGCTCTGGCGCTTCTTGCCGGCGCCACCCGGCTCGGCGCGCAGCTTCGTCTTCCGCCGCCGCGATGTCGACGGCCTGCCCCGGTTCTATGTCGTCTCCGACCGCGAACCGGTGGCGCCATCGGCTCACTGGCAAGTGCAGAGCAAGCCCTACGCGCCCAGCCTGGCCGTCGGCGACCGGCTGACATTCGATCTGCGCGCCAACCCGGTGGTCACCACCCGCAATGCCGCCGGCAAATCAGCCCGGCACGACGTGGTGATGCAGGCCAAGACCCAGTTGCTGAAGGCGCAGAAACTGACGCGATGGGCCGATTGGCAGACGCCCGATCGACCGACCCTGCCCGACCTGGTGCGCGAAACCTGCGGCCAGTGGCTGCAGGCGCGCTGCCAGCGGCTGGGCATCGCGCTGGTCGACGAGTCGCTCCACATCGAAGGCTACGAGCAGCACCGGGGCAAGAACGGTGAGCTGCGCTTCTCGACGGTCGACTTCAGCGGTCAATTGCAAGTGGTGGATGTCGACGCCCTGCGCCAGGCGCTGTTTGGCGGCGTTGGCCACGCCAAGGCGTTTGGCTGCGGATTGCTGCTGCTGCGTCCCATCGGCTAAGCTTTGCCAGCCGCCCGCCCGCACTGCGCCATGGAGCCCATGATGCCCACCCTCACCTCCGAAGAACTCGACCGGCAGCCCGAGCGCTTGCTTGACGATGCGCGGCGCGGCATGTCCGACATCGGCACCGAAGCGGGCGAGCCGGTGATGCTGACCCTGCCGCTGGGCAAGCACTCGGGCTCGAGCACAGAACGGCTCGAACTGGCCGTGACTCTTTACGAGCGCGACGTCTTGAGCCTGGGCCTGGCGGCCAAGGTGGCCGGCTTGTCCTACAGCCAGATGATCGACGAGTTGGGCCGGCGCCAGATACCCGTGGTGCGCTACAGCGTCGAGGACCTGGATCGCGAGCTCGACTTTGTCCGCACCCTTGCTGGTAGCCGATAGCGGGCCGCTGATCGCGCTGGCGCGGCTCGATCTGCTGGCCTTGCTGCGCGGCGCGGTGGTGCTGGTGGACGAACGTCGAGGTCGCGCCTGCGCGGTCGACCTGGGCCTGCAGGTGCTGGGCACCCTGGGCTTGCTGGTGCGCGCGCGCGAACAAGGCCTCGTCGAGCGCGTACGCCCGCTGGCCGAGGCACTGCTGGTCAGCGGTTACTTCCTGGCCCGGCCACTGGTCGATCGGACCTTGGCCGCCATTGGCGAGTAGCCAGCCCCATGTCGTCGAACCTGCTGCCCCCGCTCAGGCCCATCCCGATCAAGGAGCGGATGTCGGTGGTGTTCGTCGAGCGCGGCGAGATCGACGTGCTCGACGGCGCCTTCGTGGTGGTCGATGCCACCGGCATCCGCACCCACATCCCCGTGGGTGGTGTGGCCTGCATCATGCTGGAGCCCGGCACCCGATTGAGCCACCGTGCCGCCGCGCTGGCTGCCCGGGTGGGCACGCTGCTGGTGTGGGTGGGCGAGGCGGGCGTGCGCCTGTACTCGGCCGGCCAGCCCGGCGGCGCGCGCTCGGACCGGCTGCTGTACCAGGCCCGGCTGGCGCTCGACGAAGACCTGCGGCTGAAGGTGGTGCGCAAGATGTACGCCATCCGTTTCGGCGAAGAGCCGCCGGCGCGCCGCAGCGTGGACCAGCTGCGTGGCATCGAAGGCGTGCGGGTGCGCAAGACCTACCAGTTGCTGGCGCGGCAGTTCGGCGTCGAGTGGTCGGGCCGCGATTACGACGCCGACAGCTGGGACGCCGCCGATCTGCCCAACCGCTGCCTGTCGGCCGCCACCTCATGCCTGTATGGCGTGACCGAGGCGGCCGTACTGGCGGCGGGCTACGCGCCGGCAGTGGGCTTCATCCACACCGGCAAGCCGCTGTCCTTCGTCTACGACGTGGCCGACCTTTACAAGTTCGACACCGTGGTGCCGGTCGCCTTCAAGGTGGCAGCGAGCAAGCCGGCCGGCAACCCCGAGCGCGCGGTGCGGCTGGCCTGCCGCGACATCTTTCGCCAGAGCCGGCTGCTGGACCGCATCATCCCGGACATCGAGGAGATGCTGGCCGCCGGCGAAATCCCCCGGCCCGAGGCGCCGGCCGACGCCGTGGGCCCGGCGCTGCCCAACCCCGAGAGCCTGGGCGATGCTGGTCATCGTGCTTGAAAACGCACCGCCGCGTTTGCGCGGCCGGCTGGCCGTGTGGTTGCTGGAGGTGCGCGCCGGCGTGTATGTCGGCAACTACAGTCGCCGGGTTCGAGAGCACATCTGGGCCCAGGTGGAAGAAGGGCTGGAGGACGGCAACGCGGTGCTGGTGTGGCGCAGCAAGGCCGAGGCCGGCTTCGATTTCAAGACCTTGGGCAAGAACCGACGCATGCCGGCCGACTTCGACGGCGTGCAACTGGTGAGCTTTCACCCGGAACCCACCGAGGGCACGGGCTTTTGATCCACTGCGATGGGTCAAAATTTCGGTGGATTTGCCCAACCTGATTTTTCCGTTTGAAATCATCGGGTTGAAGGAAGTGTGTTCCCCACGGGCGTGGGGATGAACCGGTAGCTGCGCCGCACGCTGCGGCCGTCGTCGGGTGTTCCCCACGGGCGTGGGGATGAACCGGCAATGATCCCATGAAAAACAAACTCGCCATCGTGTTCCCCACGGGCGTGGGGATGAACCGCACGGCGCGGGCATCGGCAACCCGCAGCACGCCGTGTTCCCCACGGGCGTGGGGATGAACCGTTCTTGGTGAACTCGTCGAGATCGGCAAACACGTGTTCCCCACGGGCGTGGGGATGAACCGCTGCCGTCGTGCTCATTCTTCTGCGAGCTTGCGTGTTCCCCACGGGCGTGGGGATGAACCGGAGACGCTACATGCCTACGGAAAACGAAAAGAGTGTTCCCCACGGGCGTGGGGATGAACCGTCCTGCGGGTGGCGCTTGCCTGACCACAGGATGTGTTCCCCACGGGCGTGGGGATGAACCGTGCAGGCGCTGGCCGATGCGGTGGCAACGATCGTGTTCCCCACGGGCGTGGGGATGAACCGTGATTGATTCACTTGGGGTTTTTTCTTGCCTGGTGTTCCCCACGGGCGTGGGGATGAACCGACCTGGTGTCAGGGGATGGCATTGCATCGTTGGTGTTCCCCACGGGCGTGGGGATGAACCGACCTGGCCGCGCGCTTCGGCCACAGCCCGAGCGTGTTCCCCACGGGCGTGGGGATGAACCGGTCATCAACACCGTTCCGCCCGGCGCGATCAAGTGTTCCCCACGGGCGTGGGGATGAACCGAACTGCGGCAGTGGGGATGAGATGGCGAGCATGGTGTTCCCCACGGGCGTGGGGATGAACCGGGATCAGTGCGTCTTCATCTGCCTCAGACATCGTGTTCCCCACGGGCGTGGGGATGAACCGAAT
This sequence comes from Burkholderiales bacterium RIFCSPHIGHO2_12_FULL_69_20, assembly GCA_001770815.1. GTDB lineage: Bacteria > Pseudomonadota > Gammaproteobacteria > Burkholderiales > Burkholderiaceae_C > Pseudaquabacterium. The sequence continues at coordinate 5,969 of MESD01000052.1, forward strand.
GAGCACGACGGCAGCTTCTCGTTTCTGCGGTGTTCCCCACGGGCGTGGGGATGAACCGCGCCCATGCCGTCAGCGCCGATTGGTGCGGGAGTGTTCCCCACGGGCGTGGGGATGAACCGGCGACGCGGATCGCCACCCTGGTCTGGTGGTGGTGTTCCCCACGGGCGTGGGGATGAACCGCTGTACGGCGACCCCGAGAACGATGCGGTGTGGTGTTCCCCACGGGCGTGGGGATGAACCGATCTGCGCGCGGGCCTGGTCGAGCGTGAGGTTGTGTTCCCCACGGGCGTGGGGATGAACCGCCGCGGGCGCTCACGGCGATCGACGAACTGATGTGTTCCCCACGGGCGTGGGGATGAACCGAACAGATCCTTGACCTCGCACATCTCGGCCCAGTGTTCCCCACGGGCGTGGGGATGAACCGTCATGCGCAGGCAGCAGCGGCAGCACCTCGCGGTGTTCCCCACGGGCGTGGGGATGAACCGTCGGCGCCGGGCCTGGCCTGGACCGTGGCGGCGTGTTCCCCACGGGCGTGGGGATGAACCGCCGAACGACACTCGAGCGCACTGCATCAGGGCGTGTTCCCCACGGGCGTGGGGATGAACCGACATCGTGACGATGGCGCACAAGGTCGAGGGCGTGTTCCCCACGGGCGTGGGGATGAACCGTGTGTGCCGGCTATCGGGGCAGCCGGCTAACCGTGTTCCCCACGGGCGTGGGGATGAACCGCGATCGCCCGCAATGACCGTGAAAAATCCGGCGTGTTCCCCACGGGCGTGGGGATGAACCGAAGGCCGCGGTGCGCGCGGCAGGCATCAGCAAGTGTTCCCCACGGGCGTGGGGATGAACCGCACATGGGCGAGCCGCTTGTAGCGCCGGCGCCGTGTTCCCCACGGGCGTGGGGATGAACCGCAACCGCGCGCTGGGCTACCTGCAAAGCCTCGGTGTTCCCCACGGGCGTGGGGATGAACCGAGTACGAAGCCGCTGAAGGAGCGCAGCAATGAGTGTTCCCCACGGGCGTGGGGATGAACCGTGTGGTCGTGGGACGCCGACAGCCTGCTGGTTGTGTTCCCCACGGGCGTGGGGATGAACCGTAGCGCGCTGTACCCAGGTTTTCGTGCTGGGCGTGTTCCCCACGGGCGTGGGGATGAACCGCTTACGGCAGCGGCCGGACAGTCCGGCGCCGCGTGTTCCCCACGGGCGTGGGGATGAACCGTCGAAGCTGACCTCCTGCAGCGTGGCCACCTGGTGTTCCCCACGGGCGTGGGGATGAACCGGATGCGTAGTGCCCTGGACGCCTCCAAGCCTGGTGTTCCCCACGGGCGTGGGGATGAACCGGCAGATGCCAGTGCATGCGCTCGGTCGGCCTGGTGTTCCCCACGGGCGTGGGGATGAACCGCGCGACGCCCATGCCGGCGCCGTGCTGGCCAAGTGTTCCCCACGGGCGTGGGGATGAACCGCCGGCTTGCGCCACCTTCAGGTATTCGGCGCTGTGTTCCCCACGGGCGTGGGGATGAACCGCTTCGCGGGCCGCATCGAGGCCGAGACCGAGCGTGTTCCCCACGGGCGTGGGGATGAACCGCGGCCGCGCTGATCACGCCCAGCGTCACGCAAGTGTTCCCCACGGGCGTGGGGATGAACCGACCGGGCCGCTGCGCGCGGCATATCAGCAGCTGTGTTCCCCACGGGCGTGGGGATGAACCGGCAAGGGGGGCGGCACGGTGCAATGCGCATTCGTGTTCCCCACGGGCGTGGGGATGAACCGGCTTATTCGCCGTTTGCGCCCGCAACTTAACAGTGTTCCCCACGGGCGTGGGGATGAACCGGAATTGGCCCTTGTACTTTGCGTCGCTGAAGTGTGTTCCCCACGGGCGTGGGGATGAACCGCCCTGCAGCGATACGGGCAGGACTACGCCGGCGTGTTCCCCACGGGCGTGGGGATGAACCGGGCTTTGTCAACGGCCAGCAGCGCAAGTGCCAGTGTTCCCCACGGGCGTGGGGATGAACCGAATCCCGCCGTGTTGATTGCTGTTGCCGTGGGGTGTTCCCCACGGGCGTGGGGATGAACCGCTCGGCAGGTTGCCGACCACGGTCAGCGCGCCGTGTTCCCCACGGGCGTGGGGATGAACCGCCGGGCGCCTGATCGTGAGGTACGCGCGCTGGGTGTTCCCCACGGGCGTGGGGATGAACCGTCCACCAGCATGCGCAATCTCAAGCCCGAGAAGTGTTCCCCACGGGCGTGGGGATGAACC
>MESD01000052.1:8229-15899 GCA_001770815.1 Burkholderiales bacterium RIFCSPHIGHO2_12_FULL_69_20
TTCCCCACGGGCGTGGGGATGAACCACGGTCACGCGCTGGCGCCCGCCGTCCTGCCACGTGTTCCCCACGGGCGTGGGGATGAACCGATGACGCTGCCGTACCTGTACCTGAACTACCCGTGTTCCCCACGGGCGTGGGGATGAACCGCACCGCACCGGGCCGCTGGCCGCCATGTTCTTGTGTTCCCCACGGGCGTGGGGATGAACCGACCTGGGCAAAAGCCCGCGCCGCACTGCAGCGGTGTTCCCCACGGGCGTGGGGATGAACCGCCAAAGGAAACCAAGCAATCGGCGGCTCCTAAGTGTTCCCCACGGGCGTGGGGATGAACCGCCGCTGCCGGTCAGCTTGCCGGTCAGCGTGCAGTGTTCCCCACGGGCGTGGGGATGAACCGGACGCCACCGATCACGGGCCTGAAGGCCCCTGATCGGTGGCGCGCGCTACGCGCGGTGGCATTGACCGTCTCAAACATGACGCCGGCACGCGCCATCCGAAGACCGGCGGCCGGAGCCGACCGCTGTCGATCATCTCAGGCGCTCAATTCACACCGTTTGCCGCCAGGCCAGCGTCTCGCCACCGCGCAGCGGCTTGAGCAACGCGTCACCGAACGGCACCGCTTCAGGCAGCGTGTAGGGCTCGCGCCGCAGCGTCACCGTGCCGGTGTTGCGCGGCAGGCCGTAGTAGGCCGGGCCGTGGTGGCTGGCAAAGGCTTCCAGCTTGTCGAGCGCGCCGGCGGCGTCAAACACCTCGGCATACAGCTCGAGCGCGCTCAGTGCGGTGTAGCAGCCGGCGCCGCAGACCGAGGCTTCCTTCAACGCGGCCGCATGCGGCGCGCTGTCGGTGCCCAGAAAGAAGCGGTCGCTGCCCGAGGTGGCCGCCGCCAACAGCGCCTGGCGGTGCACTTCGCGCTTGAGCACCGGCAGGCAGTAGTAGTGCGGCCGCAAGCCGCCCAGGAAGATGGCGTTGCGGTTGTAGAGCAGGTGGTGCGCGGTGAGGGTGGCCGCGGTGAACGGGCCGGCCTCGGCCACGTACTGCGCCGCCTCCTTGGTGGTGATGTGCTCGAACACCACCTTCAGCTCGGGGAAGTCGGCGCGCAGCGGCCGCATCACCCGGTCGATGAACACCGCCTCGCGGTCGAACAGGTCGACCGCTGGGTCGGTCACCTCGCCGTGCACCAGCAGCTTGAGGCCAGCGCGCTGCATCGCCTCGAGCACCGGGTAGGTCTTGCGGATGTCGGTGACACCGGCGTCGCTGTTGGTGGTGGCGCCGGCCGGGTAGAGCTTGAGCGCCACCACGCCGGCCTCGGCCGCCCGCGTGATCTCGTCCGCCGGCAGGTTGTCGGTGAGGTACAGCGTCATCAGCGGCGTGAAATCCAGCCCCGCCGGCACGGCCGCGGCAATGCGATCGCGGTACGCCGCTGCCGCCGCCGCGGTGGTGATCGGCGGGCGCAGGTTGGGCATGATGATCGCGCGGCCAAACTGCCGGGCCGTGGCCGGCACCACCGCCGCCATGGCCGCGCCATCGCGCACATGCAGGTGCCAGTCGTCGGGCCGGGTGAGGGTGAGGGTGTCGGTCATGGCCGGATTTTGGCACCCACCCGGCAGCGATGGCCCGGTTCCATGCCCGCCGCGCATGACCCCATGCTACGTAGAAGCGCCATGTTGAGCACGGTTCTTGCGTCGCTACACTGCGGCACGCTCGGCGGGGGGCCACCCCGGCCAACAGCGCTTTGACACCACCAGGAGCCACCTTTCATGACATCGATGACCGCCAAATCCCTGTACACCACCGCCTGTGCCACTGCCGCGCTGGCCATCACCGCGCTGCCCGCGCAAGCCGGCAAGACCGTCGACGCGATCAAGGCCCGCGGCCAGCTGGTGTGCGGCGTCAACGAGGGCCTGGCCGGCTTCTCGGCCGCCGACAGCCAGGGCAAGTGGTCGGGCCTGGACGTCGATGCCTGCAGGGCCATCGCCGCGGCGATGCTGGGCGACGCCAACAAGGTCAAGTGGGTGCCGTTGAACGCGCAACAGCGCTTCACGGCCCTGCAGTCGGGCGAGGTCGACATCCTGTCGCGCAACACCACCTGGACGCTGACGCGCGACGCCTCGCTGGGCATGAACTTCACCGGCGTCACCTACTACGACGGCCAGGGCTTCATGGTGCCGGCCAAGCTCAAGCTCAAGAGCGCCAAGCAGCTCAAGGGCGCCACGATCTGTGTGCAGTCGGGCACCACCACCGAAAAGAACCTCACCGACTACTCGCGCGCCAACAACCTGAACCTGAAGCCGGTGGTGTTCGAGAAGGTCGAGGCCGCCACCGGCGCCTACTTCGCCGGGCGCTGCATCGGCTACACCACCGACGCCTCGGGCCTGGCCTCGGTGCGCAACAAGGAGGCCAAGACCCCGGCCGACCATGTGATCCTGCCCGACCTGATCTCCAAGGAGCCGCTCGGCCCGGCGGTGCGCCGTGGTGACGACGAGTTCTTCGCCATCGCCAAGTGGGTGCAGTTCGCGCTGATCGAGGCCGAGGATTACGGCATCACCCAGGCCAACGTCGGCGCCATGATGAAGAGCGACAACCCCGCCATCGGCCGCATCCTGGGCAGCACCGAGGACACCGGCAAGCTGCTGGGTCTGGACAAGAGCTGGGCCGCCAACGCCATCAAGGCGGTCGGCAACTACGGCGAGATGTTCGAGCGCAATGTCGGCCCGAAGAGCCCGCTCGGCCTGCCGCGTGGGCTCAACAACCTGTGGAGCAACGGCGGCCTGATGTACGCCCCGCCGGTGCGCTGATACCGCCCTGACCGCAGGGACGGCGCCGGCCCCGCACGGGCTGGCGCCGCCCGGGCACCTTGTCTGCGCGCCGTCGTGGGCACGGCCGCCACCCGACCTCAGGCTCCAGGAGTCCGCCCATGCCGGCCAGCGCCGCCCCTCCCTCTCGACGTGATTGGTCGCTGCGCAGCCGCGCCATGCGTGCCGTCATCTACCAGGTCGTCGTGCTCGGCCTGATCGGCCTGGCGATCTGGTTCCTGGCGCACAACACGCTGACGAACATGCGTGTGCGCGGTATCCAGAGCGGCTTCGACTTCATGACCTCGCCGGCCGGTTTCGACATCGGCGAGCGCATGGTGCCCTACGAGTCGAACGACCCGTACTGGATGGCCTTCCTCATCGGCATCCTGAACACGCTGCGGGTGGCGATCATCGGCATCGTGCTGACCACCATCCTCGGCACGCTGCTGGGCATTGGCCGCTTTTCGCACAACGCGCTGGTGCGCGGCCTGTGCTACGCCTATGTCGAGCTGTTTCGCAACGTGCCCATCCTGCTGCAGTTGCTGATGTGGTACCTGTTCCTGATCGAGGCGCTGCCGACGGCTGGGCAGCCGATCGCCATCTTCGACTTGTTCTACCTCGGCGCCGGTGGCCTGTCGTACCCGGTGCCGGTGTGGGGCCTGGGCCAGGGCATGGCGGCGGCCGGCGCCCTGGTCGGCGTGGTGCTGTCGTACCTGTGGGCGCGCAGGTCGCGGCTGCATTTTGAGCAGACCGGGCAACCGCGCCCGGTGCTGTTGCCGTCGATCGTGCTGGTGATCGGCTGCGCGGCCGGCGGCTGGCTGGCTGGCGGCGCGCCGATGGCCTGGAACATCCCCACGCCCGGGGGTTTCTCGATGGAAGGCGGCAGTTCGCTGTCGCCGGAATTCATCGCCGTGCTGCTCGGGCTGACGCTCTACACCGCCTCCTACGTTGCCGAAGTGGTGCGTGCGGGCATCGCTTCGGTGCCTGCGGGCCAGGGCGAGGCCGCCGCCGCGCTGGGCCTGTCCAAGGGCCAGCAGATGCGGCTGGTGTCGCTGCCGCAGGCGCTGCGCGTGATCATCCCGCCGATGACCAACCAGTACCTGAACCTGACGAAGAACTCGTCGCTGGCGGTGGCCATCGGCTACCCCGATGTGGTCTCGATCTCCAACACCGCGATCAACCAGACCGGGCGCGCGGTGGAATGCATCTCGGTCATCATGCTGGTGTACCTGACCACCTCGCTGGTCACGTCGGGCCTGATGAATTGGTACAACAAACGTTCGGCCATCAAGGAGCGGTGAGATGAATTCCGCAACCTTCCAAGCCATCGCCGCACGCCCGGCGCCGGTGCGCTCCGAGGGCCTGGTGCCCTGGCTCAAGCGCAACCTGTTCAGCAACCTGCCGAGCAGCATCGCCACGGTGGTCCTGGTCGGGCTGGCCCTGTGGTTCTTGCCGCAATTGCTGATCTGGGGGCTGACCAAGGCGGTGTTTGCCGCCAACCACGAGCAGTGCCAGGCCGTGCGCGGCACCGGCGCCTGCTGGGGTGTGGTGACCGAGAAGTACCGGTTGATCCTGTTCGGGCGCTATCCCTTCGACGCGCAATGGCGGCCGCTGATCGCCACCATCGCGATGGTGGCGGCGCTGGTCGCCAGTTGCGTGCGCCTGTTCTGGAAGCCCTGGCTGGTGCTGCTTTGGGCGGCCATGCTGGTGCTGTTCTTCGGCCTGATGTTCGGCGGCTTTGCCGGCATGGTCTACGTGCCCACCGAACGCTGGGGTGGGTTACCGCTGACCGTGCTGCTGGCCACGCTGTCCATCGTGCTGGCGTTTCCGCTGGCGGTGGTGGTGGCGCTGGGCCGGCGCAGCAACATGCCGGCGATCAAGACCGTCTGCGTGATCTATGTCGAGCTGGTCCGCGGCGTGCCGCTGATCAGCGTGCTGTTCATGGCCAGCTTCATGTTTCCGCTGTTCATGCCGCCGGGCACCAGCATCGATGTGCTGCTGCGTGTGCTGGTGGGCATCACGCTGTTCTCGGGGGCCTACATGGCCGAGATCGTTCGCGGCGGCCTGCAGGCCATCCCCAAGGGCCAGCAGGAGGCGGCCGACACGCTGGGCCTGAGCTACTGGCAGGCGCAGCGCAAGATCATCCTGCCGCAGGCCCTGGCGCTGGTGGTGCCCGGCATCATGAACAACTTCATCGCCATCTTCAAGGACACCTCGCTGGTGACCATCGTCAGCCTCTATGAGCTGACCGGCGCGATGGGCCTGGCGCTGAACTCCGACTCCAACTGGCGCCCGTTCAAGATCGAGGCCTATTTCTTCATCGCCGCGATCTACTTCCTCTTCTGCTTCTCGATGAGCCGCTACAGCCTGTGGATCGAGAAGCAGCTGTCGGTCAGCAAAAACCGTTGAGCCCTCCCACGTCGACAGTCGAAAGATTCCAACATCATGTCTGAACCGATCATCGCGTTCGAGAAGGTCAACAAGTGGTACGGCAACAGCTTCCATGTGCTGCGCGACATCGACCTCTCGGTGGCCAAGGGCGAGCGCATCGTCATCTGCGGGCCGTCGGGCTCGGGCAAGAGCACGCTGATCCGCTGCATCAACCGGCTGGAAGAGCACCAGCAGGGCACCTTGCGTGTCGACGGCGTCGAGCTGACCGATGACGTCAAGGCCATCGAGGCGATCCGCAAGCAGGTGGGCATGGTGTTCCAGCAGTTCAACCTGTTCCCGCACCTCACGGTGCTGGAGAACCTGACGCTGGCGCCGATGTGGGTGGGCAAGATGCCCAAGAAAGACGCCGAGGAGCGTGCAATGCAGCAGCTCAAGCGCGTGCGCATCGCCGAGCAGGCCGGCAAGTACCCGCTGCAGCTCTCGGGTGGTCAGCAGCAGCGCGTGGCCATCGCCCGCGCGCTGTGCCTCACGCCCAAGATCATGCTGTTCGACGAGCCCACCTCGGCGCTCGACCCCGAGATGATCAAGGAAGTGCTCGACGTGATGATCGAGCTGGCCGAAGGCGGCATCACCATGCTGTGCGTCACCCACGAGATGGGCTTCGCCAAGGCGGTGGCCAACCGGGTGATCTTCATGGACCAGGGTCAGATCGTCGAGCAGAACAACCCGCACGACTTCTTCGATCATCCGCAGAGCGACCGGACCAAGGACTTCCTGTCCAAGATCCTGGGCCATTGACTACGGGCTGGCCGGCGCCTTCAGAAAATCCCACAGCGCCTGCGCCGCCGGCTTGACGTGGCGGGCCACCTCGGGGCGCTCACGGTAGAGGCGCACCTCCATCGTCAGCTCGCCCACACCGGGCGGCGCGGCGGCGACCAGGCGGCGGCTCTTGAGCTCCTGCCGCACCGAACTGGCCGGCAGGAAGGCCAGGCCGTGGCCCTCCAGCGCCATCGCCTTCAGGCCCTCGGCCATGTCGGTCTCGTAGGTGGTCTCCAGGGCCGGCGCCACCGGCATCTGGCGGATGATCTGCTCGACCATGTGGCCCATGTAGGCCCCCGACGCATAGGCCAGCAGCGGCACCGGCACGCCACCCGCCCCGCCCGCGCCCAGGCGGAACTGCGGCTGCCCTTCGGCATCGGCCTTGGCGTAGGCGGCCAGCGTCTCGTGGCCCAGCGACAGCAACTCGTAGCGGTCAGGGCTGAGCTGCAGCGGCTGTGAGGCATGGTGGTAGGCGATCAGCAGATCGCAGCCACCTTCGGTGAGGCGCAGCACCGCATCGTGCACGTTGAGCGCGATCAGGCGCGTCTTGACATGGCCGAAGCGCCCGCGCCGCTCCAGTTCCATCAGCCAATGCGGAAAGAAGGTGAAGGCCAGCGTGTGCGGGATGGCGAACTCGATCACGTCCTGCCCGCTGGCGCGGTGCGACCGCATCAGGTTGCGTGCCGACTGCAGCGCCACCAGGATCTCCAGCGCCTGCGCATGCAGCGTCTCGCCGGCCGATGTGAGCCGGGTGGGGTAGTTCGAGCGATCGACCAGATCGACGCCGGCCCAGGCCTCCAGCGCCTGGATGCGCCGCGAGAACGCCGGCTGGGTGACATGCCGCAACTGCGCCGATCGGGAGAAGCTGCGTGTCTCCGCCAGGCTGACGAAATCTTCGAGCCACTTGGTTTCCACCGGCGCAGTGTAATAGTCGGTTTCGACCCACCATTCAAGGGGCCGGCGCCCCCTAACCCCCCTGAACGCAGGGGTTGGTGCGGTACCGGGCCCGGGACGCGTTCGCTACAGTCCACTTCACCTTGAACCCCTCGCTGAACTAGGCAGCACAGCGGGGATTCGCAACGACTCAGCAGGTACAGAACATGACAACAGCATTCTTGAAATCCACCGCCGCAGCAGCGCTGGTGATGCTCTCGTTGGGCGCGCAGGCAGATGCGGTGCCGCTGAACTTCGAAGGCATTCTCGGCACCGGCGCAACCAGCCCCGTGGCACTGAACAGCAGCTCTGTGGCGGGTTTCAATTTCTCCGGAGGATTTGCCTACGAGTGGGCCATGTTGACCTCGAGCGACGTCAAGCCGGCCGATACAAACCAAGGTGGGTTTGTCATGAACCGCAACCGTCCCGACGCCCAGCAATCGCCGCCAGACCCCGTGGATATCGTCATGACCTTCTCGGGGTCGAACAGCGGCCGGTTCCTGCAATTGCTGTCGTTCGATCTGTTCGTGACGAGCGGGTCGCAGGCCAGCGTGATGGCTTATGCCGGTAACGCGCTGGTCACTACGGCCATGCTTACAACGGGCGACAGCACCAATGCCTGGAACCCTACCAACCCGGCGATCGACTTCGGCACTTCGAGCAAAGTGGATCGGCTGGTGTTCGGGGCGTCGAATTTTGGCGTTCTTGGCCTGGACAACATGCGCTTGAACTTCACC
>MESD01000053.1 GCA_001770815.1 Burkholderiales bacterium RIFCSPHIGHO2_12_FULL_69_20
CGGTGGCCGGCGACCTGGACACCATCGTGATGCGCGCCCTGAAGGCCGAGCCGGCCGAGCGCTACCCGACCGTCAGCGCCCTGCTTGACGACATCGAACGCCACCTGGGCGGTCGGCCCGTGCTGGCGCGTGCCGACACCTGGGCCTACCGATTGCGCAAGTGGGTGGGCCGCCACCGGGCCGGCAGCGCCGTGGTGGCCGCCGTGGCACTGGCGCTGCTGGGTGGCGCCCATGCCCAGGTGGCCGTGTTGCTGGCGCTGGCGGCCGGCACGCTGCTGGCCCTGTGGCAGGCCCGCGAGGCCAGGGCGCAGGCGTCGGCCGCGCTGCAGGCGCAGCAGCGTGCCGAGCAGGTCAAGCAGTTCATCGCCTCCATCTTCACCGAGGCCACGCCGCGCGAAGGGGCCGGCGGCGTGGTCAGCGCGCTGGGGCTGCTGGCATCGGCGAGCGAGCGCATCGAGGCCGAGCTCGGCGCCAGCCCCGCCATGGCGGGCGAGCTGGGCGTGCTGGTGGGCGACGGTTGCAGCCGGTTGGGCGATCTGACCCTGGGCCTGGCTGCCCTGGACGCGGCGCTGCCGCGCTGCCGGCTCAGCTTCGGCGAGCGCCACCCGATCACCTTGAAGGGACGTGTCTTGCACCTGGAAGCCAGCAACGGTGCCAGCCTCTACGAGCAATCACGCAGCCTGGCCCCCGCGCTGCTGGCCGATCTGCGCGCGCAAATGCCCGACCAGGCCGCGCTGCTGGTGTTCGCGCTGCAGGAGTCGTCGTTTGCGCAGGCCAAGCTGCAGCAGGTGGAGCCCAGCCTGTCACCCCTGCGAGAGGCCGTGTCGATGGCGGAGGCCCACCTCGGCCCCTTGCACGACGAGACCTTGCGCACGCTGGGCCTGCTGTCCAACACCTGCGGTCGTTTTGGCCTGTTTGCCGAGGCCTTGAGCACGGCCGAGCTGGCATTGCAGCGCACGCGCCAGGCCTTGGGGCCGGTGCGCCCGCACACCCGTCTGGCCGACCAGGAGCGCTGGTACGCCGACGCCTTGGTCAACGGGGGTCGCCCGGCCGATGCGGAGCCCATCGCGCGCCAGGTGGTGATCGACCAGCGCGCGCTCGACAGCGAGTTCACCCGGCGCGTGGTCAATGCCATGGCTTGCCACGCGATGGCGCTGGCCGGCATGGGCCGAACGCACGACGCCGTTGCCCTGGCCCGGGGCGTGGTGGCCCGGCATGCCGAGCTGTCGCCGCAGCCCAGTGAAGACACGGCCGCCTTCTGCTACCGGCTCGCGTTCTGTCTGTTGCCCACGCGTCGGGTGGACGAGATCGCCCAGGAGCTCGACCGCGCCGAGCAGGTCTATCGCCAGGTGCCCGACGAGCCCGCCCGATCGCCCCTGCGCAGGCAGCGCATGCGCGCGCAGCTGCAGGCCTGGCGTGGCGACGCCGTCGGCGCCCACGCCTTGCTCGACGGGCTGGACGAAGTCACCCGGCTCGATCACCCGCTCGAGTGGGCGCGTGTGGCCAGCGTGCGGGCGATGACGCTGCGCTTGCAGGGGGCCTGGCAAGCCGGGTTGATCGTCGCGCGCGAGGCGGTCGACCGCTGCACGGTGTCCGACGCCCCCCAGGTGGACCACGGGCACGCCCGCACCGAGTGGGGCTTGCTGTTGCTCGAAGCAGGCGACCTGGCATGCGCCAGCGAACAGCTCTCACAGGCCAGCCGGCACTACGACCGCGCGCAGGTGCTGCCCTCGCTGCTGCGCGTCGACGCCATGATGGGCCTCGGCCGCCTGCGCCTTCTGGCAGGCCAGGCGGACGAAGCGCGGCAACAGCTCACCTCGGTCGAAGCGATCTGGGCGCAGAGCCATCCCGGCAGCCGGTGGCACCAGCAAGCCAGTCATTGGCTGGCGAGCGCGGTCGACGGCCGGCATTGACGCCAGCGCCGTTGCGCTGATGTTGGGTGTGGCCTGCGCGGCTGCCGCGCAGGCCGGCACGTGGGACGACGCCCAGGCTGCCTTCGCCGAATTCGACGATGGCGTCGGCCTGCAGTTGCTGGAACGGGCCGCACAAGAAGGTGATGCACGGGCGATGCACGCCTGGAGCCTGGCCTTGAAGCACGGGCAGCGGCTCTTTCCCGGGTGGTTGCACGCCGATGCTGGCCAGGCAGGCCCCTGGTTCGACAAGCCGGCGCGGCACTGCGCGCTGCCGCAGGCCCGGCCCGGTGAAGGCGCGTGCTGGCCCGTGACCCCGTTGAGGTCGCGCCCGCCATTCCCGAGCCCGGCCCAGGCGCGTTGATACGCGTCTCATCTCGGCGGGGGAGGGGCTTTCCCGCAACTTGGCGGCTTTGGCGCTGGCATCGCGATGTACCAGAGGCACGCGGTCCGATCCGAGGCCGCCGTCACCGGGGAATCTCCATGCCGCCAATCGATGTCGGGGCCAGCCTGCCCACCCACTATCCCACCACCCTCATCGACGCGCGCTGGCTGGGCGGTGCCCACCGCTTGCTGTTGCGTCCGGTGCTGCCGCAAGACCACCGTCTGTTGAGCGACCTGATGCAGGCGCAATCGGCCGGTGCGCGGCGCAACCGCTTCCACGGTGCGGTCAAGCCATCACTGCGCCTGTGCCAGCAGATGAGCCAGTTGGACTACCGGCACCAGCTGGCCCTGGTCGTGTGCGCCGTGGTCGATGGGGTGGAACAACTGGTGGCCGACGCCCGCTACGGCCTGGTGCCCGATGCGCACGGCGCCGATGGCCAGAGCGCCGAGTTTGCGCTGATGGTCGACGAGCGCTGGCAGCGCCTGGGGGTGGGCGGCTGGGCCTTGCGCGCGCTGCAGCAGGCGGCGGCTGCGGCCGGCGTGCTCTGGCTGCAGGGCGACGTGCTGCACGACAACCAGCCCATGTTGGGCCTGGCCCAGCGCTGCGGGTTTGCCTGCAGCCCCGACCCGCAGGATGAGCGGCTGGTGCGGGTGCAGCAACGCCTGGCCGCCGGCGATGCCGGCCCGGCCCGCGCCGCCCCCGCCCGGCCGCCTGGCCTGCTGCGCCGGCTGGGTCGGGCGCTGATCGGCCCGCCTGCCACACGGCTGCACCTGCAGCCGCAGGCCCAGCCTCGATCGCGGTCGCAGTGATCCGCAGCGCGGGCGCCGGGCTGCGGCCGCGGCGCCCGTGCGCAACGCCCTTGCGAACATCCGCACCACGGCCCGGCCACGGGCCCCACCTCGACCACTGCCACGGACAGGCCTCCGGCCTTGAACCCCATGACCTTCCAGCCCACCCTCGCCGTGCCCACGACCCCTGCCGACATGCCGGCCAACCCCGGATCACCCCGTCCGCGCTTTGCCATCGCCTTGGGCAGCGGCGGCGTGCGCAGCATTGCCGCGCTGGGCATGGTGCAGGTGTTGATGCGCCACGGCCTGCAGCCCGACCTGGTGGTCGGCTGCAGTGCCGGCGCGATGTTCGGGGCGCTGATCGCGGCTGGCCACGATGCCGACGAGGCGGTGCGCATCGCCACCACGCTGTGGTCGCCCGAGGTCACCCGCCAGCGCCGCTGGCGCGCACTGCCCCAGATGCTGTGGCCGCGCCTGGGCCGCTTCGACGCCGACTTCTCGATGCGCCACGACCACCGGGTGATGGAGCGGCTGCGGCAGGCGTTCGGTGACATGCAGCTCGACGGGCTGCCGCTGCCTTTGCGCGTGGCCGCCACCGACGCCGCCACCGGCGGACGCGTGGTGCTGCGCAGCGGCAGCCTGGTGCAGGCGCTGCGCGCCAGCATCGCGCTGCCCTTCATGTTCGCGCCGGTGATGATCGACGGACGCCGCCTGGTCGACGGCTGCCTGGCCGATCCGCTGCCCGTCAGCGCCGCGGCCGATGCGCATGCGGTGCTGGCACTGGGCTTTCAGGCGCCGATGCCCGTGCGCATCAACGGCCCCAGCCGACTGCTGGCCCAGGTGTCGTCGTCGCTCACCAACAACCTGATGCAGGCCCGGCTGGCCGAGGCCAGCGCCGCCGGCCAGCGGGTGCTGCACATCGAACCGCCGTTGTCGCAGCGTGTGGGACTGTTCGACACGGCCGCGATGCCCTACTTGGTGGAGGCCGGCCGCCGCGCCACCGAGGCCGCGCTGCCCGCCATCCTGGCGTTGTTGCAGCGGGCGCCCCAGCTGGCCGTGGCCTGATCACGCTGCGCCAGACCCCGGGCTTGCGCTGATCGGCCGCGCGCGTCGGCCGGCCTAGACTTCATGGACAGGCGCTGCCGATGGACAGGCGCCAAGGAGACCCCATGAGCGAGCGCCGCGCCCCTGCCCCAAGTGCCCACGTGCTGGATCGCCTGATCGGCGCCGAGCTGCCGCGCTTTGCCACCCCCGCCGACGTGGCCGCCTTCGAGGCCCAGGCCCCCTGGGACCAGCGCGTGGCCGCGCAAAGCACCTACCAGGCGCTGCAGCTGGGCGCGGCGATCAACCCCGATGCGCCGGCCCTGCACTTCCTGCCCGATGCCGACCCCGACGCACCGCCGCTGACCTGGACGCATGCCGAGTTTTTCGGCCAGGTCACGCAGGCAGCCAACCTGTTCCACCGGCTGGGGGTCGGTGCGGGCGACGTGGTCAGCCTGCTGCTGCCGCTGCTGCCGCAGGCCTTCGTGGCCTTGTACGGTGCGCAGGCGGTGGGGGTGGCCAACCCGGTCAATCCGATGCTGTCGGCCGCGCAGTTGGCCGAGATCCTGCACGCCGCCGGCACCCAGGTGCTGGTGACCACCGGGCCCACCGAAGGCAGCGACCTCTGGGAGAAGGTGCAGACCATCCGCGGCCTGTTGCCCGAGTTGCGCACCGTGCTGGTGGTGGGCGGCGCACCCGAGACCGGCCCCGACGAGGCCGAGCTCGACGACTTCGACGACCTGCTGGCGCGCCAGCCGGCCACCCACCTGGTCAGCGGGCGTTTGCCGCTGGCCACCGACATCGCGGGTTATTTCCACACCGGCGGCACCACCGGCACGCCCAAGCTGGTGCGCCACCAGCATCGCAACCAGGTCTACCAGGCCTGGGGCCTGCGCATCATGGGGCTGGCCGAGCCGGGCAGGGCGGTGCTGTTCGGCCTGCCGCTGTTCCACGTGGGCGGCGCGCTCACGCAGGGGCTGGCGATCCTGGCCAACGGCGGGCGCATCGTCGTGCTGTCGGCCGCCGGCTGGCGCAATCCGCATGCGGTGCGCAACGTCTGGCGGCTGGTGCAGCGCTACCGACCCACGCTGTTCGGCGGGGTTCCCACGGTGATCGGCGCGGCGCTGCAGGTGCCGGTGGGCGCGGTCGACATCAACAGCCTGCGGCGCGTGTCGGCCGGCGGCTCGGCTATTCCCGTGGCGGTGATCCTCGGCTACGAAGACGGCCTGCAGCTGCCGGTGCTCGAGGTCTACGGCATGACCGAGACCGCCAGCGTGCACACCATGGTCTACCCCGACATGCCACGCCAGGCCGGCAGTGTGGGCCGGCCGCTGCCCTACAGCCGCACGCGGGTGGTGCGCATCGACGCCGAGGGCCGCTTTGCCGGCGACTGCGCACCCGACGAGATCGGCGTGGTGGCGATGGCCGGGCCGGGCTGCTTCGACGGCTACCGCAGCGCGCAGCACAACCGCGGCGCCTTCGTCGAGCCGGGCTGGGTCAACTCGGGCGACCTGGGCCGGCTGGACGCCGACGGCCTGCTGTGGATCACTGGCCGCGCCAAAGACCTGATCATCCGCGGCGGCCACAACATCGACCCCGCGCCGCTGGAAGAGGTTCTGTACCGCCACCCTGCCGTGTCGCTGGCCGCGCTGGTGGGCCAGCCCGACGCCTATGCCGGCGAGTTGCCGGTGGCCTACGTGCAGGCCAAGCCCGGCCAGACGGTGACGCCGGCCGAGCTGATAGCCTGGCTGCGCGAGCACACGCCCGAGCGCGCCGCGGTGCCGGTGGCGCTGCACCTGATCGAGACCATGCCGCTGACGGCGGTGGGCAAGATCTTCAAGCCCGCGCTGCGCCTGGATGCGATGCGTCGCGTGGCCGAGCAGCTGCTGCAGACAGCGCTGGCCGGGCAGGGCGCCGATGCGTCGGCCTGGACGGTGGCGGTGCTGCCCGACGCCACCCATGGCCAGGTGATCCGCGTGACGCTGACCGCACCGGCCGGCCCGCAGCGCCAGGCGCTGGAGGCGGCAGTGCACCAGGCGCTGGGACCGCTGGCGCTGCACCACGAGGTGGGCTGATATTGCCTGGCGTTCAGCCGCGTGATTCTGGGTGACGAACTGCGGCGCATTGCCGAGACAGGCGGGGTGGTGGTGCCGCGCCGCTGAGCGGCCAGGAGCGGTTCGCTGCGGAGGATCAACAGGTCGCACCGAACTGCACCACGGTCCCACAAGACAGGTCGAACTCGAGTAAGACATTGCCAGCGGGCCCCAAGCTGACTATCCTCGCACAGATGCCAGCTTCAGCCCCCGACAACGCTCGCGGCGCACGCTGGTCAATCCTGGCCCTGCTGTTCGTCTGCCGCGCCAGCCTGGGCTTGCAGTTCCAGACCCTGGGCTCGGTCGCCGATCCGTTGGTGGCGCAGTTCGGTTTCGGCTACACCGAGATCGGCACGCTGATCGGGCTGTTCATGTTGCCCGGGCTGTTGCTGTCGATGCCAGCGGGGTGGGCAGGGCGGCATGCCAGTGACCGTCGACTGGTGTCCACCGGGCTGTTGGTGATGGCGCTGGGCGGCGGCATCGCAGCGGCGGCCCAGGGCTTCGGGCTGCTGGCGCTGGGCCGATTGGTCACCGGGGCGGGTTTCGTGTTCGCCACGCTCTACTTCACCAAGATGGTGGTCGACTGGTTTGCCGGGCTGGAACTCGCCACGGCACTGGGCATCCTGGTGATGAGCTGGCCCTTCGGCATCGCGGCCGGCCAGGTGGGGCATGCCTGGCTGGCTGCGGCCTTCGACTGGCGAGCGGCGTTCATCGTGGCATCGGCGTGCTGTGCAGCCGGGGCAGCCGCGGTGGCGCTGGCGTACCGTTCGCCCCCGACAACGGCTGCCGCTGCCGGCCCGGCAGCCACCGCAATGCCGCGCGACGAACTGCTGCTGACCTTGCTGGCTGCCGCCATTTGGGGCTTGTTCAACGCCGGCTACGTGGTCTATCTCAGTTTTGCGCCAAAGGTGTTGGTGGCCAGCGGCCTTGGCGCGACGAAAGCTGCAACGGTGATCAGCATCGCCAGCTGGGTGATGATCCTCTCGGTCACCGTGGCGGGCCGCATCGCCGACCGCACCGGCCGCCATGCTGCCGTTCTGTGCACCTGCCTGGCCGTTGGCATCGTGTCGCTGCTGTTGTTGCCACACAGTGATTGGGCCATCGTGTTGAGCCTGGCATTTGGACTGTTCGGCGCAGCGCCGGCCGGCATCATCATGTCGCTGACAGGGCAATCGATGGCACCGCAGCGTCGCGCCTTCGGCATGGGCGTGTTCCTCAGTTTCTACTTTCTCATCGTGACCGCCGCGCCGCCGATAGCCGGTTGGCTGTTCGATTGGACGGGCAAGCCGTTCACTGCGATCCTGCTTGCCGCCGGGCTCTTTGCCGCGGCGGGGCTGGGGTTCTTGGCGTTCGAGCCCTTGAAGCGGTCGCTGGCCCGTGATGTGGCTTGAATTTCGGAGACTGGCTGCGGCCGGTCAGCGTCGGCGGAAGAAAGTCGGCTGTTGCCGAGAACCGATTCCCGAGGCCTACCCCCACTATTCGGCGAACAGCAGCGCCGGCGTCTCCAGCGCCGTGCGCACCGCCTGCACGAAGCGTGCGGCGTCGATGCCGTCGACCACGCGGTGGTCGAACGACGACGACAGGTTCATGGTCTGGCGCACGACGATCGCGCCACCCCGCACCACCGGCCGCTCGACGATGCGGTTGACGCCGACGATGGCCACCTCGGGGCGGTTGATCACCGGCGTGGAGACGATGCCGCCCAGTGCGCCCAGGCTGCTGAGGGTGATGGTCGACCCGCTCAGCTCGGCGCGGGTGGCATGGCCTGAGCGCGCCGCCTCGGCCAGGCGCGCCATCTCGGCGGCCAGCGCCCACACGCTGCGTGCCTCGGCATGGCGCAGCACCGGCACCAGCAGGCCGTTGGGCGTGTCGGTGGCGATGCCCAGGTGCACCGCGCCATGGCGCGTGACGATGCCGGCCTCGTCGTCGAGCCGGGCATTGACCTGCGGAAACTCGGCCACCGCCAGCACGATGGCGCGCATCAGCAGTG
>MESD01000054.1:0-30205 GCA_001770815.1 Burkholderiales bacterium RIFCSPHIGHO2_12_FULL_69_20
CGCGGGTGCTGGTGTTGTGCGGGCAGCCGCTGCAGAACCAGGGCGCGCGCTCGCCGGTGTCGGACTTCAGCGTCAGCATCGCGCGCTCGCGCTGCGCCAGCACGTCAAGGCGCTGGTTCATGCGCGCCGCGACCTCGCTGCCTTCCGGCGCGAAACCGAGCTTCTTCAGCCGCTTGGCGATCGCCTTGGCGATTATCGCCGGCGTCAGGTCGGCCTTGGCACGCAGCAGCCAGTTCTCGCTCGGATTCGGCATCGACCATTCGCCGCCGGAGATGTCGCCCTCGGGTTCGTCGAACTTGCCCAGCACGTTCGGGCGCACGTCGGGCCGCCAGTTGTAGAGCTCTTCCTTGATCTGGTACTCGATGACCTGGCGCTTCTCCTCGACCACCAGGATCTCCTGCAGGCCCCGGGCGAAGTCGCGGGTGATGGTGGCCTCCAGCGGCCACACCACGTTGACCTTGTGCAGTCGGATGCCCAGCTGCCGGCAGGTGGCGTCGTCCAGCCCCAGGTCGGCCAGCGCCTGGCGGGTGTCGTTGAAGGCCTTGCCGCTGGCGATGATGCCGAAGCGATCGTTCGGCCCTTCGATCACGTTGTGGTTGAGCCGGTTGGCACGCACGTAGGCCATCGCCGCGTACCACTTGTAGTCGAACAGCCGTGCCTCCTGCACCAGCGCCGCATCGGGCCAGCGGATGTGCAGGCCGCCTTCAGGCATGGCGAAGTCGGTGGGCAGGATGATCTTCACGCGGTCGGGCGAGACGTCGATGCTGGCCGACGACTCCACCACCTCCTGGATCGTCTTCATCGAGGACCACACGCCGGCGAAGCGGCTCATCGCGAAGGCGTGCAGGCCGAGATCGAGGATCTCCTGCGCGCTGCTCGGGAAGAACACCGGCAGCCCGCAGGCCTTGAAGATGTGGTCGCTCTGATGCGCGGCGGTGCTGCTCTTGGCCACGTGGTCGTCACCGGCGATGGCGATGACGCCGCCGTGGGGTGCCGTGCCGGCCATGTTGGCGTGCTTGAACACGTCGGCGCAGCGGTCCACCCCCGGGCCCTTGCCGTACCAGATGCCGAACACGCCGTCGAACTTCTTGTTGGCCGCGTCGAATTCGAGTTGCTGCGTGCCCCACACCGCAGTGGCCGCCAGCTCTTCGTTGACGCCGGGCTGGAACATGATGTGCTGCGCGGCCAGGTGCTTCTTGGCGGCCCAAAGCGACTGGTCGTAGCCGCCCAGCGGGCTGCCGCGGTAGCCGCTGATGAAGCCGGCGGTGTTCAGGCCGGCAGCGGCGTCGCGCTGGCGCTGCAGCATCGGCAGGCGCACCAGCGCCTGGATGCCGGACATGAACGCCCGGCCTTCCGGCAGCGTGTACTTGTCGTCCAGGGTGACCAGTTCAAGCGCCTTGCGGATTGACTCAGGCAGGGGGGCATTCATGGCATCGGGCTCCAGGCCAGCGGGGGATGCCAGAGTGTAGGAAAACCGCCCGGCGAAGTCTTTTCTTTGTTTGCCGCCATCGCCATACTCGCGGCAATCAACCCGAGCAAATGATGCCCATCCGAGAAAGAAACGCGCTCAATAAGCCAAAACTGGGGAAAACACCAACCCCCGGTGCCGAGCCCGATGGCGCTGCCCATGGCACCGGGCTGGACCGCTGGGACGTGGCCATCCTCGACGAATTGCAGCGCGATGCGCGGCTCAGCAACGCCGAGCTGGCCACGCGCATCGGCTTGTCGGCCGCGCCCACCTGGCGCCGCGTCAAGTGGCTGGAGGCGCAAGGCATCATCACCGGCTACCGGGCCGAGATCGACCGCCGCCGCATCGGCCTGGGCGCACTGGCCTTCGTGCGGGTGGATGCCGAGCGCAACAACGCCGAGGCCACCCGGGCGCTGGAGGATGCGATCCGCGCGCTGCCCGAGGTGGTGAGCTGCCACTACATCAGCGGCGCCGGCACCTTCGAGCTGCAGGTGCTGACCACCGACCTCGACGCCTACTCACGCTGGGCGATGGACACCTTGTTCAAGCTGCCCAACGTTAAGGACATCCACACCAGTTTCTCACTGGGCGAGGTGAAGGCCGGCGCGGCGCTGCCGCTGGGCCACCTGCGTGCGCCGGTGCGCCGGGCGCCGGATTGACCGCTGCATGAAACGGCCAGCGCCGAATTGACGCCGCTCACGCCAGCCGGCCCGCGGGCGTGCACACTGCAAGCCGCAGCAGCCGCCACGCCATGCCCCACCGCACACCGCCCGCCACCGACGCCGCCACCGCCCTGCAGGGCCATGCGCTGATGGTGGCGCAGTTGCGCCGCCCGGGCGCCTGCGGTGGGCATCCCGATCCGGCGGGGCTGATCGAGACGCACATCTCGTCGCTGCTGCTGGCCGGGCACCGGGTGTTCAAGCTGAAGAAGCCGGTGCGGCTGCCGTTCGTCGACTTCGCCACCGTCGAGCTTCGGCACGAGGCCTGCCAGCAAGAGCTGCGGCTGAACCGCCGCACCGCGCCGCGCTGGTACCTGGATGTGGTGCCGGTGCGCAAGGGCCCGACCGGCGCGCTGATCACCTTGGGCGGCGCGCCCGGTGTGGAGCATCCGGGCGAGGTGATCGACTGGGCGGTGATGATGCGCCGCTTCGACGACCGGCAGTTGTTCAGCCGGCTGGCGGCGGGCGGCCAGTTGAGCACGTCGATGGTGGTCGATCTGGCCGAGGTGGTGGCGCGCTTCCATGCGCAGCAGACGCCGGCGCCGCCCGGCTTCGGCCGTGCCGAGGCCACCCGCCACGTGGCGCGCCAGAACATGACCGAACTGGCGGCGCTGCTGCATACATCCAGTGCCAGCCCGGCACTGCACGAGGCAGGCGCCGCCGCCAGCGTGGTGGCGCTGCAGCGCTGGACCGAGGCCCGCGGCGCCGAGCTGGCGACGCTGATGGACCTGCGCTGCCGAACCGGCCATGTGCGCGAGGTGCACGGTGATCTGCACCTGGGCAACATCGTCTGGGCCGAAGGCGCGCCGGTGCTGTTCGACGCGCTGGAGTTCAACGACACCATGCGCCACATCGACACGATGGGCGATCTGGCCTTCAGCTTCATGGACCTGATCGCCCATGGCCTGCCGCGGCTGGCGTGGTTGTTCATCAGCACGGTGCTCGAGGCCAGCGGCGACCACGCCGCGCTGCCGCTGCTGGCCTGGTGGGCGGTGCACCGCGCCACGGTGCGCGCCAAGGTGGCGCTGCTGGGGGCGGCGGGGCAGGGCGCCGACGCAGGCGCGCTGCGCGCCCAGGCGCAGCGCTACCTCGGCGTGGCCACCCGCCTGGCCGGGCTCGACCGAGCGGCACCCCCCCCACGGCTGGTGCTGACCTTCGGGCTGTCGGGCTCGGGCAAGACCGGGGCCGCGGGCCAGTTGGCCCAGCGGCTGGGCGCGGTCAGGGTGCGCAGCGATATCGAACGCAAACGCCTGTTTGCGCTGCCGCCCACGGCCCGCAGCACACCGGGGCTGTATGCGCCCGACGCCACCCGCCGCACCTACGAGCGGCTGCAGGAAGTGGCCGACCAGGCGCTGGGCGCCGGTGTCAGCATCGTCGTGGATGCCGCCAGCCTGCAGCGGCAGGAGCGCAATGCGCTGCGCGCGGTGGCCGCCCGCCACGGCGCGCCCTTCCACCTGCTGGTGTGCCAGGCGCCGCTGCCGGTGCTGCAGGCCCGCGTGGCCGCACGCCAGGCCGAAGGCCGCGATGCCTCGGACGCCACGCCCGAGGTGCTGGCGCAGCAGCAGCAATGGGCCGAATGGCCGGGCGCCGACGAAGCCGCCGACACCTGGGTGCTCGACACCGACGGCAGTCTGGACGAGGTGGCGCGCCGCATCGAGGCGCTGCCGATCTGACCGCACGGGTCCCCTCGTTCGGGGGTGGCTGTGCAAAAAGTCCGGACCGCCTGACCCCTTTGGCCCGGATCTCCTGCGAAGCGGGATAGGCCGGTCTCATGTCGAGACCGGCTGACGCCCGGCGCGGCCGGGTCCATCGCCACGCCAACAGGAGATTCACCATGTCCCGCCACCCCCTCGTCCCCGTCGCCGCCCTCGTGTTCAGCCTGTCACTGCTGAGCGCCGCCGTCCAGGCGCAGACCATCGAGCGCGCCAAGCTCACCGACAGCGACATGAACTGCGCCCAGCTTTATTCGGAAGTGAAGATGATGGAGATGGTGGCCGCCAGCGTGGCACCGGCACCAGCTGCGGCGCCGGTGCAGCTGGCCACGGCAGCACAGGCCGATGTGGCCGCGGCCGCCGGCGGACAGGTGCTGAGCGCGCTGGCCCAGCAGGCCGGCTCACCCAACGGCCTGGGCGGCCTGGGTGGCCTGATCGGCGGGCTGATGGGCGGCGGTGCAGCGCCGCAGCAGGTGGCGGGGGCGTTGAACGCGCAGCAGCAGGCGATGGCGCTGGCCGCGCAGCTGGCCAGCCAGCAGGCGGGCCAGGGGCAGGCGGCCAACGCCCAGGCCGCAGCGGCCCAGATCGGCGCGCTGCAGGCGCTGGCGCAGAACCATGGCGCAGTCAACGGCAGCGCCGCCGGCGTGGCCAACCTGCTGGGCGGGCTGTTCGGGGCGGCGCAGGCCGCCGCCAATGCCGCGCCGGCCGCTGCCCCGGTGGCCGCCGTGGCAGCGGCCCCGGCGGGCAATGCCGCGCTGGCGCAGCAGGCCGGCGCGCGCAAGGATCACCTGACCGGCCTGTTCCTGGCCAAGGGGTGCAAGCTGTCCGAGGTGCAACGCTGACCCGGCGCGAGGGAACCCGCAGCGCGCGCCGGCGGCCGGCGCGGGCGCGGGGTCAGGGCGGCATCAGGACCGCATCAGGACCGCATCACGGCCGCCCGTCCGCGGCTGGCACCGAGGCGACAGCCACCGGCCCTGCCAGGGCCAGACAAGCCCGGATGGTTTTCCCGAGGGCCGATGCTAGCCTCGTGGCAGTGCCGCTCTCCCCGCCCACCTGACGATGCCTCTGCCAGACCACACCAGTGCGCTGGTCTCCGACAAGGCGCTCGTGCGGCGGCTGCGCGAGGCCGGCTGCGCCACCGCCGGTTGCACGATCTGAGCGCCCGCACCCCCGAGATCGACAGGAGACATTGCTCCATGGCCCGCCAAGACCCGAACGCCCGGACCATCACCGTTGACGCCGGTGCCTCCTTGCCGCTGGCCGATCGCCGCAACCGGGTGATGTGGCTCAACAACGACCGCGTGTTCTACGCCGGCCTGCTGGGCGCGGTGAGCGTGCGCACCATGGGCGGCTGGCTGGTGTACGCCTCGCTGGGCGCGCCGCTGCGCATCGCGCTGGGCGATGCCGCCACCGGCCAGCTCGACCCCGCGGTGCCGTTGTCGACCACCGACCTGGCCGTGGTGCCGCCCTACACGCCGCACCGCGTGGCCTGCGATCAGCGCCTGATCTGCAGCATCACCATCGAGCCCGAGACCATCGACGAGACCGCGCTGCCGGGCTGGATGCGCCACCACGTGGGCCCGGTGCCCACCGATCACCCCGAGGCCGCCGCCATGCTGCAGCGGGTGCGCAGCGCCCACGCCTGGCTGCGCACCCACGGCCGGCAGATCGACCTGCAAACCACCGGCTTCGACGAATGTTTCTTCGGCCAGCGGCTGGTGCCGCGACGCATCGACCCGCGCATCGCCGGCGTGCTCGAGGACATCCGCAACGACCCCTCGCGCAGCACCACCGCGCAGGAGTGCGCCACGGCGGTGGGGCTGTCGTTCTCGCGCTTCCTGCACCTGTTCAAGGCCGAGGTGGGCACGCCGTTTCGCAGCCTGCGCACCTGGAAGCGCGCGCGCAGCCTGCTGCACCATGTCACCCGCGACACCCACCTGGTGCACGTGGCGCTGGACACCGGCTACCCCGATTCCACCCACTTCAGCCACTCGATCCGCCATGTCTACGGGCTGAAGCCGCGCGATCTGTTTGCCGGCTCGCGCCAGCTGACGGTGCTGGGCGACAGCCCGGCCGCCCGCGCCGCCGCGCGGGCCGAAGCCTGGCGGTGACTCCTCCCCCCCGAAGCGCCTACGGCGCTGCGGCGTGATTGATTCATCACAGGTCGGCCTGAATGGCGCCAGGTGGCTGCGCCCGGCTTTGATCTGACGCAGACACTGGCGGGCGCGCTCGCGCCTCAATGGCGAAACGCGGATTCAACCCGGATTGCCAGTTGCGAGCAGCCCGGCCTTTCTGCCCAGGAGCGCACCATGAAACATCCCCACGGCAAGACCGAGATCGGCGCCAGGCCGGCGGCCGGCCCCATCGCCGACGCCCGCGGTGGCCTGCGCCTGGTGGTGGACGGCACGCGGGGTGTCACCAGTCTGGTCGAGGCGCTGCATGGCCAGATCCAGCGTTTTGCGCCGCCGCTGCGCCGACGCGAAGGTCTGCCCAACGACGCCAGCGCCGACGCCGCCGGCGACGGCCTGCCGCCCACCCGCGGCATCACCGGCCTGGTGTACCGCAGCATCCAGGGCGGCACGCGTCTGGTGGGTGATGGGCTCGACGGCCTGCTGGCCCCGTTCGACAGCGCGCTCAGCGGAGCCGCACCCTCGCCGCGCCGCGATGCCATGGTGGCCGCGCTCAACGGCGTGCTGGGCGATCACCTGCTGCGCAGTGGCAACCCGCTGGCCTTGCCGATGCAGTTGCGCCAGGCGGGCCGCCCCCTCGATCCGCAGGCGCTGGGGGCCACGGCGCCCGGCCATGTGCTGCTGCTGGTGCACGGCCTGTGCATGAGCGACCTGGGCTGGCGCCGCAACGGCCACGACCACGGCGAGACGCTGGCCCATGCGCTGGGCGCCGCGCCGGTCTACGCCTTCTACAACAGCGGTCGGCACATCAGCCAGAACGGCCGCGCGCTGGCCGAGGTGCTGGAGCAACTGGTGCAGCAATGGCCGGTGCCGCTGCAGCGGCTGACCATCGTCGGCCACAGCATGGGCGGGCTGGTGGCGCGCAGTGCCATCGCCCAGGCCGGGGCGGCGGGTCACCATTGGCCCGCGCTGCTGCGCCAGTTGGTGTTCCTGGGCACGCCGCACCACGGCGCGCCGCTCGAGCGTGCCGGCAACTGGCTGCACCGGGTGATGGACCTGAGCCCCTACGTGGCGCCGTTCACCCGGCTGTCGCGCCTGCGCAGCGAAGGCATCACCGACCTGCGCCACGGCAACCTGCTCGAGGCCGACTGGCAGCACAACAGCCGCTTCGACCATGCCGACCGCCGCACCCCGGTGCCGCTGCCCGAGGGCGTGGATTGTTACGCCATCGCCGCCACCGTGGGTGGGCCCGACACGCCGGGCTCCCTGCTGGGCGACGGGCTGGTGATGATCGACAGCGCGCTGGGCCGCCACCGCCGAGCGGCCATGCGGTTGCACCTGAGCGACGATCACTGCTGGGTCGGCCACGGCATCCACCACCTCGACCTGCTGAGCGACCCGGTGGTCTACCGCAAGATGCTGGGCTGGCTGCAGACTTGATCCAAACCCCGGCGCTGGCCACCTGATCGGTCGCGAGCGCAGGTGACAGTGGGGCCACCGGTGCCGGCGGCACAATCGCCGCATGTCCGATGCCCCCACCTCCGACGGCCGCCCTGACGAAGCCGCAGCCCCCGACACCCGCCACGCCCTGAGCTACCCCTGCGGCGAGCCGCCCGCGCCCGGCACGGTGCACGAGGTGGCGCCCGGCGTGCTGTGGCTGCGCATGCCGCTGCCGTTCTCGCTGAACCACATCAACCTCTGGGCGCTGGCCGACGAAGACGAGCAGGGCCCGGGCTGGGCCATCGTCGACACCGGCACCAAGACCCCCGAGGTGCTGGCCGCCTGGCGCCAGTTGATCGCCAGCGACGGCCCGTTGGCCGCCACCCCGCAGGGGGCACGCATCACCCGCATCTTCTGCACCCACATGCACCCCGACCACGTGGGCATGGCCGGCTGGCTGGCGCGCAAGTTCCAGTGCCGGCTGTGGATGACGCGGCTCGAATACCTCACCTGCCGCACGCTGGCCGCCGACACCGGCCGCGAGGCGCCCGACGACGCCATCCGCTTCTACCGCCAGACCGGCTGGCCCGAGGAGGCGCTGGACGTCTACCGCGCGCGTTTCGGTGGCTTCAGCAAGTACCTGCATGCGCTGCCCGACAGCTTCCGGCGCATCGTCGACGGCGAGGCGCTGGACATCGGCGGGCGGCGCTGGCAGGTGGTGGTCGGCCGCGGCCATTCACCCGAGCATGCCTGCCTGGTCAGCGACGAGCTGGGCGTGATGGTCTCGGGCGACCAGGTGCTGCCGCGCATCTCGTCGAACGTGAGCGTCTTCCCGACCGAGCCCGACGCCGATCCGCTGGGCGACTGGATGGCCTCGCTGGCGCACCTGCGCGCCACGCTGGGCGACCACCTGCTGGTGCTGCCGGCGCATGGCGAGCCCTTCACCGGCCTGCATGCGCGGCTGGACCGGCTGGCGCATGGCCACGACCGCGGCCTGCAGCGCCTGCGACGCAGCCTGGCCGAAAGCCCGAAGCGGGCGATCGACGTGTTCGGCGCGCTGTTTGCCCGGCCCATCGACGGCAAGGGTGAGCTGCTGGGCATGGCCACTGGTGAGAGCCTGGCCCACATCAACTACCTGGTGGCGCGCGGCGAGGCGGTGTGCGAGACCGGCGCCGACGGCGTGCGGCGCTACCGCGCTGCCAGCGTGGGCTGATCTAGCCGCCGCTCAGCACGCACGACTGCGCCGGTTGCAGCGGGCAGGGGCCCACCCAGCGCAGCCGTCCGCCCGCGGCCACCGCCGGCAGCGGCACGCGCCAAGTGACGGGCCGGGGCTGGCCGGCGGTCAGGCTGTCCAGCGTGCGCCATTGGCTGCTGCCCGCCGCCAGCCAGTCCACCCGGTAGGCACCGTTGCGCCGCAGCGCGCGGCTGCGCACCACCAGCGCACCGTCTTCGATCGCCGCGCTGGGTTCGTTGGCCCAGGGCCGGGCCAGCGGATCACCGACGAACAGGCCCTGGCCGGGCCAGGCCACCGATTTCCAGTAGGCCTCGATCACCGTGGCGCCGCGCAGGTAGTGGTCGATCAGCACCGAGGCGCGCGGAAACTTCTCGACATGATTGCAGGGCTCTTCCACCGTGCCGTAGCTGGCGGTGGCGCCGGCCGCCAGCCAGGCGGTGGCCGGCATCTGGCCGCGGGCCTCGGGCAACAGGCCGCCGAAGGAGGTGAGGTGGTCGGCCACCGCACCGGGCAGGAAGCGGTTGCTGCCCAGCTGCTGCAACTTGGCCAGGCCGGTGAAGTAAAACAGCAGGTCGCTCTGCTGCACCACCTCCTGCGCACTGCCGGCGGTGCTGGCGTCGACGTAGCGCAGGTCCAGCACGGGCTCGGTGCGCCAGGCATCGGGCAGGGCTTGGAAGTCGGTATGGCGCACGCTGCGCGCGGCATCGGCGGTGCGCAGCAGCCAGCCGGTGCCGCTGGGCGCGCTGCCCTCAGCGGCCAGGCCGCGCGCGATCAAGGCCTGCGCCGCTTCCAGCGTGGCCGCGCCCAGCATCATCGACGGTCGGATGCGCAGGTCGCTGTAGGGCCGGGTGGTGTCGGTGTCGAAGTAGGCAGAGGCCTGGGTGCGGTTGCAGCCGCCGCACAGCATCGCGTTGTAGCCGAAGGCCAGCGCACTGGTGATGCCCATGCTGCAGCTGCTGCCCTGCACGCGCGAGGGTTGCGTCCAGGTCACCAGCGTGGCCTGCACCGTGGCCGGCAGCCGGGCGTCGAGCTGGGCCTTGAGGGTGGCGAAGGCGCTGTCGCCGATCACGTCACTGCCGGTGGGCACGGGCAGGCGGATCACCTGCGCGTCGGGGATGCCGCGGACCAGCTGGTAGGCGCGGGCGATGGCCTCGCCCTGCGCATCGCCCTCGGCCACCAGCAGCGCCAGGTCTTGCGCACCCAGGCCGGCGCGCGGCAGCGTGGGCGCCACGGGCAGGGCGGGTGCGGCCGCCGTTGTCACCACGACCGGCACGTCGGCAATGGCAGGCTCGGGTGTGTTGGCTGCCACGAAGGTGCTGGCATCGACGGCCACGGCCAGGGTGTTGCCGGTGTCTGCCGCGCCCACTGGCGTGATGGCCGGGCTGGTGATCGCCAAACTGCCGCCGGTGGTGGCGGCGCTGCTCTCGCTGCCACCCCCGCCACCGCAGCCAGCGGTGATCAGCAGCAGGGCGACCCACCACGTCCTGTTGGGACGGCGACGGGGCGGGGCGATGTGCAGCGGGTTCATGCGGGCGTTGTACCGGATCGATCCCCTCGCAAAGCCTCGAAAAGCCGGGCCGGCGTTGCGTAGCATGTCGACATGAGCCGCCACGCCCCCCGCCCGTCATGTCGGTGACCCAGCACACCGTGGCCATCCAGCAGGTGCGCAACATCCTGCAGGGCCTGCTGCACCAGGGCCACGATGCCCGGCCGCTGCTGCAGCGCGCCGGCATTCCGCCCGCGCTGCTGGACGCGCCGCTGGCCCGGGTGTCGCAGACGCAGTACGCGCTGCTGATCCGTATCCTGCGCCGCACACTGCGCGACGAGCTGTGGGGCCTGTGCAGCCGGCCGTTGCCGGTGGGCAGTTTCGGGCAGTGCGCGGCGATGCTGGTGCGCTGCCGCAACCTGGAGGAGGCGCTGCAGCTGGGCTTTCGCCACTACCACGGGCTGATGCCGGACTTCGTGCCGCGGCTGGTGCAGCACGGCGACGAGGCACGGGTGCAGATCATGCGCCGCGCCGCGCCCAACCCGCGGCTGGATTACGCACAGAAGGCCTTTCTGCTGTTCGCCTTCGGCATGGCCTCGTGGCTGGTGGCGCGGCGCGTGCCGGTGCGTGCCGTCAACTACACCGAGCCGCTGCAGCGCAGCGACAGCTCGCGCGTCTACCAGGCGCCCATCCGCTACGACGAGCCGCACATCGGCCTGCGCTTCGAGGCGCGCTGGCTCGAACTGCCGGTGGTGCAGAACACGCAGAGCCTGCGCGAGTTCCTGGCCGGCGCGCCGGCCAACCTGCTGATCAAGTACCGCGACCAGACCCGCGTCTCCGAGCGCATCCGCCGCCTGCTGCGGCGCCGGCTCGACGGCGAGCTGCCGTCGCTCGAAGCCGTGGGCGAGGCGATGGCGATGACGCCGCAAACCCTGCGCCGCCGGCTGCGCGACGAGGGCCACGGCTTCCAGGCATTGAAGGATGCGCTGCGCCGCGACACCGCCATCGAATACCTGGCCCAGCCCGAGCTGACGCTGCTAGCCATCGCCAACCGGCTGGGCTTCTCGGAGGCCAGCACCTTTCACCGCGCGTTCAAGAAGTGGACCGGCGTCGCGCCCGGCGAGTACCGCCTGACCCGCATTGCCACCGGCGCTGCTGCGGCCTGCGCCGACCTGAACCCACCTGCCTCCGGAACCCCATGAAAAGTGCCCTGTTCGTCGACTTCGACAACGTCTTCACCCAGCTGCGCGCGCTGCAGCCGGCCGCCGCCGAGCGATTTGCGCGCCAGCCCATCGAATGGATCCGCTGGCTGATCGAATCGCTGGAGATCCCCGAGCCGCACGAGAGCGACGCGCGCCGGCGCATCCTGGTGCGGCGCTGCTACCTCAATCCGAACTGGTACCAGACCTTCCGCCACGCCTTCCTGCGCGCGGGTTTCGAGATCGTCGACTGCCCGCCGGTGACCAGCCAGGGCAAGACCAGCACCGACATCCACATGGTGCTCGACATCATCGAGTTGCTGCAGCACGAGACCCGCTACGACGAGTTCATCGTGCTGTCGGCCGATGCCGACTTCACCCCGGTGCTGCGCAAGCTGCGCCGCTACGACCGCCGCACCTCGGTGCTGGCGATCGGCTTCCCGTCGGCGGCCTACCAGGCCTCGGCCGACCTGCTGATCGACGAGCGGCTGTTCATCGAGCAGGCGCTGGGCCTGGCGGGTGAAGCGCCCGAGCCGGCGCCCATGCCTGCGGCGCCCAGCATCGCGCAGACCCCGGCCGCCGACCCGAACGAGCCCCCGGCGCCGCCCAGCCGCCCGGCCACGCCCGAGGAGCTGCTGCAGATCGCCGAGCGCATCGAAGCGGCCGTGGCGCAATCGGCCGTGCCGGTGTCGGCCGGCCAGCTGGCCTCGCGGCTGCGCCAGGCCTTCGGCCCGGTGCTCGAGCAGTGGAACGGGCAGGGCAGCTTCAAGGCCTTCTTCCGATCGCTGGGGCTGGACCGGTTGGTCTGGCTGACCGGCTCGGGCGGGCGCATCGCCGACCCGGCGCGCCATGCGGTGGAGGCCTACGGCCTGCCCGACGCCGATGCCAAGGTCATTGCCGACACCGCGCCGATGGCGCTGGACGGCCTGCCGGTGTCCGAGGTCTGGGCCGGCCACGAGGCGCTGTTGCCGGTGGCGCGTGAGGTGTGCCAGCTCACCGGCGCGCCGCTGCTGGCGCCGCCGGTGGTGCGTGCGGTGCTGGATGCACTGTGCGCCGACCTGGGCCAGCAGGCCTACGAGCCCACCGAGACGGCGCGGCGCGTGCGCACCGCCTGCCTGGCGCGCACGCCCGCCATCGACGTGTCGCTGCGCGACGTGGTGTTCCTGCTGCGCGGCATGCAGCTCAACGGCCATGTGTTCGGCCGCGGCCAGGACGATGCCCGCACGCTGGCCCAGCGTTTGTTCAACCAGGTGCTGTTCCTGTGCCAGCGTGAGCAGATGGTGATCGACGAGGCCGCCAAGGTGATGATCCGGCAGTGGATCGCCGGTGACCTGATTGGCTGATTAGCTGATTAGCTGATTGGCTGATTGGCTGATTGGCTGATTGGCTGATTGGCTGATTAGCTGATCGGCTGATCCGCGCCCCGGCCGACGATCCAGCACACCCCTCAGCGCTGCGGCCGGATGCGGTAGATGCCGTTGTTGCGGTCGGCGCTGTAGTACACCGCGCCATCCGCACCCACCGCCACGCCGGTGGCCACGTAGGGCGGCGGCATGCCCGGCGCGCCCGACAGGCCGATCGGCAGTTGCTCGGCCACGGTGCGGCGCTGGCTGGTGGCCAGGTCGATCTCGGTCAGGCGGGCGGCCGCCGATTCAGCCACCACCAGCGTGCCCCAAGGCGTGAAGGCCAGGCCCTCGGGCAGCGCCAGACCGGTGGCCACGGTGGTCTTGCTGCCGTCCTTGAGGTGGATGCGCTGCACGTTGCCCGCGGCCTCGGTGACGTAGAGCTGGCCATCGGGGCCCAGCACCATCTGCACCGGCCCGGCCAGGCCCGAGGCCACCACCCGGCGCTGCTCGTAGTTGGGCCCGCTGGCCTGGGTGATGCTGCCGGTGGCGATCTCGGCCACCAGCAGGCTGCCGTCTTCCAGCGGCAGTGCGTCGTAGGGTGCCTTCCAGCCGTGCAGCATGGTCTCGGTCTTGCCGCTGGCCCGGTTGATCACCTGCACCGTGCCGGTGAACCACGACGCCAGCGCCACCTTCTTGGACGACAGGCCCAGTGCAAACGGGTACTCCATGTCCGACGACTGCATGCGCTTGAGGTCGGTGACCTCGCCGCTGGCCAGGTCGACCCGGCGGTAGGCAAACACGTCGGCCACCCACAGGGCGTTGCCGTCGACCTTGATGCCCGCGGGCACGGCCACCTTGCCGCGGGTGAGCTGCGTCACCGCGCCAGTGGCCGGGTTCACCGCCTGGATGCCGTTGTCGGCCATGTTGGACACGTAGATCGTGCCGTCGGGGGCGATGGCCAGGTTGTCCAGCGCCGGCGCCAGCCGCGCCACCACCTGGCGTGCGCCGTTGTCCAGCGCCACCTTGGACAACTCGCCGGTGGCGGTGTCGATCACCCAGACATTGCCCTTGCCGTCGAGGTTGGCCGCGGCCGGCACGTCGAAGCTGGCGCTGATCACGCTGACCGCGCCGTTGGCCGGGTCAACCCGCACCACGCTGCGCTTGAACCACAGCGGGCCGTAAATCATGCCGTCGGGGCCGACCTCGAAGCCGTTGAGGCCGCCCAGGTTCTTGGCGATCAGGCGAGGCGGCTTGGCGCCGCTGGGGTCCAACTCGTAGAGCGCATCGCCCAGGAACACCTGGGTGGCGTAGAGCTTGCCGTTGCGGCGGTCGAAATCGAGCGAGTTGAGCCCCGGCAGGCCCGAGGCGATCACCCGCGACGGCGCGTTGTCGTGGTCGCGGATGCGCACCGCGCCCGACAGGTAGTTGGTCCAGGCCATCTCGCCCTTGGGGCCGATGGCGATGTCGTCGGCCTGGCCCTCGGGCCCGCCGACCACGATCTTGGCCGCGCCGGTGCGGCGGTCGACCTCCCAGATCGCATTGCCGACCACGCTGCCGGCCAGCAGGCGGCCTTGCCGGTCGATCGCCAGACCGTGCACGCCGCTGAAGCTGGACGGCGCCACCAGCGCCTCGGGGGCGCCCCAGCCGGCCGGGCGCGAGGGGGTGAGGGTGCTGCAGGCCGACAACAGCAGGGCGGCGGCGGCAACGCAGGGGGTAAGCCAGTGGCGCATCATTTTTCTCCCGGGCGGACAGTGGAACAAGTCGTTCACTCTAGGCCGATGCCGACGCGTGCGGTGTCGCCCGCTTGACGGCTGCGGGCGCGCTGAAGGCGGTCTCCGTACAAACCCTGGCTGAACGCTTTGGCCAATCACAAAGCGCGGCTTGGCCATTGGCGACGGCGGCCGACAGGTTCAGCATCGCGCCCATGAAGCCTGTTGCCCCTTCCGTCACGCCTGACCCGCCGCACGACGGCCGCGCCCGGCAGATTCCCTTCCTGCAGATGATCGGCTCGCGCATCACGCACGAGGCCGACGGCGTGGCCGTGGTCGAGCTGGAGCTGCGCGCCGACCTGCTCAACAACCACGGCGGTGGCCATGGCGGCGTGGTGATGAGCCTGCTCGACAGCGCGATGGCCAACGCCGCGCTGAGCAAGGTCGACTACAGCCGCGAGGTGGTCACCATCGACATGCAGATCGCCTTCATGCGCCCGGCGATGGGGCGGCTGAAGGCCACCGGCCGCGCCATCGGCGGTGGCCGCACGATGTGCTTCTGCGAGGCCGAGATCACCGACGAGGCCGGCCATGTGACGGCCAAGTCCATGGGCACCTTTCGTTACCGCGCGCCCGGGCCATCACACGCCGGCGAGTGAGCCGGTTGATCGTTTTGGCCAATGCCCGCGAGCATCCGGGCCATTGATGTGGTGGCGCGGTGCACCGCAAACTCGCCGTTCAACCAGCAGGAGCGCAACATGACACAAGCCGTACACGTGGTGGGCGTGGGCATGATCCCGTTCACCAAGCCCGGGGCCAGCGAGGCCTACCCGGCGATGGGCGCCCAGGCCGCGCGCCTGGCGCTGGACGACGCCGGCATCGACTACGACCTGGTGCAGCAAGCCTACGTGGGCTATGTGTTTGGCGACAGCACCGCCGGCCAGGCGGCGCTGTACGGCGTGGGGCTGTCGGGCATCCCCATCGTCAACGTCAACAACAACTGCGCCACCGGCAGCACCGCGCTGTGGCTGGCGCGCCAGGCGGTGGCTTCGGGGGCGGCCGACTGCGTGCTGGCGCTGGGCTTCGAGCAGATGGTGCCGGGCGCGCTGAAGGGCACCTACACCGACCGGCCGTCGCCGCTGGCGCGCTTCATAGCCACGCTGACCGAGGACCAGGGCTGGGACCCGGCCGCGCCGCGCGCGGCGCAGTTCTTCGGCGGCGCGGCGCGCGACTACATCAAGCAGTACGACATCGCGCCCAGCACCTTTGCGCGCATCTCGGTCAAGGCGCGCCAGCATGCGGCGCGCAACCCGCTGGCGGTGTTCCGCCAGACCGTCACGCTCGACGAAGTGCTGGCCTCGCCGACGGTGTTCGACCCGCTGACCCGGCTGCAGTGCTGCCCGCCCACCTGCGGCGCAGCCGCCGCGCTGATCTGCAGCGAGGACTTCGCCCGCCGCCACGGGCTGGACCGGCGCGTGCGAATCGCCGCGCAAGCCATGACCACCGACGCCGCTTCCACCTTCGCCAGCCACGACCTGCGCAAGCTGGTGGGTGCCGACATGGCCCGCGCCGCCGCGGCCAAGGTGTATGCCGAGGCCGGCATCGGGCCCGAGGACGTGGACGTGGTCGAGCTGCACGACTGCTTCACCGCCAACGAGCTGATCACCTACGAATCACTGGGCCTGACGCCCGACGGCACGGCCGAGAAGTTCATTCTCGACGGCGACAACACCTATGGCGGGCGCGTCGTCACCAACCCATCCGGCGGCCTGCTCAGCAAGGGCCATCCGCTGGGCGCCACCGGCCTGGCGCAGTGCGCCGAGCTGACCTGGCAGCTGCGCGGCCAGGCCCAGCAGCGCCAGGTGGACGGTGCGCGGCTGGCGCTGCAGCACAACCTGGGGCTGGGCGGCGCCTGCGTCGTCACGCTCTATCAGAAGGTGGATGCATGATCGACAAGCAATACATCGGGCACCGGCTGCCTGCCTTCAGCGCCGAAGTCGAAAAGGGCCGGCTGAAGTTCTTTGCCAAGGCCATCGGCCAGACCGACCCGGTCTACACCGACGAGGCCGCAGCCCGCGCCGCGGGCCACCCCGGGCTGCCGGTGCCGCCCACCTTCCTGTTCTGCCTGGAGATGGAGTCACCCAACCCCGGCGCGCTGCGCGAGTTGCTCGACCTGCCGCTGCCCAAGATCCTGCACGGCGAGCAGCGATTTCACTACCACGCGATGGTGTATGCCGGCGACATGCTGAGCTTCGAGCAGCGCATCGCCGACATCTACGACAAGAAAGGCGGCTTGCTCGAGTTCATCGTGCGCGAGACCCGCGTCACCAACCAGCACGGCACGCATGTGGCCGATCTTCACGGCATCACGGTGGTCCGCCATGGTTGAAACCTCCCAACTCAAAGTGGGCGATGCGCTGCCCGCCTTCACCACGCCGCCGATCAGCCGGCTCACGCTGGCGCTGTACTGCGGCGCCTCGGGCGACCACAACCCGATGCATGTCGACATCGACTACGCCAAGGCCGGCGGTTCACCCGACGTGTTTGCGCACGGCATGCTGTCGATGGGCTACCTCGGCCGGTTGCTCACCCACTGGGTGCCGCAGCGGCAGCTGCGTGAATACGGCGTGCGCTTTGTCGCCATCACCCAGGTGGGCGAGTCCATCACCTGCAGTGGCAGCGTGACCGAGCTGTTCGAGGTGAACGGTGAACGCCGCGCCCGCCTGAGCCTGCAGACCACCAACCAGCACGGCCAGGTCAAGCTGACCGGCGATGCCGTGGTGGCCCTTTACTGACTTGCGAGACCTTCGATGATTGCCCAACCCAAACCCGACTGGATGACGCCCGACCTGGAACTGCTGGCCGACACCGCGGCCCGCTTTGCCGAGAAGGAGATGCTGCCCCACGACGAGCGCTGGCGCCAGCAGAAGCACGGCGACCGCGGCCTGTGGAACAAGGCGGGTGCCGCCGGCCTGCTGTGCGCCAGCATCCCCGAGGAATACGGCGGCGGCGGCGGTGACTTCCGCCACGACATGGTCATCCTGCAGACCTGGGCCCGCCTGATGGCCGGCGGCTTCAGCAACAGCGTGCACTCGGGCATCGTGGCCCAGTACCTCCTGCGTTATGGCACCGAATCGCAGAAGCAGAAGTACCTGCCCAAGATGGCCACCGGCGAGATGGTGGCCGCCATCGCGATGACCGAGCCTGGCGCCGGCACCGACCTGCAGGCCATCCGCACCCGTGCTGTCAAGCAGGGCGACGACTACGTCATCAACGGCAGCAAGATCTTCATCACCAACGGCTACCACGCCGACCTGGTGGTGCTGGTCTGCCGCACGGGTGAAGAGAAGGGTGGCAAGGGCGTGAGCCTGGTGTTGGTGGAGACCGCCACGCCGGGCTTTCGGCGCGGCAAGCTGCTCGACAAGGTGGGCCAGCACACGGTGGACACGGCCGAGCTGTTCTTCGAGGACATGCGTGTGCCCCAGAGCCAGCTGCTGGGCACGCAGGAGGGCAAGGGCTTCATCCAGCTGATGGAAGAGCTGCCGCGCGAGCGCCTGATCATCGCCGCCGGCGGTGTGGCCACCATGCAGCGTGCCATCGCCGAGACCGTCGACTACGTGAAGCAGCGCAGCATCTTCGGCCAGAGCCTGATGAGCATGCAGAACACCCGGTTCAAGCTGGCCGAATGCCAGATGAAGGCCAGCATCGCCGAAAGCTTCGTCAACGACCTGATCAACCGCTCGCTGGCAGGCACCCTGGACGGCCCGACCTCGGCCATGGCCAAGTGCTGGGTCAGCGACTCGGTGTGCCAGGTGGTCGACGAGTGCGTGCAACTGCACGGCGGCTACGGCTACATGATGGAGTACCCCATCGCCAGGCTGTACGCCGACACCCGCGTGGGCCGCATCTACGGCGGCAGCAACGAGGTGATGAAGGAACTGATCGCCCGCGCCATGGAAGGGGCCCGCAAATGAGCAACGACGCCCTGAGTTGCCAGGTGGCCGACGGCGTGGCCACCCTCACGATGAGCCGGCCCGAGGCGCGCAATGCGCTGAGCACCGAGATGAAGGCGGCCTTCGAGGCCGCCGTTCCCAGGCTGGCGGCCGACCCCACCGTGCGCGCCGTGGTGCTGACCGGCGCCGGCGGCGCCTTTTGCGCCGGTGGTGACCTGCGCGGCATGCTGGCCGCGCGCGAGCAGCAGCTGGACGTGCAGGGCTGGCGCCAGCGCATGACCAGCCTGCACCCCTGGGTGCGTGCCCTGATCGAGCTGGACAAACCGCTGATCGCCGCGGTCGATGGGGCGGCCTACGGCGCCGGCTTCAGCCTGGCGTTGATGGCCGACTTCGTCATTGCGTCGCCGCGCGCGCGCTTCTGCATGTCGTTCATGAAGGTGGGCCTGGTGCCCGATTGCGCAGCGATGTACACGCTGCCACGCGTGGTGGGCGTGCAGCGTGCGCGTGAGCTCGTGCTGTCGGCGCGCGAGGTGGGTGCCGAAGAGGCGCTCAAGCTCGGCATCGCGATGGAAGTGGTGCCCACCGACAGCCTGCTGAGCCGCGCCCAGGCGCTGGCGCACAGCTTCACCGGCGCGTCGGCGCTGGCGGTCAGCCTGGTCAAGCGCGAGCTGGGCATGGCGCTGGCCACCGACCTGCAGACCACGCTGGCCGCCGAGGGCGACCACCAGGCACTGTGCTTCCAGAGCCCGTACCACGTCGACGCGGTCAGCGCCTTTCTCGACAAGCAGCCGGCGGCCTTCCAATGGCCGGTCGGTTCCACATCCCCCAAACCCTGATCGAAGGAGAACACTCATGGCACAAGGCAACATGCTCGAAGGTAAGGTCGTGGTGATCACCGGTGCCGGTGGCGGCATCGGGCGCGACATCGCGCTGCAATCGGCCGCGCAAGGCGCGAAGGTGGTGGTCAACGACATCGGCGCATCGGTGGCGGGCGAGGGCGGCGACACCGGCCCGGCGCAGCGCGTGGTGGCCGAGATCGTGGCCGCCGGTGGCCAGGCCACCGCCAACACCGACAGCGTGAGCGAGGCCGCCAGCGCCGGGCGCATCGTGCAGAACGCGCTCGACGTGTACGGCCGCATCGACGTGGTGGTCAACAACGCCGGCATCCTGCGCGACCGCTTCTTCCACAAGATGAGCCTCGACGAATGGGATGCGGTGATCAAGGTGCACCTGTACGGCGCCTTCTACGTCAGCCGCGCCGCGGCCAACCACTTCAAGGAGCAGGAGAGCGGCGCCTACGTGCACATGACCAGCACCTCGGGGCTGATCGGCAACTTCGGCCAGGCCAACTACGCCGCGGCCAAGCTGGGCATCGCGGCGCTGTCCAAGAGCATCGCGCTGGACATGCAGAAGTTCAACGTGCGCAGCAACTGCATCGCGCCGTTCGCCTGGAGCCGCATGATCGGCAGCATCCCCACCGACACGCCCGAGCAGCAGGCGCGCGTGGCCAAGATCCAGCAGATGACGCCGGCCAAGATCGCGCCGATCGCCGTCTACCTGGCCAGCGACGCGGCCAAAGAGGTGAGCGGCCAGATCTTCGCGGTGCGCAACAACGAGATCTTCCTGATGAGCCAGCCGCGCCCCGAGCGCAGCGTGCACCGCAGCGAAGGCTGGACCGCCGAGACGGTGGCCAGCCATGCGATGCCGGCGCTGAAGTCGGGCTTCTACGCGCTGGACCGCTCGGGCGACGTGTTCACCTGGGATCCCATTTGATCTGAACCACCGGGCACGCCTCAGGCTGTCGTGGCCGGAGGCGCCACCCGCAGCACCTGCCAGTTCAGCCGGGCCTGCGCCAGCAGCACCAGGGCGCCGGCGGTGGGCACTAGGTAGTACAGCAGGTCGGCCTGCGGCCACCAGCGCCGCAGGTACATCGCCAGCAGCAGCGGGGCCATCACCAGCCCCAGCCGGCCCACGGTGGTGGCGCTGCTGCCCAGCACCGCCGAGCCCGCCGCCAGAAACACCGCGGCCGCCACGAACACCAGCGTGAACAGCGTCTCGAAGATCGGCGCGGCTGCGCCCACCGCCCACCAGCCGGCGCGGTAGGGCAGCCAGGCCAGGCACATCAGCGCCAGGCCCGCGGCCAGTGTGCGGGCCCGCGTGGCGCCGCCGCCGTCGCCCTCGTGCCGGGTGGCCGGCTTGATGAAGGGCAGCACCGCCAGGCACAGCAAGCCGGTCACCGCGTCGATCAGCAGGGTGTTCGGGTAACCCAGCGCCTCGATGGCGATGCCCTGCCAGGTGGCCGAGTACGAGATCGCCAGGTTCATCATCGCCATGTAGGCGGTGAACTGCGTGGCTGCCACCGCCGGGTTGGTGACGTCCATGAAGATGGCCGACCGGGTGCCATACATCAGGCCTTGCGCCACCGCGTACAACAGCGTGGCCACCCACACGGCCGTGACCAGCGCCGGCGCGGCCACCCGCTTGGCGGTGCCTCCGGCGCCCGACGGAAAGATCCACTGGTGCTCGATCAGCACGCCCATCATGTAGAGCACCGGCAGGCTCATCAGCGCCAGGTAGACGAACAGCGTGCGCCGCCGGCCGTAGCGGTCGGACAGCAGGCCGCCCAGCACCATGCAGCCGGCGCTGATGACCTGGCTCCACAGGCTGAGCCAGGCCACCGCGTCGTCATCGAGGCCCACCTCGACCGCCAGGTTCGACTGCAGCGCCAGCCCCATGCTGACCGCGCCCGCGGGCAGCAGCGCAAAAAACAGGCCGGCGAAGGCGCCGCGGGTGCCGACAAAGCTGCGGAAGGCCTCGACCGAGAAGCGCCGCATCTCGCGCGCGGCCGACATCAGCCCGGCGCTGCGCCGCTCGGCCATCGGCGTGGCGGTCTCCTGCAACGGCAGCACGATGAACACGGTGACCAGCGCGATGCAGCCGGCCACGAAGACGAAGCCACCCTGCAGCCCGATCAGCGGCATCAGGAACAGCACGCCGCTGCCGCCCACCGCGGTGCCCAGCGCCGCGCCGCCGAACATCACGCCGTTGGCCAGGCCACGCTCGTCGGCGTGCAGGGTGTTGACGGCCAATGCGTCGATGGCCACGTCCTGCATCGCGCCGAAGCTGTTGTGGATCAGCAGCACGCCGGTCAGCACGCCCAGCTGCGCCGGCAGGTTGAGCCCGGTGCAGGCCAGCAGCGTGACGATCAGCATGATTTGCGTGCCCAGGATCCAGCCACGCCGCCGGCCCAGGCGCTCGGAGGTGAACACGTCGATGAAGGGCCCGAACGCCCACTTGAAGGCCCAGGGCAGGTAGAAGCTGCCGACGAAGGCGCCGATCTCGGCCGGGCCGACGTCCTGCCGCCGCAGCTGGGTGGCCACCGCGGTGGCGGCAAAGCCCAGCGGGATGCCCTCGGTGACGTAGAGAAAGAAGAACGCCGTGAGGCGGCCGACTCGGGTGGCCAACAGGTTGGGCAATCGCATCGCGCCAGTTTCGCACCGGCCCCGGGCGCGTGGACGGCAGCCTGTCGGACAAATCGCGCGGTTCAGCGCAGGCGAGGCCCCGGGCTTGCCCGTTGCCGTCATGCCCCTTCGCAAATGCCGAATGGCGCGGCGCGCCGGGCTTGGGCAGACTGCGGGGCTGCGAGGCGTTCACAACGCCGCGTTCTCGCCTGCCACTTCCCCATCACACCTCCATGACCACTATCCAGCAAGGCATCCAGGCCCGGCACCAGCAGGCGCTGGACCAGGGCCGCTTCCTCATCCAGCAGTGCGGCGCCTGCGGCCAGCATGTGTACTTTCCGCGTGAGCTGTGCCCGCACTGCGGCGCGCTGAGCCCCGCGCTGGTGGCACCGGCCGGCGGCGGCACGGTGGCCGCCGTGACCACGCTGTACCGCAAGCCCGAGCAGGGTGGCCACTACCACGTCTGCCTGGTCGACCTGGACGAAGGTGTGCGGCTGATGAGCCGCGTGGACGGGCTGGCGCCTGAGGCCGTCACCATCGGGCTGCGTGTGCGCGCCCGGGTGGTGGTCAACGAGGGCCGCGGTCTGGTGGTGTTCGATCCGGAGGTGGCGGCATGATCAGCGATCAACTCAAGGCCCTGCGCGGCCAGACCGCCATCGCCGGCGTCGGCCTGTTCGGCAACGGCGAGACCCCCGGCTACACCGACATGGAGCTGCTGGCCATCGCCGCGCACCGCGCGGTGGCCGATGCCGGGCTGACGATGGCCGACATCGATGGCGTGTGCACCGCCAGCGTGCTGAGCACGATGTGGCCGATGCCGGTGATCGAGTACCTGGGGCTCAATCCCACCTTCATCGACGGCACCATGCTGGGCGGCAGCAGCTTCATCGCCCACCTGATGCCGGCCATGCTGGCGCTGGCCTCGGGCCAGTGCAATGCGGTGCTGGTGTGTTACGGCAGCACCCAGCGCAGCGGCACGATGAACCGCGCCGCAGTGGCCGCGGCGCGCCGGCAGATGGACCCGCAGCCCTACGAGATGCCCTACGACCCGGTGTTCCCGGTGGCAGCCTACGCGCTGGCCACCTCGCGCCACATGGCCACCTACGGCACCACGCGGCGCCAATTGGCCGAGGTGGCGGTGGCCGCGCGTGGCTGGGCGCAGAAGAACCCCGACGCCTTCGAGCGTGGCCCGCTGAGCATCGACGACGTGCTGAAGGCGAGGATGATCGCCAGCCCGCTCACCGTGCGTGATTGCTGCCTGGTCACCGACGGTGCCGGCGCCTTCGTGCTGGTGCGCAGTGACCGCGCCAAGACACTGCCCAGGAAGCCGGTGCATGTGCTGGGCACCGCCACCGCCTGCTGGAACCGCCAGATCTCGTCCATGCCCGACTTGACCGTCACCGCCGCCAAGCAGAGTGGCGCGCTGGCCTTCGAGATGGCCGGCCTGGCGCCCAAGGACGTGCAGGTGCTCGAGCTGTACGACGCATTCACCATCAACACCCTCCTGTTCCTCGAAGACCTGGGCTTCTGCGCCAAGGGCGAGGGCGGGGCATTCGTCGAGAACGGCGCGATCGGGCCTGGCGGGCGGCTGCCGGTCAATACCAACGGTGGCGGCCTGAGCTGCACCCACCCGGGCATGTACGGCATCTTCGCGCTGATCGAGGCGGTGCAGCAGCTGCGCGGCGAGGCCGGCGAGCGGCAGGTGGCCGGCGTCCACGTGGCGCTGGCGCATGGCAACGGCGGCACGCTGTCGAGCCAGGCCACCGCCATCCTCGGCACTGCAGATACCCTCTGAGAGGCATTCGATGATCCGCGACGAAGACATCACCCAGGCCCTGGTCGAGACGGTGGCGCGTTATGTGCGCGAGCGGCTGGTGCCGCTGGAGCACCAGGTGGCCGACGAAGACCGCATCCCGCCCGAGGTGGTGCAGGAGATGCGCGAGATGGGCCTGTTCGGCCTCACCATCCCCGAGGCCCATGGCGGCCTGGGCCTGACGATGGAAGAAGAGGTGCGGGTGCTGCTGGAGCTGGGCAAGACCTCGCCGGCCTTCCGCTCGGTGATCGGCACCACGGTGGGCATCGGCTCGCAGGGCATCGTCTTCGACGGCACGCCCGAGCAGCAGGCGCAGTGGCTGCCCAAGCTGGCCAGCGGCGAGATGATCGCGTCGTTTGCGTTGACCGAGCCGGGCGCGGGCTCGGACGCGGCGTCGCTGCGCACCACCGCCATTCGTGGCCAGGACAAGGACGGCGACCACTACATCGTCAACGGCAGCAAGCGCTACATCACCAACGCGCCGCAGGCCGGGCTGTTCACGCTGATGGCGCGCACCGATCCGGCGGTCAAGGGCGCGGGTGGCGTGTCGGCCTTCATCGTCGATGCCAAGTCACCGGGCATCAGCTTGGGGCTTGCCGACCGCAAGATGGGCCAGCGTGGTGCGCACACCTGCGACGTGATCTTCGAGAACGTGCGCGTGCCCGCGGCCAACCTGATCGGTGGCAAGGAGGGGCAGGGCTTCAAGATGGCGATGCGGGTGCTCGACAAGGGCCGCATCCACATCGCCGCGATCTGCGTGGGCGTGGCCCAGCGGCTGCTGGCCGACAGCCTGGCCTATGCCGCCGAGCGCCAGCAGTTCGGCCAGGCGATCGGCGACTTCCAGCTGATCCAGGCGATGCTGGCTGACAGCAAGACCGAGATCTACGCCGCCGAGTGCATGGTGATGGACGCCGCCCGCCGCCGCGACAGCGGCCGCCCGGTGGCCACCGAAGCCGCCTGCTGCAAGCTGTTTGCCAGCGAGATGTGCGGCCGCGTGGCCGACCGCGCGGTGCAGATCTTCGGCGGCGCCGGCTACATGGCCGAGTACGGCATCGAACGCTTCTACCGCGATGTGCGGCTGTTCCGCCTGTACGAAGGCACCTCGCAGATCATGCAGACCCTGATCGGCCGCAACCTCATGCGTGAACAGCGGGCCAGCTGACCCAACCCAGCAGCCGCCGCGGAACCGGCTCCGCCGGGCCGCTGGCGGCCGCCCCCTGGGGGGAGCGCCGCAGGCGCTTCGGGGGGGGAGATCACACGGTAAATCGGCCGACGGCCTCGACCAGCTTGTCGGCCTGTTGACGCAGGCTGTCGGCAGCGGCGGCCGATTCTTCCACCAGCGCGGCGTTCTGCTGTGTGGCCTGGTCGAGCTGGGTCACGGTGGCATTGACCTGCGCAATGCCCTGGGTCTGCTCGGCCGTGGCGGTGCCGATCTCGCCCACCAGGGTGCTCACCTGGCTGGCCTGCTGCACGATGTCGCCCATGGTCTGCTGGGCGCGCTCGACCAGCAGCGCGCCGCATTGCACCGTCTCCACGCTGCTGTTGATCAGCGTCTTGATCTCGCGTGCCGCGCTGGCACTGCGCTGCGCCAGGCTGCGCACCTCGGCGGCCACCACCGCAAAACCACGGCCTTGCTCGCCGGCTCGGGCGGCTTCGACGGCGGCGTTCAGTGCCAGGATGTTGGTCTGGAAGGCGATGCCGTCGATCACGCCGATGATGTCGGCGATCTTGCCCGAGCTGGCGCTGATCGCGTGCATGGTGGCCACCACCTGGCCCACCAGCGCACCGCCATCCACCGCCACCTGGCTCGATTGGCCGGCCAGTTGCGCGGCCTGGTGCGCCGAGTCGGCGTTGTGG
Source organism: Burkholderiales bacterium RIFCSPHIGHO2_12_FULL_69_20 (assembly GCA_001770815.1). Classification (GTDB taxonomy): domain Bacteria; phylum Pseudomonadota; class Gammaproteobacteria; order Burkholderiales; family Burkholderiaceae_C; genus Pseudaquabacterium. The sequence continues at coordinate 25,527 of MESD01000054.1, forward strand.
CGCACGGTGGCGTGCAGCTGCTCCATCGACGAGGCGGTCTGCTGCAGGTTGGCGGCGGTCTGCTCGGTGCGCATGCTGAGGTCGGCATTGCCGGCAGCGATCTGCGCCGAGGCGGTGCCCACCGATTCGCCGCTGGCCTTGATCTCGCGCACCATGCCGGCCAGGTGGGCCATCGCGTCGCCCAGCGTGCGGGCCATGCGGCCGATCTCGTCGTTGGCGGTGGCCTGCACGCGGTGGCTCAGGTCGCCCCGGGCCAGTGCCTCGGCGGCCGCCTGGGCGCCGGCCACGGTGCGCAGGGTGCCGCGGCTGATCGACAGCATCAAGCCGACGGCAAGGCCGCCGATCAACAGCAGGCCCAGGCCCAGGGCGGCCAGGGCCTGCTGCTGGCGCACGATGCGTTTGTCGAGATGAGCGCTCAGGCTGTCGAAGGTGGTGTCGGTCAGCTTGAACAGCACGTCGATGTGCGCGGTGATCTCGCTGAAGAACGGCGCCAACGGGGCGTCCGGGGCCGGCGCATCGATCAACTGGCGACGCACCAGGGCGATGGCGGCGGTCACGGCTTGTTCGGCGGCCTGGCGTGGGGCCTCTACCGTCTTGGCCAAGGCCGGATCGCTGGCGCCAGCGTTGTGGAAGTGCCGTTCGGCATCCTGGCTGAGACCGGCCAGATGATCCAGCGTCAGCGCCAGGCGCGCACGCTCGTCGGGCGTGATGGAGCGCCGCGCAAGGTAGAGCGCGCTCTGGGCGCGGCTCTGGCCCATCAGCTCGCTCATCCGGGGCAGGGTGTCCACCACCGCGGCGATCAGGTAGTAGGTGCCGGCCTCGGGGTCGAGCATCAACCCGGAGCGGTCGGCCACGTCGCCCAGCAGGCGCAGTTGCATGGCGATCAACGCGTTGTGGCGCGCGTTGGCGGCAGTGCCGTCGATGCGGCGCGCCCCCACGTCGTCGCGCAGCGATTGCCATTGCTGCCGCACCGCCGATTGGTGTTCGGCCAGCCGCCCGCCGGGGTAGATGCTGGTGGCTTTGAGCAGGCCGTCCAGGGCCTTGTCGACTTCGGCGGACTGGGCTTCGCGCCGGGCCTTCAAATCCTCGTTGCCACCCAGCCAGCCGGCGCTGGCGCCGCGATGCACCTGGGTCTGGCGCATCAGCTTCAGCAAGCGGCCCACGGGCTCCACGCCGTCGCGCTCCTGGCGACTGACGTCGATGGCGTTCAGGCCACTGCTCACCAGCATGGCGGCCATCGGTACGCAAAGCGCCAGCATCAGCAGGCCGATGAGCAGGAATTTCTGCCCCAGCCGCAGGTTCTGAAGAAAGGTCATGGGTTCGGGTCCGTCAGCAGGATGCCCGTGCCGGGCACCACCCTAGGCACCCGATTCACGCGCATGGACCGGCTATCGGCAATTGCGCCGCCGCACTTGAGGCGTGCGCGCCCAGACCCGGGGGCAGATGCCGTTCAGGCGGCGGTATTCACCACCGTGCGCCCCCGCACCTCGCCGGCCAGCAGCCTGGGGGCGTAGGCGATGGCCTCGCTCAGGCCGATCTCGGTGCTCAGCGCGTCCAACTGCGCCACGCTCAGGTGCCGGGCCATCAGTGCCCAGGCCTCGGCGCGCTGATCGTTCGGCACGAACACGCTGTTGATGCCGTACAGCGTGACGCCGCGCAGGATGAAGGGCATCACCGTGGTCGGGAAATCACCGCCCTGCGCCAGGCCGCAGGCTGCCACCGCGCCGTTGAAGCGGGTGGCCGCGCAGGCATTGGCCAGGGTGTGGCTGCCCACCGTGTCGACCACGCCGGCCCAGGTTTCTTTCTGCAGCGGCTTGCCGGGCTGGCTGAACTGGTTGCGGTCGACGATGCGTGCCGCGCCCAGGCCGGTGAGGTAGTCGGCCTCCTGCGGCCGGCCGGTGGAGGCCACCACGGTGTAGCCCAGGCCGCCCAGCAGCGCCACCGCGATCGAGCCCACGCCACCGGCCGCGCCGGTGACCAGCACCTCGCCGTCACCCGGCTTGAGGCCGTGCTTGCGCAGCGCCATCACGCACAGCGCGGCGGTGAAGCCAGCGGTGGCGATGACCATGGCGCTGCGTGCGGTGAAGGGCGCGGGGATCTTCAGCAGCCAGTCGGCCTTGACCCGCTGGCGCTGGGTGAGGCCGCCCCAGAAGTTCTCACCCATGCCCCAGCCGGTGACCACCACCGCGTCGCCAGCCTTCCAGTCAGGGTGGCGGCTCTCTGCCACGGTGCCGGCCAGGTCGATGCCGGGCACCAGCGGCCAGCTGCGCACCACCGCACCCTTGCCGGTGATGGCCAGCGCGTCCTTGAAGTTCAGCGTCGAGTACGCCACGTCCACCGTCACCTCGTGCGTGGCGGCGTCGGGCAGGCGGCTGTCGTCCAGCTCGACCAGCTCGGCGCGGGTCTTCTTGTCATCGGTCTGTTGCAGCAGGATGGCCTTGAACATGGTGTTCTCCTCGGGTTGGATTCGATCTTGGGAAATGATCGCACAGCGGCGCCGGCCGGGCCCTCAGCCGGCGCCGGGCCGCCCCAAGGCGGCTGAGCGCCCCCTCGGGGGGCAGGAGCGCAGCGACGTGGGGGCGGCCTTCACCCGTGGCGCAGCGCCCAGCTGGCGATGATGCGGTGCAGTTGGTCCAGTCCGTCGGTCAGCGCCGCCGGGCCGGGCTGCAGGATCAGTGGCGACTTGAGCTCGTGCAGCTCGCCGTCGCGCACCGCCGGCACCCCGGCCCAGCCCGGCCGCGCGGCCACCTGCTCGGCGCGGAACTTCTTGCCGCACCACGAGCCGATGATGATGTCGGGGGCGGCGGCCACCACCTCGCCACCGTCGGCCACGATGCGATCGCGCCCCAGCGGGGCCAGCGCGCGCTGCGGAAAGATGTCGTCACCGCCGGCCACGCCCACCAACTCGCTGACCCAGCGGATCGCGCTGATCGCCGGCACGTCCCATTCCTCGAAGTACACACGGGGCCGGCGTGGCAGCGTGGCGGCGGCTGCACGTACCTGGTCGACATGCGCGGCCAGCCGGTCGGCATAGGCATCGGCCGCGGCGCTGGCGCCCACCAGCGCACCCAGCCGACGCACATAGCCCAGGATGCCGTCGATCGAGCGGTGGTTGCTGATCCACACCTCGACGCCGGCCTTGATCAACGCGGCGGCGATGTCGGCCTGCATGTCCGAGAAGCCGATCGCCAGGTCGGGCGCCAGCGCCAGGATCTTGTCGACCTTGGCGCTGGTGAAGGCGCTGACACGGGGTTTTTCGTGCCGCGCCTGGGGCGGGCGCACGGTGTAGCCCGAGATGCCGACGATGCGCTCCTGCAGGCCCAGGGCATACAGCACCTCGGTGGGTTCTTCGGTCAGGCAGACGATGCGTTGGGGCAGGGCGGCGGGCATGGCGCGCATTCTCCCCGGGGCGGCAAGCCGGCAGCAGCGCCGGCATTTCAGCCCTGGTCGGTGGGCTCACCGGCCGGGCGCCGTGATACAAAGAACGGCGGCTTAAAGCAGTGCCTCGCCTTTCGTATTGCGTTGGCGCAAAGTGCGATGCCCAACGATTCCACGCCATCCAGGGCGTCATGCCATGACCCTGCCGCAGGTTCTGATCGTCGACGACAACCCCGAGAACCTCACGGTGATCGGCGAGTTGCTGCTGCCCCATCACGCGGTGCGGGCCGCCAATTCAGGTGAACGTGCGCTGCGCCTGGCCTTGCTGGCGCCGCGGCCCGACCTGATCCTGCTCGACGTGATGATGCCCGACATGGACGGCTACACGGTGCTGCAGCGCCTGCGCAGCCGCAGCGAGACGGCCGACATCCCGGTGATCTTTCTCACCGCGCTCGACAGCGCCGAGGACGAAGAGCGCGGCCTGCAGCTGGGCGCGATGGACTACATCACGAAGCCGATCCGCGCGCCCATCCTGCTGGCGCGGGTGCGCACCCAGCTGGAGCTGAAGCAGGCGCGTGATCTGATGCGCGACCGCAACCACTGGCTGGAGGCCGAGGTGCAGCGCCGCATGGTCGACAGCCTGCGGGTGCAGGACGTCACCATCCACGCACTGGCGCGCCTGGCGGAAACCCGCGATCCCGAGACCGGCAACCACCTGCTGCGCACCCAGGGCTATGTGCGCAGCCTGGCGCTGCACCTGCGCCGCGACCCGCACTTTGCCGGCCTGATCGATGACCGCCAGGTCGACCTGCTGGTCAAATCGGCGCCGCTGCACGACATCGGCAAGGTCGGCATCCCCGACAGCGTGCTGCTCAAGCCCGGCAAGCTCGACGCGGCCGAGTGGGCGATCATGAAGACGCATGCCCAGATCGGCGCCGAGGCGATCGAGCATGCCGAGCAGGACGTGGCCCAGCCGGTGGAGTTTCTGCACTTCGCCAAGCAGATCGCCCGCAGCCACCACGAGCGCTGGGACGGCAGCGGTTACCCCGACGGCCTGGCCGGCGAGGCCATTCCGCTGTCGGCCCGGTTGATGGCGGTGGCCGACGTGTACGACGCACTGATCACGCGCCGGGTCTACAAGGCGCCGATGACCCACGACGCGGCATGCGCCTTGATCGTGGCCGAACGCGGCCGCCACTTCGACCCGGCGATGGTCGACGCCTTCATCGCCTGCCATGCCGAATGGCGCACCATCGCCGCGCGCCATGCCGACGAAGCCGGCCATCTGGCGCATGCAGCCG
>MESD01000054.1:30255-30328 GCA_001770815.1 Burkholderiales bacterium RIFCSPHIGHO2_12_FULL_69_20
CGTGCCGGCCCGGCGCTGAGCCCCCACCGTGGTGCCTGACCGCATGATCGACGACCCACCCGACCCACCCTGG
>MESD01000054.1:30350-30731 GCA_001770815.1 Burkholderiales bacterium RIFCSPHIGHO2_12_FULL_69_20
GCGACGACGCCACGCGTCGCCGGGTCATGGTCGAGCAATCGCGCGATGGCGTGGTGGTGCTCAACACCGACGGCAGCGTCGACGACGCCAACCAGGCCTTTGCCGACATGCTGGGCTACAGCCTGGCGCAGGTCACTTCGTTGTGGGTCTGGGATTGGGACGCCGACCTCAGCCGCGAGCAGCTCCTGCACCTGCTGGCCGAGCAGAAGGTGCGCATCAAGCCGATGCTGATCAACATGCGCCGCCGCGACGGTGCGCTGATCAAGGTGGACGTCAGCACCACCTGGCTCGATCTGGACGGGCGCCGCGTGTCGTTCAGCATCTGCCGCGACATCACCGAACGCGTGGCCATCGAGGTCGCGCTGCGCACCAGCGAAGCCC
>MESD01000055.1 GCA_001770815.1 Burkholderiales bacterium RIFCSPHIGHO2_12_FULL_69_20
ATGCCGCCAGCAAGGGCGCGGTGAAGATGCTGACCAAGGGCATGGCCATCGACCTGGGCCCGCACGGCATCACCGTCAACGGCATCGGCCCGGGCTACTTCAAGACCGAGTTGACGCAGCCGCTGGTCGACGACCCGGCCTTCAGCGACTGGCTGATCAAGCGCACGCCCAGCCGCCGTTGGGGCGATGTCGAAGACCTGGCGCCGGCGGCGGTGTTCCTGGCCAGCGATGCCGCGCGCTTCGTCAACGGCCACATCCTGTACGTCGACGGCGGCGTGACCGCCTCGCTGTAGACCGCGCTGTAGACCGCGCCTTGGACAATCCCCCCATGACCACCACCTTCACCCAGGTCACCCTGTTCACCGACCACGACGGCCGCGCGCGCTTTCGCGAACAACCCATCGCGCTGACCGAAGGCAAGCCCGCCGCGATGCTGTCGCCGCTGATGCCCAGCGGCGGCCTGCAGTTGCGCCACAGCCCGGTGGGCTTTCGCAGCCAGTTCCACTGCAGCACCGATCCGCAGTGGGTGTTCATCCTGGGCGGGCAGATGGAGATCGGCCTGCAGGACGGCACGTCGCGGGTATTTGGCCCCGGCCAGCACTTCTTCTCGGCCGACACGCTGCCGGCCGGCGCCACCTTCGATGCCGCCGTGCACGGCCACTGGAGCCGGCAGGTCGGCCCCGACCCGTTGATCACTGCCTTCGTTCGTGCATGAACCCCAGGCTTCGGGCCACCCCATGATCAAGAACGTGCACGGCAACACCGTCGACCAGCTGGGCGCGGGCATCGTCACCGGGCGCTACCCGGTCGGCAGTTCACTGCCGCCCGAGCCGATGCTGTGCGAAGAGCTGGGCGTCAGCCGCACGGTGATCCGCGAGGCGGTGAAGTCGCTGATCGCCAAGGGCCTGCTGGTCACCGGCCCCAAGGTCGGCACCCGCGTGCTGCCCGAGGACCAATGGAACTGGTTCGACCCCGATGTGGTGGCCTGGCAATCCAGCGCCGGCCTGTCGCGCGAGTTTCTGCGCGATCTGCAGGAGCTGCGGCGCCTGGTCGAGCCCGCCGCCGTGCGGCTGGCCGCCGAGCGCGCCACGGCGCAGGACATCGTCGAGATCGAAGCCGCCTACGCCGGCATGAAGCGCTCGATCGAAGAGGGTGGCGACTACGTCAGCAGCGACCTGCGCTTTCACCAGGGCCTGCTGCGCGCCTGCCACAACCGCATGCTGGCGCACATGAGCAAGGCGCTGGGCGCGCTGCTGCGCACCAGCTTCGAGATCTCGACCACCCGGCCCGACGGTCCGGCCTCGTCGCTGCCCATGCACCGCGCGGTGCTCGACGCGGTGATCGAACGCGCGCCGCAGAAGGCTGAGAGGGCCATCCTGGCGTTGATCGATGGCGCCAACGACGACATCGAGGTGGTGCTGAAGTCGCGCCGCAAGCTGCCGTCGCTGGGTGCGCCGGCGCCGCGGCTCAAGGCCCGCGTCACCGCACGCTGAACCCACCGGCGCGCAGCGCGCGCCGGACCGGGGATCACTCCTTGACCGACCCGGTCATGCCCGAGACGTAGTACTCGACGAAGAACGAGTAGACAAAGGCCACCGGCAGCGACCCCAGCAGCGCGCCGGCCATCAGCGGGCCCCAGTGGTAGACGTCGCCCTCGACCAGCTCGGTCACCACGCCCACCGGCACGGTCTTGTTCTCGGACGACGAGACGAAGGTCAGCGCGTAGATGAACTCGTTCCAGCTCAGCGTGAAGGCGAAGATGCCCGCCGAGATCAGCCCCGGCACCGCCAGCGGCAGCACGATCTTGATCAGGATCTGCCAACGGTTGGCGCCGTCGATCAGCGCGCACTCTTCCAGCTCGAACGGGATCGAGCGGAAGTAGCCCATCAGCAGCCAGGTCGAGAACGGGATCAGGAAGGTCGGGTAGGTGAGGATCAGCGCCAAACGCGTGTCGAACAGCCCGAGCTTGACGACGATGGCTGCCAGCGGGATGAACAGGATCGACGGCGGCACCAGGTAGGCCAGGAAGATCGCGCCACCCGCCGGCTTGGCGCCCTGGAAGCGCAGGCGCTCGATCGCGTAGGCCGCCAGGATCGACGCCACCAGCGACAGCACGGTCGACACCACCGAGACGATCACCGTGTTCCACAGCCAGGCCGGGTACTCGGTGCGGAACAGCAGCTTCTCGAAGTGCGCCAGCGTGGGCGCGATGATCCAGAACGGGTTGCCGTCGCGCGACAGCAACTCGTTGTCGGGCTTGAACGCCGTGATCGTCATCCAGTAGAACGGGAACAGCAGCACGATCACGAACAGCGTGATCGGGATGTAGATCGTCACCCAGCGCCGCGGCATCGACTGCAGGAAGTCCATGCCTTTCGAGTCGTCGTTGTTCTTGCTCATGTGCTGCGCGTGCTCACTTGTCACCCCCCTGCTGCCACGCCCGGCGCTGCAGGCCGAAGTAGCTGAACATGATGGCCGCCAGCAGGAAGGGCACCATCAACGTGGCGATCGCTGCGCCTTCGCCCAGCGCACCGCCCGAGATCGCGCGCTGGAAGGCCAGCGTCGCCATCAGGTGGGTGGCATTGAGCGGGCCGCCGCGGGTCAGCACGTAGATCAGCTGGAAGTCGGTGAAGGTGAACAGCACCGAGAAGGTCATCACCACCGCGATGATCGGCGTCAGCAGCGGCAGCGTGATGTGGCGAAACTGCTGCCACGGCGTGGCGCCGTCGATCGCCGAGGCCTCGTAGTACGAGGGCGAGATGGTCTGCAGGCCGGCCAGCAGCGAGATCGCCACGAAGGGGATGCCGCGCCACACGTTGGCCACGATGGTCGAGAAGCGCGCGTTCCACGGATCACCGAGAAAGTCGATGTAGCGGTCGATCAGCCCCATCTTCATCAGCGCCCAGCTGATGACCGAAAACTGCGCGTCGTACAGCCACCAGAAGGCGATCGCCGACAGCGCCGTCGGCACGATCCAGGGCAGCAGCACCACGGCGCGGAAAAAGCTCTGGAACGGCAGGTTCTTGTTCAGCAGCAGCGCCAGCCACAGCCCCAGCCCGAACTTCAGCACGCTGGCCACGAAGGTGTAGAACAGCGTGTTGAACAGCGCCAGTTGCGTCACGCTGTCGGTGACCAGAAAGCTGAAGTTCTCGACGCCGATCCATTCGCCGTCGCGGCCGATCTTGGCATCGGTGAAGCCCAGCCAGGTGCCCAACCCCAGCGGGTAGGTCAGGAACAGCAGCAGCAGCACGGTGGCCGGCAGCATGAAGGCCCAGCCCAGCGCGTTGCGGCTATTCTGAAATTTCTCGAGCAGCTTCATGGTCTTCCAAGGTGATCAGCAACGCAGAGCGACAGCAGCAGCGCCGCCGCGCCCCGGTGGCCTGGTCATCACACTTTGTAGTAGCGCTCGGCGCGTTTCTGCGCGCGCTCGGCCGCTTCCTTGGGCGACTTGGCGCCGCTGGCGGCTTCGGCCACCATGTTGGTGACGATGAAGTCGGCGCCGGCACCGGCCGAGGCGTAGCCCAGCTTGCCCGCATAACCCGCCGGCCGCAGGTTCTTCAGCGCATCGCGGTAGGGCGTGTGCTTGGGGTCGACGGTCCAGATCGCGGTCTTCTCGTAGGCCACCAGCGGCTGCGAGATGTAGCCGCCGCAGCCCGTCAGCCAGGGGTCGAACTGCTCCTGCTCCATCATGAAGCGCAGGAACTCCTTGGCCGCGTTCGGGAACTTGGTGTGCTTCATCACCATCTGGTTGAAGAACAGGTGCGACTCGGTCGGCACGCCCACCGGCCCGATGGGATAGCTGGCGTGCTGGATGTCTTCCTTCAGCGCCGTGACCTTGGGGTCCTGCGAGGTCTTGGACGCGTAGTAGATCGAGATGCCGTTGTTGGTGACGCTGACCTGGCTGTCGAGAAAGGCCTTGTTGTTGTTCGGGTCCAGCCACGACAACGTGCCGGGCGCGAAGGTGGCGTACATCGCCTTGGCGTATTCCAGCGCCTTGATGGTCTCGGGGCTGTCGATCACCACCTTGTTGCGGGTGTCAACCAGCTGGCCGCCATGCGACCAGATCAGCCAGTTGGTCCACAGGCCGTCGCCGGTGGCATTGCCCAGCGCAAAACCGCCCGGCGTGCCCTTGGCCTTCAACGCCTGCAGCATCTTCAGGAAGCCGTCGGTGTCCTTGGGAAAGACATCGAAGCCGGCCGCCTTCAGGTGGCTCTGACGGTAGACCATCATCGCGCCGGCCGCCCCCAGCGGCACGCCGATCCACTTCTTGCCGTCGGGGCGCAGGTAGGTCTGGCAGGCCGGGTACCAGCCGCCGTACTTCTTGCCCAGGTACTCGCAGACGTCGGTCACGTCGAGCAGCTTGTCGGGGTACAGGTTGGCGTCGTCGTTGGTCGACAGGATGATGTCGGGGCCGGCGCCGGTGTTGGCGGCCACCGCGGCCTTCGGGCGCACGTCTTCCCAGCCCTCGTTGTCGACCCGCACCTCGATGCCGGTCTTCTCGGTGAACTTCTTGACGTTGACCATGTAGGCGTCGATGTCGCCCTGCACGAAGCGGCTCCAGCGCAGCACCCGCAGCTTGGCGCCCTTCTCGGGCTTGAGTGACAGCGTCTGCGCATGCACTGCAGGCGCCCAGACAGCGGCACCAGCGCCGAAGCTGGCGGCCGCGGCGATGCCGGCAGATCCTTCGAGAAACTTGCGACGATTGAACTCGGTCATGGGTGGTCTCCTTGTGGGGTCGGTCTGGACTTCAGGCGGGAAAGACGGCCGGGTCGGCGATGCCGCCCCGGTCAGGCGGCCAGGCGCTGGCCGGCGCTCTGGTCGAACAGGTGGGCCCTCAGCGGGTCGGGCAGCAATCGGATCGTGCTGCCGGGGGCAAAGTCGTGGCGCTCGCGGAACACCGCGGCCAGTTCGACCCCCTCGTGCCGGCAGGCGATGAAGGTGTCCATGCCGGTGGGCTCCATCACCACCACCTTCACCGGAATGCCGCCGCTGTCGGCCAGCGTCATGTGCTCGGGCCGCGTGCCATAGACCACCGGCTGGCCGTCGATGCCGCCGGCATCGGGTGGTGCCGGCAGGTGGGTGCCGTCATTCAATTCGACCTGCACCGTGCCGCCCGCACGCCGCAGCGTGCCGGGCAGGAAGTTCATCGCCGGCGAGCCGATGAAGCCGGCCACGAACTGGTTGGCCGGGCGGTCGTACAGCTCCAGCGGGCTGCCGGTCTGCTCGATGCGGCCATCACGCATCACGACGATCTTGTCGCCCATGGTCATCGCCTCGATCTGGTCGTGGGTGACGTAGATCGACGTGGTCTTCAGGCGCTGGTGCAGCTCCTTGATCTCGGCGCGCATGGCCACGCGCAGCTTGGCGTCGAGGTTGGAGAGCGGCTCGTCGAACAGAAACACCTGCGGGTCGCGCACGATCGCGCGGCCCATCGCCACGCGCTGGCGCTGGCCACCCGACAGCTGGCGCGGGTAGCGGTCGAGCAGCGGAGTCAGCGCCAGGATCTCGGCGGCGCGGCCCACCTTGGCGTTGATCGTCGCCTTGTCCTGCTTGGCCAGCTGCAGCGAGAAGGCCATGTTCTCGCGCACCGTCATGTGCGGGTAGAGCGCGTAGTTCTGGAACACCATCGCGATGTCGCGTTCCTTGGGCAGCAGGTCGTTGACACGCCGCTCACCGATGCGGATCTCGCCACCGCTGATCTGCTCCAGGCCCGCGATCATGCGCAGCAGCGTGCTCTTGCCGCAGCCCGACGGGCCGACCAGCACGGTGAACGAGCCGTCCGGGATGTCGATGTCGACCCCGTGCAGGATGGGCACCTCGCCGAAATTCTTCTTGACTGCCTGGATCGTGACGCTGGCCATGCGGTGGGGTCCTGAGGTCGGCGGGCGAACATCGCCCCAAGGTGCTGGGCGTGCGCCTCGCCGGGCCACGCTGTCGCGGCAGTGTCGGCACATCGCAGGGCTGCCGCTATCAGGGCAAATGATTAGGGCCCATCGTGCGCGTATTTGTATGATGACCGGACAACGATGGTCACCAACTCCTCCACCGCAGCGCCTGCCGCGCCACCCCGCTCGCGGCCACGCCTGCTGGTGGCCGGGCGCCTGTCCGACCAATTGGCAGTGCTGTTGGGCGACCAGATCGATGCCGGCGCGCTGCAGCCCGGCGACCGCCTGCCCACCGAGCAGCAACTGGCCGCCGCGCACGGCGTGTCGCGCACGGTGGTGCGCGAGGCCATGCACCAGCTCAAGTCGCGCCAGCTGGTGGTGTCGCGCCAGGGCTCGGGCGTGTTCGTTGCCGACAAGCCGCTGCACCAGCCGCTGGCCTTCGATCCCAAGGTGCTCGATTCGGTGCAGGACGTGGTGCACGTGGTCGAGGTGCGGCGGGTGCTCGAAGGCGAGATGGCCGCACTGGCTGCCGAGCGCGCCACGCGCGCCCAGGTGGCGGCGATGCGGCGCGCGCTCAAGGCCATCGACACCGCCGCCACCGCGGGGCGCGACGGCGTGGCCGAAGACCTGGCCTTCCACCGCACGATTGCCGAGGCCACCGGCAATCCGCAGTTCAGGCTGCTGATCGGCTTTCTCGAGCAGTACCTGCTCGACGGCATGCGCATCTCGCGCGGCAACGAGGCCCGGCGGCTCGACTTCATGGAGGCGGTGCGCCGCGAGCACCTGGCCATCGCCGACGCCATCGCCGGACGCGACCCCGCGCGTGCCCGCACGGCCGCACGAGAGCACCTGCAACGCGGCGAGCGGCGGCTGGTCGAAGGCGGCGTGATCCCGGGGCCGCGGCGCAAGCTGTCGCGGGCCACACAACCCCCCTCTCAAGGAGACCCTGCATGAAACTGTTGATCACCGGCGGCGCCGGTTTTGTCGGTGCCCGCCTGGCGCGCACCCTGCTGCAACGCGGCACACTGGACGGCCGCGCCATCACCCGCATCGTGCTGGCCGACCAGGCCGCCGCGCCGGCCGACCTGCTGGCCGATGCCCGCGTCGAAACCCGCGTCGGCCCCTTGCTGGCGCACTGCGAAGCGCTGCGCGACGAAGCGGTGGACGGCGTGTTCCACCTCGCCTCGGCGGTGTCGGGTGAATGCGAGGCCGACTTCGACCTGGGCCTGCGCAGCAACCTCGACAGCACACGGGCGCTGCTGGACGCGCTGCGGCACCGGGTGAACGGCGGCGCCACGCCGGCCAAGCTGGTGTTCAGCAGCTCGGTGGCGGTGTTCGGTCCGGACGACGCGGTGCCGATGCCGCCCATCGTCACCGACACCACGCTGCCCGCGCCGCAGACGAGTTATGGCATCCAGAAGCTGATCTGCGAGCACCTGGTGGCCGACTACACCCGCAAGGGCTACATCGACGGCCGCAGCGCGCGGCTGATGACCGTCACCGTGCGCCCGGGCCGGCCCAACGGCGCGGCCTCGTCGTTCTTCAGCGGCATCATCCGCGAACCGCTGGCGGGCGTGGAATCGGTCTGCCCGGTGTCGCCCGAGGTCTCGCACCCGGTCAGCAGCCCGCAGCGCACGGTCGAAGGCCTGATCGCCGTTTTCGAAGCCAGCCGCGCCGCCTACGGTGGCCGCCTGGCGCTGAACCTGCCGGCGCTCAACATCACCGTGGCGCAGATGCTGGCCGCGCTGGAAGAAGTGGCCGGCCCCGCGGTGCGTGAACGCGTGCGCTTCGAGCGCGACGAGCGCATCGCCGGCATCGTGGCCAACTGGCCCACCGGCGCACGCGCCGACCGCGCTGCGGCACTGGGCCTGAAGCCCGAAGCCAACTTCGCCGACATCATCCGCCAGTACATTGCCGATTGCGCGACGACGCCGGAGGCCTTGAAGGGGCTGGGCTGACGAGACTGGAGGCGGCTCGTTGCAGCCGTCGCGACGGTCAGCTTCATCGTTGTCAAGTTCCGCTGCGGCCGGGCCGAGGCCGCGGGGCCGTTCAGGGCTTGGCACGCGAGCACACGTCACAGCGCTTTGTCCGCGAAGCAT
>MESD01000056.1:0-26475 GCA_001770815.1 Burkholderiales bacterium RIFCSPHIGHO2_12_FULL_69_20
CACCTTGCGCCCAGGCCGAGCGCGCGCAGCTGGGCTGCTGGCGCAGCACGGCGGGTGCGCTGCCCCTGCTGGAGCGCCTGGACCGCCCGGTGGTGATCACGCTGGCCGATGCCACCGGCCGCGTGGCGCATGTGCGCCTCACCGGGCTGACCGCCGCCGGGGCGGTGCTGGCGGCCGGCGAGCGGCACTGGACGATGCCGCTGGCGCAGCTGGCGGCGCGCTGGCGCGGCGAGATGGTCACCTTCTGGCGCCAACCAGCGGGGTATGAGCAGGCACTGGCGCCGGGCACACGCGGGCCGGCCGTGGCGGCGCTGGCCGCAGGCTTGGCGCGCCACGGCGGCCAGGCTGCGCCTTCCGCCGCCGACCGCTACGACGCCGCCTTGCTGCAGCAGGTGGCCGGCTTCCAGCTGGACGCGGGCCTCAAGCCCGACGGGCTGGCCGGTCCCACCACCTTCATGTTGCTGAACCGGGCGCTCGGGCTCAACGAGCCGCGCCTGACACGGGAGTAGCCGCTCGATGTCCTACATCCTCGATGCGCTGCGGCGCGCCGATGCCGAACGCCAACGTGGCGGTGTGCCCGATCTGCATGCACAACCCGCCGCCGGTACCACCGCGTCGGCGCAGGCCGGCGCCGCGGCCGAGCGGTCGACCCTGCAGGGGCGTGGCGCACTGCTGGTGATGGTGGTTGGCGGGGTGGTGCTGGCCGTGGCGGCGGCGTGGTGGCTGGGCCGCGCATCGCCGCGCGAACCGGTGCCGGTGGTCGCCCCTGTCAGCGTGCCATCCGCCCCGGCATTGCCAGCCCGGGCCCCCGACCGGCCGACCGTGGCGCCGGCGGCGCTGCCACCCGCGCCCGCAGCGCCGCTGGCCGCCGGGCCGGCGCCGGCAGCCTTGCCTGCGCTGAAGGCCGCTCCACCGGTGGCGCCGCCGCCAGCCACCGCGCCCGCCCGGGCAGCGCCCGCGGCAAGCATCATGGCCGCATCGGCACCCGACCTGGTGATCCGTTGGGCCGCGCTGCCCGACGCCACCCGCAGCAGCCTGCCCGCGCTGGCCTGGTCGGGTGGTGTGTATGCCGACCAGCCGGCGCAGCGGCTGGTGGTGGTCAACGGCCAGGTGGCGCGCGAGGGCGATGAACTGGCCCCTGGCTTGCGCTTGGAGCGAATCCAGCCCAAGTCGGTGGTGGTGCGCTGGCGCGGCCAGCGCATCGAGCTGCCGATGTAGGTGCGCACGCTCGGCGCGGCCGCCTGCGCCGCCGCAGGCCGCTGGCGCGGCATTGCGGGGGCGCTGGGCTTGGGGTTAGCGCGCAAGGGGCGCGGTCCCGGCATCGTCAAGAATCCGCCCATCAGCCCCCGAGGAGATCCTGCATGCATTACTTCGTCACCGGCGCCACCGGCTTCATCGGCAAGCGCCTTGTCAAGACCCTGCTGGCGCGGCGCGGCAGCACGGTGCACTTTCTGGTGCGCCCGGGCAGCGAGGGTAAATTGGCCGACCTGTACAGCTACTGGGGCGTCAGCAAGGCCCGGGCGGTGGCGGTCAGCGGCGACCTCACCGCCAAGAAGCTGGGCGTGAGCAGCGACGACATCAAGGCGCTGAAGGGCAAGATCGACGGCATCTACCACCTGGCCGCGGTCTACGACCTGAGCGCCGATGAAGACAGCCAGGTGCGCGTCAACATCGAAGGCACGCGCAACATGGTCGAGTTTGCCAAGGCCGTCGACGCCGCGCATGTGCACCATGTGTCGTCAATCGCCGCGGCCGGCCTCTACGAAGGCGTGTTCCGCGAAGACATGTTCGAAGAGGCCGAGGGCCTGGACCACCCGTACTTCATGACCAAGCACGAGAGCGAGAAAATCGTGCGCAAGGAGTGCAAGGTGCCGTGGACGGTGTACCGCCCGGCGATGGTGGTGGGTGATTCGGCCACCGGCGAGATGGACAAGATCGACGGGCCGTACTACTTCTTCAAGCTGATCCAGCGCATGCGGCAACTGCTGCCGCCGTGGATGCCGTCGATGGGGCTGGAAGGCGGGCGCATCAACATCGTGCCGGTCGACTTCGTCGTCAAGGCACTCGACCACATCTCGCACAGCAAGCATGCCGCGGCGGGCACCTGCTTCCACCTGGTCGACCCGGTGGGCTACCGCGTGGGCGACGTGCTCGACATCTTCGCCAAGGCCGCGCATGCGCCGAAGATGAACGTCTTCGTCAACGCCGCGCTGCTGGGCTTCATCCCGCGCAGCGTGAAGAAGGGCCTGATGGCGCTGGCGCCGGTGCGCCGCGTCTACCACGCGGTGATGAAGGACCTGGGCCTGCCCGAGGACATGTTCACCTTCATCAACTACCCCACGCGCTTCGACTGCCGCGAGACGATGGAGGCGCTCAAGGGCAGTGGCGTGGCCTGTCCCAACCTCAACGATTACGCCTGGCGGCTGTGGGACTACTGGGAGCGCCACCTCGACCCCGACCTGTTCATCGACCGCAGCTTGAAGGGCAGCGTGGGCGGCAAGGTGGTGCTGATCACCGGCGGCTCGTCGGGCATCGGCCTGGCCGCGGCGTGCAAGTTTGCCGAGGCGGGTGCCATCACCATCATCTGCGCGCGGGGTGAAGACAAGCTCAAGGAGGCGGTGGCCGAGATCCACGCCCACGTCAAGGCCAAGGGCGGCAAGGACGCGCAGGTCTTCAGTTATTCGGTCGACATCGCCGACGAGGCCGGCTGCGCCGAACTGTGCAGGACGCTGGAGGAGCAGCACGGCGGCGTCGACTTCCTGATCAACAACGCCGGCCGCTCGATCCGCCGCGCGATCGAAAACAGCTACGACCGCTTCCACGACTTCGAGCGCACGATGAGCCTGAACTACTTCGGCTGCCTGCGCGTCACCATGGGCCTGCTGCCGGGCATGGTCAAGAAGCGCCGCGGCCACGTGGTCAACATCAGCTCGATCGGCGTATTGACCAACGCGCCGCGCTTCAGTGCCTACGTGGCCAGCAAGGCCGCGCTGGACGCCTGGACCCGCTGCGCCAGCAGCGAGTTTGCCGACCAGGGCGTGAGCTTCACCACCATCAACATGCCGCTGGTGCGCACGCCGATGATCGCGCCGACGCAGATCTACAAGAACGTGCCGACGCTGGCGCCCGAGGAGGCCGCCGACATGATCGCCCAGGCCTGCGTCTACAAACCGGTGCGGGTGGCGACCAGGCTGGGCATCGCCGGCCAGATGCTGCATGCGGTGGCGCCGCGGGTGGCGCAGATCGTGATGAACACCACCTTCCGCATGTTCCCCGACAGCGACGCGGCGAAGGGCGGTGTGGGGGGTAAAGGCGACAAGCCCAAGCTGTCGCCCGAGGCCATCGCGCTGCAGCAGATGATGCGCGGCATCCACTTCTGAAGCCGGTTCGTCGGCCCATGCGAAGAGGCCCCGCGGGGCCTCTTCGTCATTCGGCAGCCGGGTGGCCGGATCAGTAGTCGGCCACCTTCAGCACCAGCTTGCCGAAGTTCTCGCCCGAGAACAGCTTGTTCAGCGTGTTGGGGAAGGCGGCCACGCCGCCCTCGATCACGTCTTCGCGGCTGACCATGCGGCCGTCCTTCAGGTAACCGGCCATCTCGGCGATGGCCTGCGGGTAGCGGTCGGCGTAATCGAACACGACGATGCCTTCCATGCGCGCGCGGTTGACCAGCAGCGACAGGTAGTTCTTCGGCCCGGCCACCGCGCTGGTGGCGTTGTACTGGCTGATGGCGCCGCAGATGATGATGCGGGCCTTCAGGTTGATCTTGGCCAGCACCGTGTCGAGGATCTCGCCGCCCACGTTGTCGAAGTAGATGTCCACGCCCTTGGGGCAGTGCTGGCGCAGGCCTTCGCGCACGGCGTCCCAGCGCGACTTTGTGGAGGACACGCCTTCCGGCGCCTGGGCCTTGTAGTCGATGCAGGCATCGAAGCCCAGCTCCTTGACCACCCAGTCGCACTTGGCCGGCCCGCCGGCGATGCCCACCACGCGGCAGCCCTTGATCTTGGCGATCTGGCCCACGGTCTGGCCCACCGCGCCGGCGGCACCTGAGACCACCACGGTCTCGCCCGCCTTCGGCTGGCCCACGTCCATCAGGCCGAAGTAGCCGGTCATGCCGGGCATGCCCAGCACGTTGAGCCACTGCGGCACGCTGCCCAGGCGCAGGTCGATCTTGGCCAGGCCGCTGCGCGCCACCTGCTCGGCCGGCACCGTCCAGTAGTTCTGCACGCCGGGGATGCCGCTGACCGCGTCGCCCACCGCAAAGCCGGGATGGCGCGAGGCCACCACCGTGCCGATGCCGCCGGCGCGCATCACCTCGCCGATGCCCACCGGCGCGATGTAGCTGCGGCCTTCGTTCATCCAGCCGCGCATCGCCGGGTCGAGCGACAGCGCCAGCACCTTGACCAGCACGCCGCCCTCAGCGGGCTCGGCCACCGCCTCTTCGGTGAGTTGCCAGTCGCCGGCCTTGGGCAGGCCCACGGGCCGGGCAGCCAGGCGCACCTGTTGGTTGATCAGCTTGGTGAGGGTGGTGGGCATGGGGGCGTCTCCGCAGGGATGGGTTTCAGGGGCCGCGCATGGTAGCCGCGCGCCGCAACGGGGGACCGTCGCGTGCGGGACGCATCCCGAGCCGGGCGCGGCCGGGCAGGCCGTATCAAGGTGCCGGCACGAGGCGCACCACGGTGTACTGGCCGTTGATCTTCTCGGCGTCGAAGCGCACCTTGGCGCCTTCGGCCAGGCCGTCCAGCAGTTTGGGATCGGCCACGCGGAAGACCATCGTCATCGGCGGCATGTCCAGGTTCTTGATCTCGCCGTGGCGCAGCGTGACCTTGCCTTGCGCGCGGTCGACCTTGCGCACCTCGGCCTCGGTGGTCTGGGCCTGGGCCAGGCCGGTCAACAGGGCGCCGGACAGGCCGGCCAGCGCGAGCAGCTTGCGGAAGAGGGCGTTCATGGTGGGTTCCTTCAGTACGAGGTGAGTGCGGGGTGAGTGCAAGGTGAGTGCGATGTCAGTGGGAAGAATGGCCGCCGGCAGGCTTGCGGGCCTGCCAGCGCACCGGGTTGCCGGCTGTTGGCGACGGCGGCGCCGGGTTGGTGGGTGCAGTGTGCGGCGACCGCGCGGCACCGGCTGCCGTGGGCGCCTGGGCCGGTGCCGACACCTCGCCCGTCCACTCGCGGGCGATGGTGCCGGCGGGGTGGGTGTACCAGCCGGGGTCGCGGTAGTCGCCGGCGGCCAGCCCTTCGCGCACCTTCAGCACGCTGAACATGCCGCCCATCTCCAGCGGGCCCATCGGCCCCTGGCCGGTCATCATCGGCAGTGTGTTGTCGGGCAGCGGCATCTCCATCTCGCCCATGTCGGCCATGCCACGCTCGCCCATCACCATGTAATCGGGCACCAGCTTGCGGATCTTGTCGACCAGACCGCGGTGGTCCACGCCGATCATCGTGGGCACGCCGTGGCCCATGGCGTTCATCGTGTGGTGGCTCTTGTGGCAGTGGAAGGCCCAGTCGCCGGGCTCGCTGGCGACGAACTCCACCGCCCGCATCTGGCCCACGGCGATGTCGGTGGTCACCTCGGGCCAGCGCGATGCGGGCGGGGTCCAGCCACCATCGGTGCCGGCCACCTCGAACTCGTGGCCGTGCAGGTGGATCGGGTGGTTGGTCATCGTCAGGTTGCCCACGCGGATGCGCACCCGGTCGCCGCGGCGCGCCACCAGCGGGTCGATCGCCGGAAAGACGCGGCTGTTCCAGCACCACAGGTTGAAGTCGAGCATGGTGTTGACCTGCGGCACCGCGCTGCCCGGCGTGATGTCGAAGGCGTTGAGCAGAAAGCAGTAATCGCGGTCCACCTCGGCATAACCCGGCGTGCGGTTGGGCTGCTTCGGGTGGGTGATCCAGAAGCCCATCATGCCCATCGCCATCTGCACCATCTCGTCGGCATGTGGGTGGTACATGAAGCTGCCGTGGCGCCGCGCCTCGAACTCGTAGACGAAGGTCTTGCCCGGCGCAATCTGCGGCTGGGTGAGGCCGCCCACGCCGTCCATGCCGTTGGGCAGGCGCTGGCCATGCCAGTGCACGGCCGTGTGCTCGGGCAGGCGGTTGGTGACGAAGAGGCGCAGCCGGTCGCCTTCGACCACCTCGATGGTGGGCCCGGGCGAGCTGCCGTTGTAGCCCCACAGCTGTGCCGTCATGCCCGGCGCCAGCTCACGTTGCACCGGCTCGGCCACCAGGTGGAATTCCTTGACGCCGCGGTTCATGCGGAACGGCAGCGTCCAGCCGTTGAGCGTGACCACGGGGCGGTAGGGCGGGCCGGCGGTGGGCGTGCGCGGCGGCGCGGTGGCGGGGCCGGGGTCGGTGGCGATCTCGGGCAG
Source organism: Burkholderiales bacterium RIFCSPHIGHO2_12_FULL_69_20 (assembly GCA_001770815.1). GTDB lineage: Bacteria > Pseudomonadota > Gammaproteobacteria > Burkholderiales > Burkholderiaceae_C > Pseudaquabacterium. The sequence goes on from MESD01000056.1 coordinate 6,363, forward strand.
GGCGGCCAGGGCGTGCCGGCCCACGGCGGCCGCGCCGATCAGCGCGCCGGCGGTCAGAAAGTGTCGTCGAGCGGTCATGGTGGATGTCTCGTCAATGGCCGGCGGGTTCGGCGGCGGCTGCGGCGGCGCCGCCGGCCGGCGTGGGGGCCGCGGCGGGCACGCCCTGGATGGCGGCTTGCAGGGCGGCATCGGCCAGCCAGAAGTCGCGTTGTGCTTCGATGGTGGTGATCACCGCGCCCACCTGCGCGCGGGCCTCGGCCAGCAGCTCGAACACGCCCACCAGCATGCCGTTGTAGTTGAGCAGCATCTCGTCGGCGATGGTCTGGCGCAGTGGCAGCAGCGTGCCGCGCGCCTGCTGCGCCAGGTCGAAGGCGCTGCGGTAGCCGGCGTAGCGCTCACGCAGCAGCGAAGCCGCCTCGCGCTGGGCCTGCGCCAGCCGGTTGAAGGCGATCAGCTGGCGGGCGTCGAGCTTGGCGCGTTTGGCCGCGCCGGCGTCCAGCACCGGCAGGCTCAACTCCAGCTCGGTGCCACGCGCACGTTCGTCGCCCGAGCGGCTGCGGATCAGGCTGGCCTCGATATCGACCACGCTGGCCAGCCCGCCGCCGGCGCTGCCTTCGGCCAGCCGCGCGTCCAGCTCGCGCCGGGCCAGTGCCAGATCGATGCGCTGGGTGCTGGCGATGCGGGTCACCTCGGCGGCATCACGCGGCTGGGCCGGCAGCGCGGGCAGGCGCTCGGGCAATTGCAGGCGCAGTGCCTGCTCGCTGTCCAGGCCCAGCAGGCGCACCAGCGCCTCGCGCTCGGCCACCTCGGCCTGCACCGCCTGCGCCAACCGCGCCACCGCATCGGCCTGGAAGGCCTGTTCGCGCGCGCGCCGAAGCCGGTTGAAGTTGCCCACCGATTGCATGCGCCGGGCCAGTTCGGCACTGGCATCGGCGGCCTCGCGCACCTGCTCGTGGTAGCCCAGCAGCTCGCGGGCGGCAACCGCGCGCAGCCACTGCTGGCGCACCGCCTGGCCGTGGGCCAGCACCTGCTGCGCCAGCGCCAGGCGCCGGGCGTCGCCCTGCCAGTCGGCGGCGCGGGCGCGGGCCGGCCACAGCAGCAGATCGGTCAGGCCCAGGCCCAGGCTGCGGGTCAGTTCGGTCTCGCCGCCGTGCACCATGCGTTCCCAGGTCAGGCGCAGGTCGGCGGGCCGCGCCGCTGCGGCGCCGGCGATGTCGGCGGCCCAGGCTTCGGCCAGCAGCGCCTGCAACGCCGGGCTTTGCAGCAGGGCCAGGCGCTGCGCGGCGTCGGCATCCAGCGGCTGCGCCAGCAGGGTGTCGGCGCTGCGGGCGGCTTGCGCGCGCTGGTCGTCGTCGCGCTGCAGCGTCAGTGCATCCTGCTGTGCGCCCAGTTGCTGGCGGGTGGTGGCCAGCGTGTGATCGGGTTGCACCGTGGCGCAGCCGGTGACCAGCATGGTCAGCAGGGGCAGCAGCGCCAGGCCGCGCCGCCCGTCGCGCCATCTGACGAGCCGGAGGTTGCCGCCCGTGGTGCGCGGGCACGGCCGCGGTCGGCCCGGCGCCGGGGCGGGTGGGGTGGGATGCTGGCTCATCGGCCCACCCCGCTGGCCGGTCGTGAGGCGGCCGCTGCCGCGGGCGCCGCGGGGCTGTTGCCGCGCACATGGCCGGCATGACCGCCCAGTTGCTGCACCAGCCGGTTGCTGTCGCGCCACGGGGTGATGCGGGGGTCGCTGGCAGGCGCCGCGGGCATCACGGCGCGGTAGCCGAGGTGGGGTGGCGCCAGTGGTGGGGCGTCGGGCGTGGCAGCCTGGGCGACCAGGGGCAGCGCCAGCGCAAGGGCCGGCAACAAGTCGCCGGCGCCACGGCGGCGCGGGCGGGCAAGGGCATGCGGACAAGGCATGGGCTTTTGACTCCGATTCAGGAAACCGTGGGGCCGGCGTTGCAGCGAGCCCAGCGGCGTGGGCGGCGCCGCACCGCCAGGGGCCGGCAACCGCCGCGTGCGGCGCAGTGCGGCCGGGCCGCAGCGGGCCAGGCGCGCCTGGGTGGCGCTCAGCCCCGTGGGGGCTTGAAGATGCCGTCGGGCGACACCGCGGCGCTGGGGCCCGATGGCGTCGCGACCCGGCCACTTGCTGCCGGCAACGGCAGTTCCTGGGTGACATACACCGGGCCCGCCAGCGCCGCGTGGCACAGATCACAGGCGCTGCAGTTGGAGGCGGGCTCGTCGTTGTCAGTCACATCGGCCCCATCGGCCATGTTGACCGCATCGGCTGCACCGTTGGTGCTGGCGGCGTCGGCCGCCACCGTGTGATGCAGGGCCTGGCTGTCGACGGCCACGTGCCCGACACCGGCGTGGCACGGCATCGCGGCCATCGGCGCCCCCGCCGAATGGGCCGAGTGCTGGGCCGCGCCCATCAACTCTTGTGACAGCGCCCGCAGCGGCATCAAAGCGATCAACACCCACAGCAGCGCCAGCATGGCCACGCCCGGGCGCCGGGGCGGGCGCACCAGATCAGCGGCGGTAGGGCGGGACATGGCGGCGAGCATAGTGCAAAGCGCCAGGATGGAGCGCCACAGGGCCGGAAGGTTCCGCGCCGACGATCGCGCTGCCCGGCGGGGCGATCGTCGGCGCGATCTTCCTACAATGATTCGGTGTGCTGCAACGCAGCAACCGACGCCCCACGCAGCACCGCAGCACCGCACCGACGTACCCAAGCACCAGAGGACCTGCCATGAGCGCACCGACCCCGGCCGACCACGACCTCACCCACATCACGCCGCGCGACCAGGCCGAGATCCTGGCCCAGGCGCTGCCCTACATCCGCAAGTTCCACGGCAAGACGCTGGTGATCAAGTACGGCGGCAATGCGATGACCGACCCCGCGCTGCAGCAGGACTTTGCCGAGGACATCGTGCTGCTCAAGCTGGTGGGCATGAACCCGATCGTGGTGCACGGCGGCGGGCCGCAGATCGACGAGGCGCTGGCCAAGGTCGGCAAGAAGGGCAGCTTCGTGCAAGGCATGCGCGTCACCGACGAGGAGACCATGGAGGTGGTCGAGTGGGTGCTGGCCGGCCAGGTGCAGCAAGACATCGTCGGCCTGATCAACGCCGCCGGCGGCAAGGCCGTGGGCCTGACCGGGCGCGACGGCGGCCTGATCCGCGCGCGCAAGCTGAAGATGGTGGACCGCGACGATCCCACCAAGGAGCACGACGTGGGCCAGGTCGGCGAGATCGAGTCGATCGACCCCAGCGTGGTCAAGGCGCTGCAGGACGATGCCTTCATTCCGGTGATCAGCCCGATCGGCTTCGGCCAGGACAACGAGAGCTACAACATCAACGCCGACGTGGTGGCCGCCAAGCTGGCCACCGTGCTGAAGGCCGAGAAGCTGCTGATGCTGACCAACATCGCGGGCGTGCTCGACAAATCGGGCACGCTGCTGACCGACCTGACCGCGCGTCGCATCGACGAGCTGTTTGCCGACGGCACCATCAGCGGCGGCATGCTGCCCAAGATCGCCGGCGCGCTGGATGCCGCCAAGAGCGGCGTCAACGCGGTGCACATCATCGACGGCCGCGTGCCGCACGCGATGCTGCTGGAGATCCTGACCGATCAGGCCTACGGCACGATGATCCGCAGCCACTAGACCCACCCCCGTAGCGGCTTCGCCGCTCCCCCTCAAGGGGGCGACCCCAGCGGGCCGGCGAAGCCGGTCCCGCGGCGTCTGCTTGCATGGGTCCCGGCATTCGGATTTTCGTGCAAAAATGAAGTGGTACTTCACGATTGCAAAATGCCATGACCTTTCCTCGCCACCTGTCCGCTGCGTTGTTGCAGCGCGCCAGCCAGTACCCGGTGGTCACGGTCACCGGGCCGCGGCAGGCGGGCAAGACCACGTTGTGCCGCGCGAGTTTTCCGCAGCTGCCCTACGTCAACCTCGAACGGCCCGATCTGCGTGAGTTTGCGCAGGCCGATCCGCAGGGGTTCTTGGCGCGCTACCGCGACGGCGCGGTGTTCGACGAGGTGCAGCGGGTGCCGGCCCTGCTGTCGTGGATCCAGGTCGAGGTGGATCAACGCCCGCGACCGGGCGCCTTCATCCTGACGGGCAGCCACAACTTTGCGCTAATGGCCGCCGTTACCCAAAGCCTGGCCGGCCGCACCGCGTTGCTGAACCTGCTGCCGCTGTCGATCAACGAGCTGCGCGACGCGGGCCTGCAACTGGGCACCGATGAGCTGATCCAGCGCGGCGGCTACCCACGCATCCATGCCGATGGGCTGGATGCGGCGGTGGCGTTGGGCGACTACTTCGCCACCTATGTCGAACGCGACCTGCGCCAGCTGATCGAGCTGCGCAACCTCGACCCGTTCCGCCGCTTCGTGCGGCTGTGTGCGGGCCGGGCTGGGCAGATCCTCAACCTCGCCAGCCTGGCCGGTGACGTGGGCGTGTCGGGCCACACCGCACGGGCCTGGTTGGGCCTGCTGGAGGCCAGCTTCGTCGTGCGCCTGCTGCCGCCCTGGTTTGCCAACATCGGCAAGCGGTTGGTGAAGGCGCCCAAGCTGTACTTCTGCGACGTGGGGCTGGCGGCGTGGCTGCTGGGTATCACCGAAGTGGCGCAGGTGGCCACGCACCCGCTGCGGGGTGCGCTGTTCGAGAACCTGGTGGTGATGGAGTTCGTCAAGCACGCGCTGCACCACGGCGAGCCGGCGCGCCTGCACTACTGGCGCGACAGCAGCGGGCTGGAGGTGGACCTGGTGGTGGAGAACGGCGTGCCGCCCGGGCAACTGGGGCTGGTGGAGGTCAAGTCGGGACAGACTTTTCAGCCCGAACACCTGCAGGCGATGCGCCGGGTGGCGGCCTTGCTGGCCGAGCGCCGCGGCCCCACCGTTGCCCGGCAGATGTTGGTCAACGGCGGCGCCGAACACTGGCGGCGTGAGGGCGTCGAGGTGGTGGGTCTGCACGCCACCGCCACCGGAGCCGTCGCATGATCCGCATGTCGCCTCGCACCGTCTGGCTGTTTGACCTGGACAACACGCTGCACGACGCCGGTGCGTTCGTATTCCCCGAGCTGCGGCAATCGATGCGCAGCTATGTGCAGGAGGCGCTGCAGGTCGACGCCGACGAGGCGATACGGCTGAACCATCACTACTGGCACCGCTACGGCGCCACGCTGCTGGGCCTGATGCGCCACCACGGGGTGAAGCCTGCGCACTTCCTGCATGACACGCACCGCCTGCCGGGGCTGGAGCAGCAGGTGAGCGGGCATCGCCATGATGTCGAGGCGCTGGCCCGCCTGCCCGGGCGCAAGTACATCCTCACCAACGCACCACGCGCCTACGCACTTCGGGTGTTGGGTCTGCTGGGCATCCTGCGCCTGTTCGATGGCGTGATCGCCATCGAGGACATGACCATGTTTGGCCACCTGCGGCCCAAGCCCGATGCACGCATGCTGCAGCGCATGGCCGTCAAGCTGGGGGTGCCGGCGCAGCGCTGCGTGCTGGTGGAAGACACGCTGGTGCACCAGAAGGCCGCGCGCAGCGTGGGCATGGGCACGGTGTGGATGCAGCGCTTCGCGCGGCGTGGTGACCACGGCGGGCCCACGGTGGCGCGCTGGTCGATGCGGCCGGCCTACGTCGATCGCACCGTCACGGCGCTCAGGCAGCTGATGCGCTGAGCGCGACCGCTGGCAGTCCGATCGACGAGTCTGCGCGACCGGCCCGTCGGTGTTTACCTGCAGGCGGGCGCTGCAAGGCGCTGTGCCAGAATCATTCGAGACCCCCCAGGCCCGTACGAGAGCACCCCGCCGCGATGTCCGATTTTCCCGATCCATCCGGCGACGACGCTGCCCTGGCCCTGGCCGGCCTGCCCCCCTCGACCGCGACGCTGGCCCGCATCATCCCGGATACCACCGCCCGCAAGCGCCCGCGCCCGGGTGAGCGACGGGTGCAGATCCTGCAGACCCTGGCCTCGATGCTGGAGCAGCCGGGCGCCGACCGCATCACCACCGCCGCGCTGGCCGCGCGGCTGCAGGTCAGCGAGGCCGCGCTCTACCGCCACTTCGCCAGCAAGGCGCAGATGTTCGAGGGCCTGATCGAGTTCATCGAGTCCAGCGTGTTCACCCTGGTCAACCAGATCACCGAGCGCGAGAGCGCCGGCACGGTGCAGGCCCAGCGCATCGTGGTGATGCTGCTGCAGTTCGGCGAGAAGAACCCCGGCATGGTGCGGGTGATGGTGGGTGATGCGCTGGTGTTCGAGCACGAACGCCTGATTACCCGCATGAACCAGTTCTTCGACCGGCTGGAGGGCCAGTTGCGGCAAAGCCTGCGCAGCGCGGCCGACGCCAACGGCTCGATGACGCCCACGGTGGATGCCAACGCGCTGGCCTCGGGCCTCACCGCGTTGATGGTGGGCCGGCTGCAGCGTTATGCGCGTTCGGGCTTCAAGCGCCAGCCCACCGAGCACCTGGATGCCCTGCTGCTGCGCCTGACGGCGTGATGCGCGGGGAGGGTGTGCCGGCTGCTGTGCCGGCTGCGGTGGCGGGTGTCGTGGCCGGTGAGTCGGCCGCCGTGGCCACCGCCTGGTTCGAGTTGCCCGGCGGTGCCGCCCGCTTGCAACTGTGGCCGCAGAAGGCCGCCTTCGACCCCGCGCTCGGCCTGCTGCTGGTGGCCGATGCACACCTGGGCAAGGCGGTGTCGTTCCGCCGGCTGGGCGTGCCGGTGCCCGAGGCCACCACCGACGAGGCGCTGGCCCGGCTCGACGGGCTGATCGCGGCCACCGGCGCACGCGGCATCGTCTTCCTGGGCGACCTGCTGCATTCGGCGCGCAGCCACGCGGCGGGCACGATGGCCGCGCTGCGCGCCTGGCGCGGGCGTCATGCCGAACTGAGCCTGACGCTGGTGCGCGGCAACCACGACCAGCATGCCGGCGATCCACCCGCCGAGCTGGAGGTGGACGTGGTCGATGGCCCGCTGCGCCGCGGCCCGTGGATGCTGGTGCACGCCCCCGACGAAGCGCCACCCGCCGCCGCCGGCAGCTATGCGCTGGCCGGGCATGTGCATCCCTGTGTGGTGCTGGGCGGGCGGGGTGGCGATCGGCTGCGCCTGCCGTGCTTTCACTTTGGTGCCGCGGTGGGCGTGCTGCCGGCCTTCGGGCCATTCACCGGCATGCATGCACTGCCGGCCGGGCCGGAAGTGCGGCGTTACGCCATCGCCGGCGATTCGGTGCAGGCCCTGCCGGTCAGGGACTGAAGCGGGCGCCTTTCGCCGGCAGGCGCCTGCGGTCGGCGCGCGTCGTTCAGTACGTGTCGGCGCGGTGGCGCTGGCTACACTTCGCCGCATGCCGTCCACGTCACTCGACTCCTTTCTCGCCCGCGCCGAACACCTGCTGAAGCGGCTGGAGCGCATCCTGCCGCATGCGCTGAGCGCGCCCGACTGGGAGGCGTCCATCGCCTTCCGCTACCGCAAGCGCGGCGCATCGGGGCTGCTGCAGCCGGTACGCGCGGTGGCGCCGATCGCGCTGAGCGACTTGCAGGAGGTGGACGGCCAGAAGGACAGGCTGGTGCGCAACACCGCGCAGTTCGTGGCCGGCCTGCCAGCCAACAATGTGTTGCTGACCGGCGCCCGCGGCACCGGCAAAAGCTCGCTGATCAAGGCCTGCCTGAATGAATTTGCGCCCCAGGGCCTGCGCTTGATCGAGGTCGACAAGGCCGACCTGGTCGACCTGCCCGACCTGGTCGATCTGGTGGCCGAGCGGCCCGAGCGCTTCATCGTGTTCTGCGACGACCTGAGCTTCGACGAGGGCGAGCCCGGCTACAAGGCGCTCAAGAGCATCCTCGACGGCAGCATCGCGGCGGCCAGCGACAACCTGCTGATCTACGCCACCAGCAACCGCCGCCACCTGCTGCCCGAATACATGAAGGAGAACCTCTCCTACACCCACACCGACGACGGCGAGGTGCATCCCGGCGAGGTGGTGGAGGAAAAGATCTCGCTGAGTGAGCGCTTCGGCCTGTGGATCAGCTTCTACCCGTTCAGCCAGCCCGAGTACCTGAGCATCGTGGCGCAGTGGCTGCGGCATTTCGGCGTGGCCGAGGACGTGATCGTCAGCGCGCGCCAGCCGTCGCTGGTCTGGGCGCTGGAGCGGGGCTCACGCTCGGGCCGGGTGGCCTACCAGTTCGCGCGCGACTGGGCCGGGCGCGACCATGGCGCCGATGTGGCGCCGGCCGTGGTGGCTGCCTATGCCGCGCCCGACGGCCTCGACCGTGTCTGAGGCGGGTCAGCGCTTCACCTCGGTCGATGGCATCGCCCGCGGCGAGCGGCCGGTCACTGATGTGGCCGTGGGCGTGCTGATCGAGCGCGACGCGGCGGGCATCGAAGGCCGCTTCCTGCTGACCAGCCGGCCCGAGGGCAAGGTGTATGCGGGCTACTGGGAGTTCCCCGGCGGCAAGTTCGAGCCCGGCGAGACCCTCGATCAGGCCCTGCGGCGCGAACTGCACGAAGAGCTGGGCATCACCATCGGCGCGGTGTTTGCCTGGCAGCAGGAAGTGTTCGACTACCCGCATGCCCGGGTGCGGCTGCACTTCTGCAAGGTCTACGACTGGACCGGCGACTTCGAAATGCGCGAAGCCCAGCAGATGGCCTGGAGCGGCCTGCCGGTGGTGGTGGCGCCGGTGCTGCCGGGCACGCTGCCGGTGCTGCGCTGGTTTGCCGCCGAGCGCGGCCATGCCGGCGCGCTGGTGGTTGGCGAGGCGGTGGACCATGGCCACTGATCCGCACTGGTCGTTGCCCGGTGGCGTGGCACTGGTCACTGGCGCGGCTGGTGGCATCGGTGCCGCGCTGGCCTTGAACCTGGCGCGACGCGGCATGGCGCTGGCGCTGGTCGACCGCGATGCGGCGGGGCTGCAGGCGGTGGCCGACCAGGCCGCTGCGGTGGGCGTGGCGGTGAGCCGACATGTGATCGACCTGGCCGAGCGCGCGCAGGTCGACGGTGTGCTGCCTGCGGTGCTGGCCGCGCACGGCCGCCTGACGCTGCTGGTCAACAACGCCGGTGTGGCGCTGGGCGGGCGCTTCGAGCAGGTCGACGAGGCGGATTTCGACTGGCTGATGCGCATCAATTTCGACGCCCCGGTGCGGCTCACGCGGGCCTGCCTGCCGGTGCTGGCGCGTGCGCCGGCCGCGCTGGTGGTCAACGTCTCCAGCATCTTCGGCATCGTCGCCCCGCCGGGGCAGACCGCCTACTGCGCCAGCAAGTTCGCGCTGCGCGGCTTTTCCGAATCGCTGCGGCACGAACTGGCGATGGCCGGCTCGCCGGTGCGGCTGATGCTGGTACACCCCGGTGGCGTGCGCACCGGCATCGCCGACAACGCGCGTGTGGCCGTCACGGCCACGGCCGACGAGGTGGCCAGCGAGCAGGCGGCATGGCGCGTCTTGCTGCGCTTGTCGCCCGAGCAGGCGGCCGAGCAGATCGCCCGCGGCATCGTGCGGCGCGCACCGCGTGTGCTGGTGGGTCGCGACGCGGCGCAGGCGGCCTGGCTGCAACGGCTGATGCCGGTGGGCTACTGGGCGGTGATGGCCCGGGACCTGGCCCGCCGCACCGGGCGTGCCGCCTGATTCGGTTGCACCGCGCGCTGCCACCTTTCGAGAGAGATCAACGATGGCCAGTTGGCAAGCCCATGTGGCCGCATTCGTGGTGCGCCGCCGCGTCAAGCCCGTGCTGGGCGACATGACCGACCTGGATCGGGTGCGCAGCGTCTTCGACAAGCCCCTGCCGACGCCGCGCGGCGCGCTGTGGCGTGACGCCGTGGTGGGCGGCGTGCCCGGCGAATGGGTGGAGGCCGCCGATGCCGACCCGCTGGCGGCGCGCACCACCTTGCTCTACCTGCACGGCGGCGGCTTCGTCGGCTGCTCGCCGCTCACCCATCGGCCGCTGACGGCGGCGTTGGCCAAGCAGGGCCTGCGGGTGTTCGTGCCCGACTACCGGCTGGCACCGGCGCATCCGTTTCCGGCCGCCCTCGACGACGTGCGGGCCGTGTGGGCCGCGCTGCGCCAAGCGGCCGATGCCGAGGGTGGCCGCCTGGTGGTGGCTGGCGACAGCGCGGGCGGCAACCTGGCGCTGGCGTTGATGGTGGCGCTGCGGGATGCGGGCGCGGCCTTGCCCGATGCCGCCGCGCTGTTCTCGCCGGCCGCCGACCTGACCGGCGCCAGCCCGTCGATCATGGCCCACCGCGAGCGCGACCCGATGTTCGACGGCCCGGCGTTGGCCCATCTGGCCGATGCCTACCTGGCCGGCGCCGATGCGGCGCAGCCGCTGGCCTCGCCGCTGCTGGCCGACCTGAGCGGCCTGCCGCCACTGCTGCTGCACGTGGGCGCCGACGAGGTGTTGCGCGACGACTCGCTGCGCGTGGCCGTCAAGGCGCGCGCGGCCGGGGTCACCGTGGCGTTGCAGGTGTGGCCGGTGGTGCCACATGTCTGGCAGTTGCTGAGTTGGCTGCCCGAGGCGCGGCACTCGGTGCGCATCGCCGGCCAGCATCTGCGCGAGGCGGTACCGGCCACGGCCGCCCAACCGCAGCACTTCGATCTGCTGATCGTCGGCGCCGGTCTGTCGGGCATCGGCGCGGCGGTGCACCTGCAGCGCCGCTGCCCCGAGCAGCGCTACGCCATCCTCGAATCGCGTGCTGCGATGGGTGGCACCTGGGACCTGTTCCGCTACCCCGGCGTGCGCTCCGATTCGGACATGTACACGCTGGGTTATGCCTTCAAGCCCTGGACCGATCCGCAGGCCATCGCTGATGGGCCTTCGATCCTCAAGTACGTTCAGGAGACGGCGGCCGAGCACGGCGTCGATGCGCAGATCCGTTACGGCCATCGGGTCATCAGCGCCGATTGGTCGTCGGCCGATGCCTGCTGGCAGGTGGAGGTCGAGCAACAGCCTGGCGGCCAGCGGTTGCGGCTGACCAGCCGCTTCCTCAACCTGTGCAGCGGTTACTACCGCTATGCGCAGGGGCATCGCCCGGTCTGGGAGGGGGAGCCGGATTTCCGCGGCACGCTGGTGCATCCGCAGCAGTGGCCCGAGGGCCTGGATTACGCAGGCAAGCAGGTGGTGGTGATCGGCAGCGGCGCCACCGCCGTCACGCTGGTGCCGGCAATGGCCCAGACCGCGGCCCGGGTGACGATGCTGCAGCGATCGCCCACCTACGTGGTGCCGTTGCCGGCGCAAGACCGGCTGGCCGAATGGCTCAAGCAGCGCTTGCCGCCGATGATGGCCTACCGACTGGTGCGGCTGAAGAACATCACGCTGGGCATGCTGTTCTTCAAGTTCGCCCGGCGCTGGCCCGACAAGGCGCGCGCGCGGCTGCTGGGCCTGGTGCGCCAGCAACTGGGCCCTGGGCATGACGTGGCCCGCGACTTCACACCGCGCTACAACCCCTGGGACCAACGGGTGTGCGCCGTGCCCGATGGTGACCTGTTCAAGGCCATCAAGTCGGGGCGTGCGGCGGTGGTGACCGACCAGATTCAGCGTTTCACCGCGTCCGGCATCCGGCTGGCCTCGGGGCGCGAGTTGCCGGCCGACATCGTGATCACCGCCACCGGGCTGCAGCTCAACCTGCTGGGCGACGTGCAGTTCCGCGTCGACGGCCAGGCCTGCGACTTCAGCCAGAAGCTGGCCTACAAGGGCATGATGCTCAGCGGCGTGCCCAACCTGATCTACACCTTCGGCTACACCAACGCCTCGTGGACGCTGAAGGCCGACCTGACCGCCGACTACCTGTGCCGCTTGATGGTGCACCTGCAGCGCCACGGTCTGGCGGCGGCCACGCCGCGCCACGATGCCGGCGTGCCGCCTTTGCCCTTCCTCGATTTCTCGTCGGGCTACGTGCAGCGCGGCCTGGCCATGCTGCCCAAGCAGGGCGACCGCAAGCCCTGGCGGCTGTACCAGAACTACCTGCTCGACCTGTTGACGCTGCGCTTCGGCCGGCTGGCCGACGGCACGCTGCAGATGACGCCGGCGGGCACGCCGGTGGCGCGCGATCCGGTGGCGGCACCGCCGGGCTGATCGCGCAGCGCCAGCGCGCAGGGGCTGGCGTCGGTGGGCTTGACCTGGGTCGATGGCTGCCCTAAAGTGATATCACTTTGACATCATCCGGAGACCTTGATGAACAAGAACGCAGCGTCCGAACGACCGGCCAACGCCACCGGCGGCTGGCCCTGGGTGGCGGCGGGGCTGGTGCTGGCGGCGGTGGCGGCGCTGCTGCTGATCGGCCGGCCGCAGCCGGCCACGGCGCTGATTGCGGTGCCGCTGCTGCTGGCCACGGCCTTCTGCTGGGCCGGGCTGTACGTGCTGCAACCCAACCAGGCGGCGCTGCTGATGTTCTTCGGCCGCTACCAGGGCACCGACCGCGGCGAGGGGCTGCGCTGGGCCAACCCGTTCAACAACACCCGCAAGATCTCGGTGCGGGCGCACAACTTCAACAGCGACAAGCTCAAGGTCAACGACCTGCGCGGCAACCCGATCGAGATCGCCGCGGCCATCGTCTGGCGCGTGGCCGACACCGCCCGCGCCAGCTTCGACGTCGAAGACTACGAGGCCTATGTGCTGACCCAGGCCGAGGCGGCGGTGCGCCACCTGGCCTCGCGCTACGCCTACGACAACCTCGAGGTCGACGCGCAGGGCGGCGCGGCCGCCGAGATCACGCTGCGTGGCGGCACCGACGAGGTCAGCGCGGCGCTGGATGCCGAACTGTCGGCGCGCTTTTCCCAGGCCGGCATCGTGGTGGTGGACGCCAAGCTCACCCACCTGGCCTACGCGCCCGAGATCGCCGGCACCATGCTGCGCCGCCAGCAGGCCGAGGCCGTGGTGGCCGCCCGCAGCAAGATCGTGCAGGGCGCCGTCGGCATGGTGGAGATGGCGCTCAAGGGCCTGGAGGCGCGTGGGCTGGTCAGCCTGGACGACGAGCGCAAGGCCGCGATGGTGAGCAACCTGCTGGTGGTGCTGTGCTCGGACCACGACGCCACGCCGGTGGTCAACACCGGCACGCTCTACAACTGACGCAGCGGCCCGCTCGGCGCGCAACGCCCGTTTGCCCACCCCATGGCCAGCCCGGGCAAGAAGTCGTTTCCCCTGCGCATCGATCCCACGCTGTGGGCCGAGATCGAGCGCTTGGCCGCCGCCGATCTGCGCAGCGCCAATGCCGAGGTCGAGGTCCTGCTGCGCGAGGCGCTGCGGGCCCGGCTGGGCGATGCCGCGATGCAGCGGCTGGAGGCGGCCCGCCGCCGCACGCCGAGCGACGAGCCGCCAGCCTGAGTGGGCTGGCTACACTTGCCCGATGGAATGGTTAGAGACGATTGCCTGGGATGCCAACGGCCTGGTGCCGGTCATCACGCAGGAGGCCGGCAGCGGTGACGTGCTGATGTTCGCCTGGATGAACCGCGAGGCCCTGGCGCGCACGGTCGCACTCGGCCAGGCCGTGTACTTCAGCCGCTCGCGCCAGCGGCTGTGGCACAAGGGCGAGGAGAGCGGCCACTTCCAGCAGGTGCACGACATCCGCGTCGACTGCGATGCCGACGTGCTGCTGCTGAAGGTGACGCAGCTCGGCCACGAGCCGGGCATCGCCTGCCACACCGGCCGCCACAGCTGCTTCTTCCAGCAGTTGAAGGACGGGCAATGGCAGGCCGTCGAACCGGTGCTCGAAGACCCCGAACGCATCTACCGCAAATGACCCCAGCCACCTCTCAGGACTTTTTGGACCGGCTGGCTGCGGTGATCGAGTCGCGGCTGCCGGCCAACGGCGGCGATCCCGATAAAAGCTACGTTGCCCGCTTGTTTTCCAAGGGCACCGACGCCATCTTGAAAAAAGTGGGCGAAGAAGCCACCGAGACGGTGATGGCCGGCAAGGACGGGGTGCCTGAGAAGATCGTCTACGAGGTGGCCGATCTGTGGTTCCACTCGATGATCGCGCTGGCGCATTTCGGCCTGAAGCCGGGCGACGTGCTGGCCGAGTTGGCGCGGCGTGAGGGTTTGTCGGGGTTGGAAGAATTTGCGTCGCGCGCAAGCGCGCCGCGCCAGAAGGAGGGTGGTTGATGAGCGAGTTCAACAACGGTGTGGTGGTGCTCGACGGCGAGACCGAGTCGTCACTGCGCACGATCGGCCACATCAGCTACGCGCTGCACGCCATCGTGGCCGTGGGCGCGGTGCTGCCCGGCGCGCAGGGCAGCGTGCTGCTGCTGCTGGTGGCCGTGTTCCTCGACCTTTACAAGCGTGGCGACGCGGCGGGCTCGTGGCAGCAATCGCACTTTCGTTGGCGCATCCGCAGCGTGGTGTTCGCTGGCATCGCCTATGCCGTCACCGCGCCGCTGTGGCTGCTGCTGATCGCGCCGGGCTGGATCGCCTGGGGGGTCATCTCGCTGTGGTTCCTCTACCGCGTATGGCGCGGCTGGCTGGCGCTGAACGACCGGCGCGCCATGCCGGTCTGACCCTTCATTTCATCGTTGCCCCACCATGTCATCCGATCCCCACTGCCTCTTCTGCAAGATCGTTGCCGGCCAGATCCCGGCCAAGAAGGCCTATGAAGACGACGATCTGCTCGCCTTCCACGACATCCACCCGTGGGCGCCGGTGCATGTGCTGATCATTCCCAAACTGCACATCGCCAGCATGGTCGAGGTCACCGATGCGCATGCCGCGCTGCTGGGCAAGATGATGGCGCTGTCGCCGCGCCTGATGAAGGAACTTGGCGTGAGCAACGGGTTCAGACACGTCATCAACACCGGGCCCGATGGCCGCCAGGAGGTGATGCACCTGCACCTGCACGTGATGGGCGGGCCGCGGCCCTGGCTCAAGGGGTGAAAGTGGCGCCCGTCACGGGCCCGCAACCCCGCCTCACCTAGAATCAACGGTTTCGTCTTTCAGACGCGTCAGGAGTTTGTCATGGGATCCTTCAGCATCTGGCACTGGCTCATCGTGCTGGTCGTGGTGGTGCTGATCTTCGGCACCAAGAAGCTCAAAAATGTCGGCAGCGACCTGGGCGCGGCCGTCAAGGGCTTCAAGGATGGCGTCAAGGACGGCACCAGCTCGGCCGATGCCGCCGCCGCACCGACGCAGCAGGTCACGGCCAACAAGACGGCCGATGCCAACACCGTCGACGTCGAGGCCAAGACCAAGTCATGAGTCCCGGCCCACGGCCGCCTTGGTTGGCCCGGTTTGAGCCGAAGCCTCGATGATCGACTTCGGTTTCGACAAGATCGCGCTCATCGGCGCCGTGGCGCTGATCGTCATCGGCCCCGAGAAGCTGCCGCGCGTGGCGCGCACCGTGGGCACGCTGATGGGCAAGGCGCGGCGCTACGTGGCCGACGTCAAGGCCGAGGTCAATCGCTCGATCGAACTGGAAGAACTGCAGAAGATGAAGTCGCAGTTCGAGGACGCCGCGCGCGATGTCGAGCAGACGGTCAACCGCGAGGTCAACAGCGCCTCGCAGGCCTTCGGCCAGCAGATGAGCGATGTGACATCCGGCCTGGACGATGCGTCCTTGCTGGGAGGGTCGGGCGACCTGTCGGGGCTGGGCTCCGATCTGCAGAGCCCGGCGCCCGAGTACAAGCGGCCCCACAAGCGCTGGCGCCTCAAGCGCAGTGCGGTGCCGCGCTGGTACAAGCAGCGCGCCGGCGTGCGCGGCCATGTGCAGTCGGGCGCGGCGCGTGTGGCGCGTTTTCGTCCGTCGGGCCTGAAGAAAACCTGATCCGTTCCCGATGGCCGAATCCCAAGACGAACTTGCCGGCACCGAGCAGCCCTTCGTCTCGCACCTGATCGAGCTGCGCGACCGGCTGGTGCGCGCCATGATCGCCGTGGGCGTGGTGTTCGGCGTGCTGTGCCTGTGGCCCGGGCCCGCCGGGCTCTACGACATCCTGGCCGCGCCGCTGGTGGCCAACCTGCCCAAGGGCGCCACGCTGATCGCCACCAACGTGATCTCGCCGTTCATCGTGCCGTTGAAGATCACCTTGATGGCCGCCTTCCTGATCGCGCTGCCGATCGTGCTGTACCAGGTGTGGGCCTTTGTCGCGCCCGGCCTCTACAGCCACGAGAAGAAGCTGGTGCTGCCGCTGGTGGTGTCGAGCACGCTGCTGTTCATCATGGGCGTGGCGTTCTGCTACTTCTTCGTGTTCGGCCAGGTGTTCGCCTTCATCCAGGGCTTTGCGCCCAAGAGCATCACCGCCGCGCCTGACATCGAGGCCTACCTGAGCTTCGTGATGTCGATGTTCATCGCCTTCGGCGCCACCTTCGAGGTGCCGGTGGCGGTGGTGGTGCTGGCGCGCATGGGCATCGTCACGATCGAGAAGCTCAAGGAGTGGCGCGGCTACTTCATCGTCATGGCCTTCGTCGTCGCGGCCATCATCACGCCGCCCGACGTGGTGTCGCAGCTCTCGCTGGCGATTCCGATGTGCCTGCTCTATGAGGTGGGCATCCTGGCGGCGCGCTTCTTCATCAAGCACACCCAGGCTCCCGACGCCGAGACGGCCGACGGCCCGGCCAAGACCTGATCGCCGCCGGCCCAGCGCCGCGGCGTTGGGTGCTACTGCGGCTGCCTGGGCAGCGGGCGTCGGCGCTGGATGACGTTCAGCGACAGGCTCAGCGACTGCTTGCCCCGCTGCACGTCGATGCGTGCCGGCTCGCCCGGCGCCAGCGCCGCCACGGCGTTGAGCAGTTGCGACACGTTGGCCACCGGCGTGCCGGCCACGGCCGTCACCACATCACCCGGGCGCAACCCACCCTTGCTGGCGGGGCCATCCTGCAGCACGCCGGTGATCAGCACGCCGGTGCGCGTGGACAGCTTCAGGCTGTCGGCGATCTCGGGGGTCAGTTCACGCGGTTCGACGCCGATCCAGCCGCGCCGCACCACGCCGTCCTTGATCAGGCTTTCCATCACCCGCTGGGCCACATCGGCGGGGATCGCGAAACCGATGCCGTTGCTGCCGCCGCTGTTCGAGTAGATGGCGGTGTTGATGCCCACCAGGTTGCCCTGTGCATCGACCAGCGCGCCGCCCGAGTTGCCGGGGTTGATGGCCGCATCGGTCTGGATGAAGCTCTCGAAGGTGGACAACCCCAGCCCGTTGCGGCCCAGCGCGCTGACGATGCCGGCGGTCACCGTCTGGCCCACGTTGAACGGATTGCCGATCGCCAGCACCACGTCGCCCACGCGCAGGTCCTGGTTGCGGCCCAGCGTGATCGACGGCAGGCGCTCGGCGTTGATGCGCAGCACGGCCAGGTCGGTCTCCGGATCGGTGCCCACCACCTGGGCCCGCACCTCGCGGCCGTCGGGCAGCAGCACGTCGATCTCGCCGGCGTTCTCGACCACGTGGTTGTTGGTCAGCAGGATGCCCTCGGGCGAGACGATCACGCCCGAGCCCACGCCCTGCTGAACCGGCCCGCGGTTGCCGAAGAAGAAGCCGAAAGCCGGGTCGTCGCCGTGTGGATTGAGGCTGCGCGCCTTGCTGGTGATCACGCTGACCACGGCCGGCGAGGCAATGCGCGCGGCATCGGCCAGGCCATGAAACGGCAGGGCGGCACCCGACGCCACCGGCGCCGCCGTGCGCAGCGACACCACTTCGGACACCACGGCGCCCAGCGGCTGGCCGTCGGCCGTGAGCCATTGCGGCTTGAGCGTGGCCACCACGAAGAGCAAGGCCAGGCCCACGGTCGCGGCCTGAGAGAAAATCAGCCAGAGTCTTCGCATCGAGGACGGTCAGTTCGGGAAAGGTGGGCAGGATGGCCCAGCGCGCAGAGATCGAATCGCACCTGGCGGTGCTGTTGGCGGTGGACCGCTTCAAGGATTATGGGCCGAACGGTCTGCAGGTCGAGGGACGCAGCGAGGTGCAGCGCATCGTCTCCGGCGTGACCGCCAGCCTGGCGCTGATCGAGGCCGCCGTGGCCGAACGGGCCGATGCCATCCTGGTGCACCACGGCCTGTTCTGGCGTGGCCAGGACGGCTGCATCACCGGCTGGATGCGCCAGCGCCTGGCGCCGCTGCTGGCGCAGGGCATCAACCTCTACGCCTACCACCTGCCGCTCGACGCGCACCCCGAGCTGGGCAACAACGCGCAGCTCGGCCGGCAACTGGGCCTGCAGGCCGATGGCCGCTTCGGCGAGCAGGATCTGGGTTTCATCGGCGCGGCCCGGATGGCCGATGCCGCCCAGCTGGCAGCGCAGGCGACGCAGGTACTGGGCCGTGTGCCGGTGCTGCTGCCGGGGGATGGCCGGCCGTTGCGCCGCGTCGCCTGGTGCACGGGCGGCGCGCAAGGCTATTTCGAGGCCGCCATCACCGCCGGCGCCGATGCCTTCATCACCGGCGAGATCTCCGAGCCGCAGGCCCATATCGCCCGCGAAACCGGCGTGGCCTTCCTGGCCTGCGGTCATCACGCCACCGAGCGCTACGGCGCACCCGCGCTGGGCGCTCACCTGGCCGCCACGTTCGGCCTGAGCCACCGCTTCATCGACATCCCCAACCCCGCCTGACATGAACCCCTCGATCCCCGCCAAGACGCCGCTGCTGGCCCTGACCATGGGCGACCCGTGTGGCATCGGCCCCGAGACCATCGCCCGTGCGGTGGCGGCGCGTGCCACCGGGCCGGCGGTGGTCGTCGGTGACGTCGCGGTGCTGCGCCGCGCGGTGGCGCAGTGCGGCTTGCTGTTGCCGGTGGCGCGGCTTGATGCGCCTGCCGATGCGCTGGACGTGCCGCCGGACTGCATCGCCGTGTGGCAGCCGCCGGGCCTGGCGACCGCGGGCCTGGTCGATCTGACCATGGGCCGGGTGCATGCCGCTGCCGGCCGCGCCGCGGCGGTGTGCATCCGGGCGGCTGCCGAACTGGCGCTGCGAGGCGAGGTGGCGGCCATCGTCACCGCGCCGATCCACAAGGAGGCGCTGTCGGCCGCCGGCGTGGATTTTCCCGGTCACACCGAGATGCTGCAAGCGGCCGCCGGCGGCGTGCCGGTGCGCATGATGCTGGCCAACGAGGAGCTGCGGGTGGTGCTGGTGACCATCCACGTGGCGCTGCGCCGGGCGATCGAACTGTTGGATTTCGATGCCGTGCTGTCCACGCTGCGCATTGCCCACCGCAGCGCGGCAGCCTGGGGCCAGACGGCCCCGCGCATCGCGGTGGCGGGGCTCAACCCGCATGCTGGCGAGGGCGGGCTGTTCGGCGACGAGGAGATCCGCTTCATCGCCCCGGCCGTGGCGGCGGCGCGCGCCGAGGGCATCGATGCGCAGGGGCCGTTTGCGCCCGACACGGTGTTCATGCGGGCGCGTCAGGCGCCGGGTCACCCGGGGGAGTTCGACCTGGTGGTGGCGATGACGCACGATCACGGCCTGATCCCGGTGAAGTACCTGGGGGTGGAGCAGGGCGTCAACGTCACGCTGGGCCTGCCCTTCGTGCGCACCAGCCCGGACCACGGCACCGCGTTCGACATCGCCGGCACCGGCCGTGCCGACGCCAGCAGCCTGATCGCGGCGCTGCGCATGGCGCGCCGCCTGGCCGCTGCCCAGCCTGGACTCGTCAGCTGCGTCGGCTGAAGACGCCACCCAGCAGGCGCCTTGGCGTCGGCTCTGCCGGGCCATGGGCGACACCCCCCTGAGGGAGGGCGCCGGAGGCGCTTCGGGGCGGGGTCAGGGCCTCCAGTTGGCGCCGCGCGCGCGCGGTGGCACGCTCCAGCAGGTAGGCGCTCTCCATCGCCCGCAGCCGACCGGCCCCGCACAGCTTGACCAGCATGCGGTGCGTCATCGACACCGTCTCGCGCTGCTTGGCGCCGTGGGTGAAGACGAAGAAGCTGCGACCGGTGCTGACATGCGCCAGCCGCACCTTCTGCCATTCGCCCTGCAGTTGCATCTGGTAGGCAAAGCCGATCTGCACATGGTCGGCCAGCGATTTGCCGCGGGTGGGCTCCACCGCCTCGGGTGTGGGCAGGCCGGTGATGGCCAGGTCCGACGCGGTCAGCTCGGGCTCGGCGCCCAAATCGATGTCGATCGCACCGGCCCAGTCCACTGCCGCGTCGTCCACCAGGCCGATCGCCCGCGCCTCGGCGGGCGTGAAGGCGGTGGGCGTGGCCATGGCCTGCAGCGCCGCCACGGCGGGGCCGGAGCCGGGGTTC
>MESD01000056.1:26508-47826 GCA_001770815.1 Burkholderiales bacterium RIFCSPHIGHO2_12_FULL_69_20
GTGGCCAGCGCGCCGTCCACCCGCTTGACCAGCAGGTTGTGCTCCAGCGTGCTCAGCGCCTGGCCCTTCAGCGATTCGGCATGCGCGGGCAGCAGCTGGGCGAAGAAGTTGTGACGGGCTTGCTCGGGGCAGCCGATGCGGTCCAGCCCGAAGTTCAGGTCCTTCATCAGCTGCGGCAGCTGCCGCAGGAACAGCTGGCGGTGCGCCGGTGTGCCCTTGGGTTGCACGCTCATCACCAGCTCGCGCCCGGCGTTGCGCAGGCGTTGGGTGAGCGGGCCGTCCTGGCCGTCTTCGGCTGCGGCGCTGGCGATTGCCCGGCTCCACACGCCGGCCAGGAAGTCGCGCAGGTAGTCGGGCACCGGCAGGCCACGCAGCGCACCTTCCAGCTCCTGCCCAAAGCGCTGCTGCAGGCGCAGCTGCTCTTCCTTGCGCGCCAGCACCGCATCGGCAGCGCCCAGCGCCTGCACCTGCGCCTGGGCCTGGGCGGCGATGAAGGCCTCCAGCACCTGCAACTTCTGCTCGTAGACCTCGATCTGGTCGAACTCGCCGTCCACCACCTCCTGCACCAGCGCGGCCACCCGTGCCAGCAGCGATCGGCCTTCTTCACCGTCGAAGTCGTCCACCGCGGTGCCCAGCGAGGCGATGCGGTTGACGAAGCGCCGCACCGGGTGGCGGCGCGACGAGAAGAAGCTGTTGTCGCCCAGTGCGGCGCGCAGCACCGGCAGCTGCAGCCGCGCGATCTGGCGCGCCATCTGCGGCGGCACCTTGGCGTCCGACAGGATCTGGTCGAACAGGCTGGCGATCACGTCGATCACCATGTGATCCAGTGCGCCGGTGGCCGCCTGGCGCAACTCGTCGCGGTAGGCCAGGATCAGGTTGGGTGCCACCAGGCGCTGCGGCTCGCCCCCATCCTGCGGCCCGTGGCCGTGCACGTAGTGCTCGAAATCGCCATGGCCCGAGCCGCCTTGGTAGGCGCCCGAGGCACCGTGACCGGCCTGCTCGTCGTACCCGCCGTGGCCGCCCGCGCCGCCGTACCCGCCGTGGCTGCTATACCCAGCGTGGCTGCCGTACCCGGCGTGGCCGCCGTCGGTATCGTCCGCGTAGTGCCCCGGGTGGTGCCCCGTGCGATGGCCCGGGCGCTGTGCCAGCCGGCGGATCAGCGACATCATCTCGCCATCCACCCGGCCCATGGTGGCGCCCTGGCTGGACGGTGCAAAGCCCCCGCGGCCACTGGGCGATGCGGTCGACCTCGCCGACAGCCGGCCCGAACCCGTCAGTTCGTGGCCGTTCGATGGGCTCCAGCCGCCATCCATGGCGCCGAGATCACTGTGTTGGGTTCTGGATGGGGAGGCCTCGGTGCCCAGGCCACCGTGCACCGAGCTGCCCCGCGCGGTGCTGCCCCGCACCGCCATGCCGACCGGCCGCACGCCCGCGTGGCGCAGGTCGGCGACGATGTCGCTGTAGGTCTGGCGCATCGCATTCGCCAGCGAGCGCCCGATCTCGGTGACCAGCACCTTGCGCACCTCGGGCCGGTCGGCGATCGCCTCGATCGCACGAATCATGGCCTGCCCGACCACTTCGGCGCGCAGGGGGTTGCGGTCGTGGTCGGCCGCACCCAGGTGCAGCAGCGTGCCCATGTAGGCGTCGAGCTCGCGGATCTCCCATTCGCAGGCGTGCGAGATCTCCAGGGCAAAGCGGTCGGCCGAGATGTGGATCTCGACCTCATGGTTGTCGACCAGCGTCAGGGATTCCCAGCTCGCCACCAGCGAATCCGGCGTCACCGTCGGGCCGGCCGTGGGCATCAGTGTGCCCGCCTGGCGCGCCACGTCGGTGTCCAGCGTCTCGTTGAAGGTCAGCGCAAAGATCGCCAGCTTGCGGTTGAGCTCGTACTGGGCCCCCAGCAGGGCATCACGCTGCAGCACGCTGGTGATGCCCAACGCGGCCAGGCCCAGGCTGTCGACCGTGTGCTCGGCGGCCGAGCGGGCGGCCATGCGCACACGCTGTACGGCGCTTTCCAGGTTGGCGGGCAGTCGGGGTGGCAGGGTCTGGTCCATGGGCGGGCTGACAGGATCGCGCCGCCGGCCACCCCGGGCTGGGGCGCCTGGCGGCCACGGTGGGCCTCTTCACCCCTGGCTTATCGGCCGCTGGCAGACCGACTTGACCCCATGACCCGGCGCCGCCACCCTGTCGCCGCCTGGGGTGCAGCGCCGCAGGCGCTTCGGGCGCCTACTTCTTCAGCGCGTCGCGGATCTCGCGCAGCAGCACCACGTCCTCGGGCGTGGGCGCCGGCGCGGCGGGCGGCGCCGGCGGCACGTCGGCCTTCATGCGGTTGATCTGCTTGACCATCATGAAGATGATGAAAGCCAGGATGATGAAGTTCACCGCCACGGTGATGAAGTTGCCGTAGGACAGCATCGGCACGCCGGCCTTGCTGAGGTCGGCAAAGGTCATCGCCCCCTTGAAATCCGCCGGCGGGTCGCCCAGCAGGATGAAGTAGTTGCTGAAATCCAGGCCGCCGAAGATCTTGCCGACGATGGGCATGATCAGGTCCTTGACGATGGAGTCGACGATCTTGCCGAATGCGGCGCCGATGATGACGCCGACGGCGAGGTCGACGACGTTGCCCTTCATCGCAAACTCTTTGAACTCACTTGCAAAACTCATGACTGCTCCTGTTTCTTCGCTTGATTTGTTGCCAAAGGGCCACCCTCTCGTGCCCCGGAGCAGTATGCGTGAGAGCGTGGTCAAGTCAAACCGGGCGCAATGGAAAGGAATGCGCAGGCTGCGTCCGCTAGAATACCGGGTTGCCCCTAAGACCATCCGTTGCCCGTTGTCGGGCGAACTTCAAGAGGATTCCCATGAGTGACAGCCCCGTCGACCAAGGCCGACGCACCTGGGTGGCGATGACGGCCGGTGCCGGCGCCCTCGGTGGCGTTGCGGTGGCCGTGCCCTTCGTCAGCAGCATCACCCCGTCCGAGCGCGCCAAGGCCGCCGGAGCCGCGGTCGAGGCCGACATCAGCGCCTTGAAGCCGGGCGAGAAGATGACGGTCGAGTGGCGTGGCAAGCCGGTCTGGATCGTGCGCCGCACCAAGGAGCAGCTCGATGCGCTGAAGGCGCTCGACCCGCAGCTGGCCGACCCCGACAGCAAGCGCAACCTGGACCTCACCCCGGATTACGCCCGCAACACCCACCGCTCGATCAAGGACGAGGTCCTGGTCGCCGTGGGCATCTGCACGCACCTGGGATGCTCGCCGAGCGACAAGTTCGCCACCGGCGCCCAGCCCTCGCTGCCCGATGATTGGCAGGGCGGCTTCTTCTGCCCCTGCCACGGCTCCACGTTCGACATGGCCGGCCGCGTCTTCAAGAACAAGCCCGCGCCCGACAACCTCGAAGTGCCGCCGCACATGTACCTCTCCGATTCGCGATTGCTGATCGGCGAGGACAAGAAGGCCTGAGCATCCATTCAAGCACAGAGGGCGACATGGCAGATTTCAAGACGGCTCCGGCCGACGCACCCGCGGGTGTGAAGTTGATGACCTGGGTGGACAACCGGTTCCCGGCCACCAAGTTGTTCAAAGAGCACATGTCGGAGTACTACGCTCCGAAGAACTTCAACTGGTTCTACATCTTCGGCTCGCTGGCGCTGCTGGTGCTGGTGATCCAGATCGTCACCGGCATCTTCCTGGTGATGCACTACAAGCCCGACGCGGCGCTGGCCTTTGCCTCGGTCGAGTACATCATGCGCGACGTGCCCTGGGGCTGGCTGATCCGCTACATGCACTCCACCGGCGCCTCGGCGTTCTTCGTGGTGGTCTACCTGCACATGTACCGCGGGCTGATCTACGGCAGCTACCGCAAACCACGTGAACTGGTGTGGGTGTTCGGCTGCGCGATCTTCCTGGCGCTGATGGCCGAAGCCTTCATGGGCTACCTGCTGCCCTGGGGCCAGATGAGCTACTGGGGCGCGCAGGTGATCGTCAACCTGTTCGCCGCCGTGCCGTTTGTCGGCCCCGACCTGGCGCTGCTGATCCGCGGCGACTACGTGGTGGGCGATGCCACACTGAACCGTTTCTTCAGCTTCCACGTCATCGCCGTACCGCTGGTGCTGCTGGGCTTGGTGGTGGCCCACATCATCGCGCTGCACGAGGTGGGTTCGAACAACCCCGACGGCGTCGAGATCAAGGCCAAGAAGGATCCGAAGACCGGCATCCCGCTGGATGGCATCGCGTTCCACCCCTACTACTCGGTGCACGACATCTTCGGCGTCGGCCTGTTCCTGATGGTGTTCTGCGCCATCATCTTCTTTGGCCCCGAACTGGGCGGGTACTTCCTCGAGTACAACAACTTCATCCCGGCCGATCCGCTGAAGACGCCGCTGCACATCGCGCCGGTGTGGTACTTCACGCCCTACTACTCGATGCTGCGCGCCACCACCGACACGATGGTCAACGTGCTGTGCGTGATCGTCGCCTTGGCGGGTGTCGTGTCGTTGCTCGCGGTCAAGGGCAAGGCCCGCATCGCGATCGCGGTCGGCGGCATCGTGGCCATTGCGCTGCTCAAGACCTTCGACGCCAAGTTCTGGGGTGTGGTGGTGATGGGCGGTGCGGTGATCATCCTGTTCGTGCTGCCCTGGCTGGACAACAGCCCGGTCAAGTCGATCCGCTACCGACCGCAGTGGCACAAGTGGCTCTATGGCATCTTCGTGGTCTTCTTCGTCGTGCTGGGCTACCTCGGCATCCAGCCGCCCTCCGACCTGGGCACGCTGGTCTCGCAGATCGGCACGCTGTTCTACTTCGGCTTCTTCCTGCTGATGCCCTGGTGGAGCACGATCGGTACCTTCAAGCAGGTACCCGATCGCGTCAACTTCACGGCCCACTGAAGCAGGAGCGTTCGATCATGAAAAGAATCATTGTTAGCCTGCTGGCCGCGCTCTCGTTCTGTACCGGTGCGCTGGCCAGTGAAGCCGGCCCGGCCTGGGACAAGTTTCCCAAGGACCGCATCACCGACATGGCGGCCCTGCAGAACGGTGCCAAACTCTTCGTCAACTACTGCCTCAACTGCCACGCGGCCGCGTTCATGCGCTACAACCGCCTGCGCGACATCGGCCTCAACGACGAGCAGATCAAGAAGAACCTGCTGTTCGCCGGTGAGAAGGTGGGCGAGCTGATGAACGTCTCGCTCAGCGCCAAGGACGCCAAGGAGTGGTTCGGTGCCCAGCCGCCCGACCTGACCGTCATCGCCCGCTCGCGTGCCGGCAGCAACGGTTCGGGGGCCGACTACCTCTACACCTACATGCGCACGTTCTACCGGGACGAGAGCACCCCGACCGGCTGGAACAACCTGGTCTTCCCGGCGGTGGGCATGCCCCACGTGCTGTGGGAGTTGCAGGGCGAACAGCGCGCGGTCTACGCCAACGAGAAAGACCCGCACGATGCTGCCAAGACCGTGCATGTGTTCAAGGGGTTCGAGCAGACCAAGGCCGGCACCCTGAACAAGGCCGACTACGACCTGGCAGTGGCCGATCTGGTGGCCTACCTGCAATGGATGGGTGAACCCAACCAGACGCAGCGCGCGCGCCTGGGTGTGTGGGTGCTGCTGTTCCTGGCGGTCTTCACGCTGATCGCCTGGCGCTTGAACGCCAGCTACTGGAAAGACGTCAAGTAACGACGCCCCGCAGGCCCGGCTGCCAAGCCCGGGCCTAGCGCGCAGCGGCCGCCTCACCGGGCCCGTTGCGCGCATTGTTTTTTGAGCCACTGCTTCATTGGGAGCCCACCGCCATGATGGTGCTTTATTCCGGAACGACCTGCCCCTATTCGCACCGCTGCCGTTTTGTGCTGTTCGAGAAGGGCATGGACTTCGAGATCCGCGATGTCGACCTCTTCGCCAAGCCCGAGGACATCGCCCTGATGAATCCGTACAACGAGGTGCCCATCCTCGTCGAGCGTGATCTCATCCTGTACGAGTCGCACATCATCAACGAGTACATCGACGAGCGCTTTCCGCATCCGCAGCTGATGCCCGGTGACCCGGTGGCACGCGCGCGGGTGCGGCTGTTCCTGTTCAACTTCGAGAAGGAACTGTTCGCGCACGTCAACCTGCTCGAAGGCCGCAGCGGCGTCAAGGCCAATGACAAGGTGCTTGAGAAGGCGCGGTCGCAGATCCGCGAGCGGCTTACCCAGCTCGCGCCGATCTTCCTGAAGAACAAGTACATGCTGGGCGACGACTTCTCGATGCTCGACGTGGCCATTGCGCCGCTGCTGTGGCGTCTGGACTATTACGGCATCGACCTGTCGAAGAACGCGGCGCCGCTGCTGAAGTACGCCGAGCGCATCTTCTCGCGCCCGGCCTACATCGAGGCACTGACGCCGTCCGAGAAGGTGATGCGCAAGTAAGAAGGCCCTGGCATGAGCAAACCGGCCGCACCGGACGAGCAGGGCACGTCGACCCGTCCGTACCTGATCCGCGCCCTGCACGACTGGTGCACCGACAACGGTTTCACGCCGTACATCGCGGTGTACGTGGCGGCGGGCGTGCAGGTGCCGATGGAGTACGTGAAGAACAACGAGATCGTGCTCAACGTCGGCTTCGAGGCCACCAGTGGCCTGAGCCTGGGCAACGAGTTCATCGAGTTCAAGGCGCGCTTCGGTGGCGTCTCGCGCGAGATCGTGGTGCCGATGGACCACGTCGTGGCCATCTATGCCCGAGAGAACGGCCAGGGCAT
The DNA here is from genome assembly GCA_001770815.1 of Burkholderiales bacterium RIFCSPHIGHO2_12_FULL_69_20. GTDB lineage: Bacteria > Pseudomonadota > Gammaproteobacteria > Burkholderiales > Burkholderiaceae_C > Pseudaquabacterium. The sequence goes on from MESD01000056.1 coordinate 33,230, forward strand.
GGCCTTTCCGGTGCCCACCGAATCAAACGTCACCGAGGCCGGGGCACGTTCGGCATCGCCTGAGCCCGCCAGGAGTGGCCTGCGGCTGGCCACGCCGGCCGGTGGTGACGACGAGACCGCTGTGCCGACCGAGCATCATGCGGCGGCCGATGAATCGCCCGCCGATCGTCCGCCCGACTCGCCCACGCCTGCCCCGGGGGGGCGGCCCTCGCTCAAGCGCATCAAGTGACACGGCGCGGGCTGCGTGCCGTCACAGTGGTGCGCCGCGCAACCTAGAATTCCGGGCCATGCCGGCTTAGCTCAGTTGGTAGAGCAACCGCCTTGTAAGCGGTAGGTCATCCGTTCGATTCGGATAGCCGGCACCAAACACCACCTGCAACGCGCCGATGCGACGGGTGCGACGGCCGCTCAACCCACTGTCAGCAACTTCACTTTCAGCGGCGGGCCCTCCCAGCCGCGGGTGCGCAAGTGCGCCTCCAGCGCCGGCAACATCTGGCGCAGTTTGGCGGCCACCGCATTGTTGCCGGCCAGCAGACTCCAGCCGGTCTCGTCGATCGGACCGGCTTTCACGTGGGGACGCATTGCCGGTGGCAGCAATGGCGAAATCGCAGCCAGCCGGTCTTGCGAGTCGCGCATGCGCCGCGCCAGCATGACCAGTGGCTCGCTGGCGGCCAAGGCTTGGCCGATGCCCAAGGTGTGGCTCGGCAGGGCGGATGTAGATGGCCTGTAGGGGGCTTGTGCCATGAGCGAAGGGTGTGTTGCGGCGCGCGCAGTGGCTGAATGACCGAATGATAGACTCCGCAGTCCGGTGGGGTACAGGCCCGTGGTGGATCGTCATGCAGTGGCTGCAGCCCTCAATTGCACCCAGGCAGACTGGTTCTCCCGAGTTGGTGCGCCACCCCCAGGCCGGCTTGCCGGCCCTCACGCCCCAGAAACGGCCCCGCACTCGCTGAGTCTGCACGGTTGGCGCACACCCCACCCACCTGCCAGCCACCGACCCGAGGCCCACAGCCCCCGACACCGCATGTTGCCCAAGCTTCTCACCTCGATTTTCGGCAGCCGCAACGACCGCCTGCTCAAACAGTACCGCCGTGTGGTGGAAAAGGTCAGCGCGTTGGAGCCGCAGTTCGAGAAGCTCGACGATGCCGCCCTGCGCGCCAAGACCGATGAGTTCCGACAGCGGGTGGCCCAAGGCACGTCGCTGGACGACCTGCTGCCCGAGGCCTTCGCGGTGGTGCGCGAAGCCGGCAAGCGCAGCCTGAAGATGCGCCACTTCGACGTGCAGTTGATTGGCGGCATGACACTGCACAACGGCAAGATCGCCGAAATGCGCACCGGCGAGGGCAAGACACTGATGGCCACGCTGCCGGTGTACCTCAATGCCCTGTCGGGCAAGGGCGTGCATGTGGTCACCGTCAACGACTACCTGGCCCGGCGCGATGCCGAATGGATGGGGCAGCTCTACCGCTTCCTGGGGCTGACGGTGGGCGTCAACGTGCCCGGCATGAGCCGCGAAGAGAAGCAGGCAGCCTACGCGTCGGACGTGACCTACGGCACCAACAACGAGTTCGGCTTCGACTACCTGCGCGACAACATGGTCTACGAGTTGCGCGACCGCGTGGCACGGGGCCTGAACTTCGCCATCGTCGACGAGGTGGACTCGATCCTGATCGACGAGGCCCGCACGCCGCTGATCATCAGCGGCCAGGCCGAAGACCACACCGAGATGTACGTGCGCATCAACGGTGTCATCCCGGCGCTGAAGAAGCAGATCGGCGAAGCCGATCCGCGCACCGGCGAGGGCGTGATCGAGCCGGGTGACTTCACCGTCGACGAGAAGAGCCATCAGGTCTTCCTGACCGAGGATGGCCACGAAAACGCCGAGCGCCTGCTGAGCGAGGCCGGCCTGCTGGCCGAAGGCGCCAGCCTGTACGACGCGGCCAACATCTCGCTGATGCACCATGTGTACGCAGCGCTGCGGGCCAACCACCTGTATCACCGCGACCAGCATTACGTGGTGCAGGCCGGCGAGATCATCATCGTCGACGAGTTCACCGGCCGGTTGATGACCGGGCGACGCTGGAGCGACGGCCTGCACCAGGCGGTGGAGGCCAAGGAAGGCGTGCAGATCCAGAGCGAGAACCAGACGTTGGCCTCGATCACCTTCCAGAACTACTTCCGCATGTACGGCAAGCTGGGCGGCATGACCGGCACGGCCGACACCGAGGCTTACGAGTTCCAGGAGATCTACGGCCTGGAGACCGTGGTGATCCCGCCGAATCGGCCGACCATCCGCAAGGACGAGCTCGACCTGATCTACAAGACCGCCCGCGAGAAGTACAACGCGGTGCTCGAGGACATTCGCGACTGCCATCAGCGCGGCCAGCCCACGTTGGTGGGCACCACCTCGATCGAGAACTCCGAGCTGATCTCGGGTCTGCTGACCCAGGCCAAGCTGCCGCACGCGGTGCTCAATGCCAAGCAGCACGCCAAAGAGGCCGAGATCGTGGCCCAGGCCGGCCGCCCGGGCGTGGTCACCATCGCCACCAACATGGCCGGCCGCGGCACCGACATCGTGCTGGGCGGCAACGTCGAGAAGCAGGTGCAGCTGCTCGATGCCGACGACTCGATTCCGGCCGACGACAAGGCGCGCCGCATCCAGCAGCTGCGGGACGAGTGGCAGGGCCTGCACGACCAGGTCAAGGCGGCCGGTGGCCTGCGCATCATCGCCACCGAGCGCCACGAGAGCCGGCGCATCGACAACCAGCTGCGGGGCCGTGCCGGGCGCCAAGGCGATCCGGGTGCGAGCCGCTTCTACCTGTCGCTGGAAGACCCGCTGATGCGCATCTTTGCCGGTGATCGCGTGCGCGCGATCATGGACCGGTTGAAGATGCCCGAGGGCGAGGCCATCGAAGCCGGCATCGTCAGCCGCAGCATCGAGGGCGCGCAACGCAAGGTCGAGGCGCGCAACTTCGACGTCCGCAAGCAGTTGCTCGAGTACGACGACGTCAGCAACGACCAGCGCAAGGTGATCTACCAGCAGCGCAACGAGATCCTCGAGTCCGATTCGGTGCTGGCCCAGATCACCAACCTGCGCAAGAGCGCCATGACCGGCGTGGTGCGCACCTGGGTGCCGTCTGAAAGTGTTGAAGAGCAGTGGGACCTGCCGGCGCTCGAGAAGGCGCTGGCCGAAGAATGGCAAGTTGAAGTGGCCTTGGCCGCCGAGGTGGAGAAGAGCGACACCATCACCGACGACGACATCGTCGACAAGGTGGTGGCAGCGGCCGATGCCACCTTCGATGCCAAGCTGGCGATGGTGGGGCTGGAACAGTTCAACCCCTTCATGCGCATGGTGCTGCTGCAGGCCATCGACAGCCATTGGCGCGAGCACCTGGCTGCACTGGACTACCTGCGCCAGGGCATTCATCTGCGCGGCTACGCGCAGAAGAATCCGAAGCAGGAGTACAAGCGCGAAGCCTTCGAACTGTTCAGCCAGTTGCTGGACGTGGTGAAGATGGAAGTCACTCGCCTGCTGCTGACCGTGCGCATCCAGAGCCAGGAGCAGGTGGCCCAGGCCGCCGAGGCGCTGGAGGAGCAGGCCTCACAGGTGAGCAACGTCACCTACACCCATCCCAACGAGGATGGCAGCGTGAGCCAGGTGACCGATCCGGCCACCGCGACCGCCGACCTGCCGCGTGTCGGACGTAACGATCCGTGCCCGTGTGGCAGTGGCAAGAAGTACAAGAGCTGCCACGGCAAGCTGGCTTGACAGCCGCGGCCGCTGAGCCGCTGCGCCGCGACCGATCGTTACAACTTGATCCTCAAGTTTCAGGCCCGCATGCCGTGTGCCTGCCGCGCCTCGGTTAACGTGGGGATGTGGCAGACGGATGACCACTTGGGCTGCATCCCTCAGGTAGGGGATGGACGCAGCAAAGGTGGCACCTACACTGCGGCCAAGTGAAATCAGTAGCGGTAGCGGTGTTGAGTGGGTCGAAGTCAGGCATGTATTTTGCTCAATTCGTCTAGGTGCTCGGTTGTTGAAATTAATCTCGGAGGTTTGATCATGAAATTGAAATTTGTTGCTGCTGCTACGGTCGCTGCTTGTTTGATGACCAGTGGTGCAGTCAACGCCACTACCACCAGCCTGGGCGCTGCGCCTGTTGGTGCGCCGCTGTCGTTTGGGGGATACGCAATTCCGGGGCCTTTCCTGGACATCTTCACGTTCAGCCTTCCTGCCAATGGCGGGTCGGGATACAGCATCTCCGATTTCACTTTGCTCCCGATGATGTTTGACACAGCGTTTACGTCGTTCGCGTTGGTGTCGAATGCTGACGGGATCATTGGTACGGGTGATGACACGACGGTTGCGTCTGCTTTTTCTGTGGGCAGTGACGCTATGTCCCTGACCTGGGGTGCTAGCGGCCCGGGCGACTACTACCTTGCTGTGGGTGGCGTTGCAACGGGTGCTTCGGGTGGTATCTACAACGGCGCAATCAGCGTGACCGCCGTTCCGGTTCCTGAACCCGAAACGCTGGCCATGATGTTGGCTGGTCTGGGCGCTCTGGGCTTCCTGGCCCGTCGTCGTCAAAACGGTTGATTCAGCGCGGGCTTCGGCCCGCAGTGCTGAGAAAGAGCGGCTTCGGCCGCTTTTTTGTTTTCTGGCAGGTCCTTGCGCTCGACTTGCCGATTGGGTGCAGGCACGGCAGACCAGACGAGATCGGCCCCGCTTCTACAATCGGTTCGATCTTCAACGCGCCCGAGGTGCCTACGCATGCCCGTCAACCTGTTGCCGCCAGATCCCAGTTCCTTGCACGCGGTGCCGGGTGTTCGCATCGGTGTCGCGCGCGCCGGCATCCGCAAGCCCAATCGAGTCGATCTGGTGGTGCTGGCGCTGGATGCCGGTGCGTCGGCGGCCGGCGTCTTCACCCGCAATCGGTTCTGTGCCGCACCGGTTCAAGTCTGTCGTGAGCATCTGGCGCACGCCGTTGGTGCGACAGGCATCCGGGCAGTGGTGGTGAACACTGGCAATGCCAATGCCGGCACCGGTGCCGATGGCCTTGCCCGCGCGCGACGCACCTGCGCAACGTTGGCCGGCCTGATGGACTTGGCACCCGAGCAGGTGCTGCCGTTTTCCACGGGTGTGATCATGGAAACGCTGCCGGTCGATCGCCTCGAGGCCGGTCTGCCTGCGGCCTTGGCGGATCTGCGGGCCGATGGCTGGGCCAATGCCGCGCAAGGCATCATGACCACCGACACGCTGCCCAAGGCGGCGTCGCGCCAGGTGTTGATTGGCGGGCGCACCGTCACGATCACCGGTGTCAGCAAAGGTGCGGGCATGATCCGGCCGAACATGGCGACGATGCTGGGCTTCGTGGCCACTGACGCCGTCATCGCCCCGGGGTTGCTGCAGACCCTGGTAACGGCGGCAGCAGACGCCAGCTTCAATCGCATCACCATCGATGGCGATACCTCTACCAACGATTCGTTCGTGCTGATCGCCACCCAGCAAGCGGGCAACCCGCCAATCGAATCACTCGAATCAGCCGATGGCCAGATCTTGCGCGACGCGGTGACCGCGGTGTCGCAGCAGTTGGCGCAGGCCATCGTGCGTGACGGTGAAGGGGCCACCAAGTTCATCACGGTGCAGATCGAAGGGGGGGCCGACGAAGACGAGTGTCGGCATGTGGCGTATGCGATCGCCCATTCACCGTTGGTCAAGACGGCGTTCTTCGCCAGCGATCCCAATCTCGGGCGCATCCTGGCCGCGGTGGGTTATGCCGGCATCGACGATCTGGATCAGAGCCTGATCGACCTGTACCTGGACGATGTGTACGTGGCCACGCAGGGCGGGCGCCATCCAGATTACAGCGAGGCCGACGGCCAGCGCGTGATGAAGCAGAGTGAAATCACGGTGCGTGTGCTGCTGCATCGTGGCCAGGCGTCCACCACGGTGTGGACCTGCGACCTGTCGCACGACTACGTCAGTATCAACGCCGACTACCGCAGCTGATCCTGCCGCGCAGCCCGAAAGGGCTGCCCCCCGGGGTTGGGGTGATGCCTGACCGGTGACGTCAGGTGCCTCACCGACAATGTGAACTGCGCGACGTGGTGTCCCAGGGGGCGCTGGCGTGGCAGGGGGCAGGATTGCAAAAAGACAACAAAGACGGGCAAAGCCCGGGCGGGCGACGCTGGGGTCTGCCATTCAACGATCTGCTGCGCGATGCGGTGTATCGGCGGCTGTGGATCTCGATCCTGATCAGCTCGGTCGGTGGACAGGTGACGCTGCTGGCGTTGCCACTGACGGCGGCACTGCTGCTGCAGGCCACGCCCACGCAGATGGGCCTGCTCACGGCCGTGGAGACCCTGCCGTTTGCGCTGCTGTCGCTGCCGGCCGGCGTGTGGCTGGACCGGGTGCGCAAACTGCCGGTGTATGTGCTGGGCGAGATGACCATCGCGGTGGCGGTGGCCAGCGTGCCACTGGCCTGGTGGCTGGGCTGGTTGAGCATGCCTTGGTTGTACGCGGTGGGCTTTGCCATCGGCGCGGTGCAAACCACGGCGGGCAGTGCCGCGCAGATCGTGCTGACCCAGGTGGTGCCGCGTGAGCGTCTGGTGGAGGCGCATGCCAAGAATGCGCTCGCCAGCTCTGGGGCCGAAGTGGCGGGTCCGGGTCTGGCGGGCGTGTTGATCAAGCTGGTCGGCCCGCCCATTGCCTTGCTGGTGGACGCCGTGATGCTGGTGGTTTCGGCCGCCATCCTGCGCGGTGTCCGGGTGAATGAACCCAAACCCGATCGCGAACGAACCGAGTTCTGGCGCGAGCTGCGCGCCGGCCTGAGCTTTGTGCGCAGGCAACGTCTGCTGGTGGCCCTGGCCCTGGCCGTGGGTGGTTGGCAGATGTGCCACAACGCGGCGATGGTGGTGCAGATCCTGCACGCATCGCGCGGATTGGGCCTGGACGAGCAGGCGATCGGCCTGTGCTACGCCGGCCTGGGGGTGGGCACCATTTCGGCCAGCGTGCTGGGCCACCGGCTCAGCGAACGCTGCGGGCCCGGCCCATCGATGTTGATCGGCTTTGTGGTCTGCGGCCTGGGCTGGTTGCTGCCCCTGCTGTGGCCAGCCGGCACTTCTGGCGTGGTCGCCTTTGCCGCCATGCTGATGCTCACTGGCAGCGGTGGTGTGCTGGTGTTCATCAACTTCCTGGCCATGCGCCAGGCCGTGACGCCCACGCCGATGCTGGGCCGCATGACCGCCACGATGCGTTGGTTGATCCTGCTGCCGGCAGCGCCTGGCGCCTTGGCCGGGGGCTGGATCGGCGAGCATGTCGGTCTGTCGCAGGCGCTGGGCGCCGCGGGCGTGGCCGCGTTGTTGCTGGCGGGATTGGCATGGCGCAGCGCCGTGATCCGCAGCGTGCGTACCCTGCCCAACGCCGCAGGTGACGCCGGCCCTTGACGGACACAGGGGCGCCTGCCCCCTTCAATCCGCCGCGGGGGCGAAGCGGTCGACCGCGTCGGTGATCAGGCCGTCGATGCCCAAGGCCAGCAACCGTTGTGCATCGGCCGGCTCGTTGACGGTGTAGACCATGGCGCGCCATCCTGCCTCGTGCACCCTGGCCAGCAATGCGGCATCCATCAGCTGGTGGTTGGTGACCACCGCCACGCAGCCCAGCGATGCGGCCATCTCGAACCAGCCGGTCCACAGCGTGTCGATCAGCAGCGCGCGTGGCAGCTGTGGTGCGGCCGCGCGGGCCGCCCGCAACGATTCCGGGCGGAATGAGCTGAGCAGCGGCGGCACGGCAAGTCCGGTCCACAGCCGCGCGACGTGTTCGGCCACCACATGGCCCGTGACGGCTTCCTGGCCGGGCGTGGGCTTGATCTCGATGTTCAGCGCCAGGCCGTTGCGCTGGATGAAGGCGGCCACCCCGGCCAGCGTGGGCAGCGGCTCGCCGGCAAACTGCCGGCCGTGCCAGCTGCCGGCGTCCAACTGCGACAGTTCGTTCCAGGGGCGTTCACCGGCGTTGCCCGTGGCGGACGTGGTGCGCTGCAGCGTGGCATCGTGCAGCAGGAAGGGCACGCCGTCGGCCGACAGTTTGACGTCGCATTCGAACGCCCGGTAGCCCAACGCCGCACCCTGCCGAAACGCGGCCAAGGTGTTCTCGGGGGCCAGCTTGCCGGCGCCGCGGTGCGCCACCCAACGCGGGTAGGGCCAATCGGTTGGCGCGGTCATGCGCCCACGCGCAGACCGGTGGTGGCGTCGAACCAATGCAGGTGGTCTGGCGCGGCGGTCATGTGGACGGCCTGCCCCACGCGCGGTGGCGGCAGGGTGGCGTCGATGCGCACGGTGAACAACTCAAGCCCTGACGCCCCGCCGATGCGGCCATGCACCAGGCGTTCAGCGCCCAGCATCTCGACGGTTTCCACCATCAACGGCCAGCGACCCTCGGGCTGGATCTCGGCGTGCTCGGGCCGCAGGCCCAGCATCAGCGCACCCGGGCGCGGCGCGGCGCCGGGCAGGGGCAACACCACCGCCTGCGCCCCGGTGCCAATGGTGAAGCGCGAGCCATCGGCGATGCCCGGCAGCAGGTTCATCGGCGGCGAGCCGATGAAGCTGGCGACGAAGCTGCTGGCGGGCTTGCCATACACCTGCTCGGGCGTGCCGATCTGCTCGACCCGGCCGGCGTTCATCACGATCATGCGCTGCGCCAGCGTCATCGCCTCGACCTGGTCGTGGGTGACGAACAGCGAGGTGACCCCCAGCTCGCGGTGCAGCTTCTGGATCTCGAGGCGGGTTTGCGCGCGCAGCTTGGCGTCGAGGTTGGACAGCGGCTCGTCGAACAGGAAGGCCGCCGGCTGGCGCACGATGGCGCGGCCCATCGCCACGCGCTGGCGCTGGCCACCCGACAGCTGGCGCGGCGTGCGCTGCAGAAACGGCCCGATCTCGAGGATGGCTGCGGCCTTCTGCACCCGTGCCTCGATCTCGGCCTTGGGCACGCGGGCGATCTTCAGGCCGTAGGCCATGTTGTCGTACACGCTCATGTGCGGGTAGAGCGCGTAGTTCTGGAACACCATCGCGATGTCGCGGTCGGCCGGCTCGACGTCGTTGACCACCCGACCGCCGATGCTGATCTGGCCCTCGCTGATCTCCTCGAGCCCGGCCACCATGCGCAGCAGCGTGCTCTTGCCGCAGCCGCTGGGGCCGACGATGACGATGAACTCGCCGTCGGTGATGTCGGCCGACACGCCGTGGATCACCTGGTTGGCCTTGGCGCCGCGGCCATAGCGCTTGACGACGTTGTTGATGGCGATGGCGCCCATGTTGTCCTTGTCGGGTTCTATTTCTCGGTGTCCACCAGGCCCTTGACGAACCAGCGCTGCATCAGCAACACCACCAGCGCCGGCGGCAGCAGGGCCAGCATCGCGGTGGCCATCACCAGGTTCCACTCGGTCAGGGCATCGCCGCCGACGATCATGCGTTTGATGCCGATCACTGCGGTGTACATGCTTTCGTCGCTGGTGATCAGCAGCGGCCAGAGGTATTGGTTCCAGCCGTAGATGAACTGGATCACGAACAGCGCGGCGATGCTGGTGGCCGACAGCGGCAGCAGCACGTCGAAGAAGAAGCGCATCGGCCCTGCGCCATCCATGCGGGCAGCTTCGAGCAGTTCATCGGGCACGGTGAGGAAGAACTGCCGGAACAGGAAGGTGGCGGTGGCCGAGGCGATCAGCGGCAGCGTGAGTCCGGCGTAGGTGTCGAGCATGCCGAGGTCGGACACCACCTTGAAGGTCGGGATGATGCGCACCTCGACCGGCAGCATCAGCGTGACGAAGACCATCCAGAAGAAGAACTTGCGCAGCGGAAAGCGGAAGTAGACGATCGCAAACGCGCTGATGATCGAGATGGCGATCTTGCCGACGGCGATCACCAGCGCCATCACCAGGCTGTTGAACAGCATCGGCGCCACCGGCGCCGCCGAGCCACGGGTGCTGCCCGCGCCCAGCACCTGCGTGTAGTTGGCCCAGAACTGGTCGCCCGGCAGCAGCCGCATCGGCACCTGCAGCACCTGCTCCAGCGTCAGCGTGGACGCCACGAAGGTGATGTAGAGCGGAAAGGCCACCAGCAGCACACCGCTGATCAGCACCAGATGCGTCAGCACACTCAGCCAGGGGCGTCGTTCGACCATGTGGGTTGCGCTCCGGCCTCAGTAATTGACGCGCCGCTCGACGAAGCGGAACTGCGCCACCGTCAGCACGATCACGATCACCATCAGGATCGCCGACTGGGCCGACGAGCCGCCCAGGTCGGCCGCCTTGACGCCATCGTTGTAGACCTTGTAGACCAGGATCTGGGTGGCGCCCGAGGGCCCGCCCTGGGTGGTGGCGTCGATCACGCCGAAGGTGTCGAAGAACGCATAGACGATGTTGACCACCAGCAGGAAGAAGGTGGTGGGCGACAGCAGCGGAAAGACGATGGTCCAGAAGCGCCGGAATGGCCGCGCACCGTCGATGGCCGCGGCTTCGATCAACGACTTCGGGATCGACTGCAGCCCCGCCAGGAAGAACAGGAAGTTGTAGCTGATCTGCTTCCACACCGACGCCATCACCACCAGCAGCATGGCCTGGTCGCTCTGCAGCACCCAGTTGAAATGAATGCCGAAGCCCTTGAGCGCATAGGTGACGATGCCGATCGACGGCGCGAACATGAAGCCCCACAACACCCCGGCGATGGCCGGCGCCACCGCGTAGGGCCAGATCAGCAGCGTGCGGTAGCCCAGCGCGCCCTTGATCACCCGGTCGGCCATCACCGCCAGCAGCAGCGCCAGGGCCAGCCCGCCCACCGCCACCAGCACGCTGAAGACGGCGGTGACCTGGAACGACTGCAGGTAGTTGCTGTCGGCCAGCAGGTCACGGAAGTTGTCGAGGCCGGCAAACTCCGAGCGCATGCCGAAGGCGTCCTGGCGCAGGAAGGCAAACCACAGCGCCTGCGCGGCCGGCCAGAAGAAGAAGATCACGGTGATCGCCAATTGCGGCGCCACCAGCAGGTAGGGCAGCCAGGCCGAGCGGAAGAAAACGCGCTTTTCCATGCAGGAGGTTCAGTCAGGTACGCCCGGCGCCCGGCGATGCGGGCGTCGGGCCCAGAGGCTCACTCCTTGTTGGCCGCGGCGAACTTGCGCAGGATCTCGTTGCCACGCCGCACCGCTTCGTCCATCGCGGTCTTGGCGTCCTTCTTGCCAGCCAGCACCGATTCGATCTCTTCCTCGATCACCTCGCGGCCCTGCACGAAGTTGCCGAAGCGCAGGCCCTTGGAGTTGGCCGTCGGCGCCTTGTTGTTGAGCTGCTTGACGGCCACGTCGGTGCCCGGGTTCTTCTCGTAGTAGCCGGTCTTGCGGGTCAGCTCGGCCGCCGCATTGGTCAGCGGCACGTAGCCGGTGCCCTGGTGCCAGCTGGCCTGCAACTCGGGCCTGGCGATGTAGTTGAAGAACTGCGCCACACCCTTGTAGTCGACGGCCTTCTTGCCCGCCAGCACCCACAGGCTGGCGCCACCGATGATCGAGTTCTGCGGCGCGCCCTTGATGGTGTCGTTGTAGGGCAGGAAGTTGACCGAGAACTCGAACTTCGCGTTCTTGCGGATGTTGGCCTGCGCTGCCGAACTGCTGGTCAGCATCGCGCATTCACCGCTGAAGAACTTGGCCTCGGCTTCGTTGCGCCGGCCGGCATAGGTGAACCAGCCATTCTTGGCAAAGTCACCCAGCATCTGGATGTGGGCCACATGCAGCGGCGAGTTGATCGTGAACTGGGTGTCGATGCCGCCGATGCCGTTTTCTTTGGTGCCGATCGGCAGGTTGTGCCAGGCGCTGAAGTTCTCCACATGCACCCATGACGGCCAGCCGGTGGTGTAGACGCAGCTCTGCCCGCTGGCCTTGAGCTTGCCGGCCGCGATGCCGAAATCCTTCCAGGTCTTGGGGACGGCGTTGGGATCGAGACCGGCCTTCTTGAACGCGTCCTTGTTGATGTAGAACACCGGCGTCGACGAGTTGAAGGGCATCGACAGCATGTTGCCCTTGCTGTCGGTGTAGTAGCCCGCCACCGCCGAGACGTAGGACTTGGGGTCGAAGGGCTGGCCCGAATCCTTCATCAGCTGGTAGACCGGCTTGATCGCGCCACGGGCCGACATCATCGTGGCGGTGCCCACCTCGAACACCTGCACGATGTGCGGCGCGTTGCCGGCGCGGAATGCGGCGATGGCAGCGGTCATCGACTCGGGGTAGCTGCCCTTGTAGACCGGCACCACCTTGTAGTCCTTCTGGCTGGCATTAAAACCGGTGGCCATTTCGGTCACCCGGTCGCCCAGCGCGCCGGTCATCGAGTGCCACCACTGGATCTCGGTCTGCGCCTGGGCCGGCAGCGCCAGCAGGGTGGCGGCAGCCAGGGCCGCGGCATGCAATTTCAGTTTCATGTCATCTCCGTGAAGGTTCTCGAGGGCCGAGCCGGCCGAATGGGCAGAAAGCGCCAAAACGGCCGAGTGTGTCGCTGTTTTATGACAGGTCCGTTTCTGTCACACCGGCACCGACCATCGCTACGGGATTAACCCGCCAGCCGGTACGGGCCGGTTGCGAAGCGGCCGGTTGGCCGATGCTGCACTGCGATAATCCGAGCTTTCAGGTGCCTGCCCGGGCGTCGCTGATTGTCCACCCTGAATCTGGCGCCCCTGCTCCATGAACGCACCGCTCGTCCTTTCCCGCCCGGCCGCACACGGCCAGGCCGCCCTTGATCCGCAGGCCGAGCAGGCGCCGCGCCTGCGCGAAATTCCGTACAACTACACCTCGTTCTCCGACCGCGAAATCGTGATCCGGCTGCTGGGCGAGCGTGCCTGGGCGGTGCTGGGCCTGCTGCGCGACGAACGCCGCACCGGCCGCTCGGCACGCATGCTGTTCGAGGTGCTGGGCGACATCTGGGTGGTGCAGCGCAACCCTTACCTCGAAGACGACCTGCTGGACAACCCCAAGCGCCGGCAACTGCTGACCGACGCGCTGAACCACCGCCTGAACGAAGTGGCGCAGCGCCGCACGCCCGACGTCGATGCGGCGCGTGATGGTCATGTGGGCGAGCTGCTCGACCTGGCCCGTGCCGCGGTGCAGCGCTTTGCCGGCCATTTCGCCACCGTGTCCGAGCTGCGCAGCCGCAGCCGCCGGGTGCTGGGCCGCGCCACTGCCCGCGACAACATCAAGTTCGATGGCCTGTCGCGGGTGTCGCACGTGACCGATGCCACCGACTGGCGGGTCGAGTACCCGTTCGTCGTGCTCACCCCCGACACCGAGGCCGAGATGGCCGCGCTGGTGGCCGGCTGCGTCGAGCTGGGGCTGACCATCATCCCGCGCGGCGGTGGCACCGGCTACACCGGCGGCGCGGTGCCGCTGACCTGGAAGAGCGCGGTGATCAACACCGAGAAGCTCGAGCAGATGAGCGAGGTCGAGTTCGTCGACCTGCCCGGGGTGGAGCGCAAGGTGGCCACCGTGTGGACCGGCGCGGGCGTCGTCACCCAACGCGTGGCCGACGCGGCCGAGCGTGCGGGCCATGTGTTCGCGGTCGACCCCACCAGCGCCGAGGCCAGTTGCGTGGGCGGCAACATCGCGATGAACGCCGGCGGCAAGAAGGCCGTGCTGTGGGGCACCGCGCTGGACAACCTGGCCTCGTGGCGCATGGTGACGCCGCAGGCCCAATGGCTGGAGGTGATCCGGCTCGACCACAACCTGGGCAAGATCCACGACGCGCCGGTGGCCAGCTTCGAGCTGCGCTGGTTCGATGCCTCGGGCAAGGTGCTGGAGAAGACCGAGCGGCTCGACATCCCCGGCAGCGTGTTCCGCAAGGCCGGCCTGGGCAAGGACGTCACCGACAAGTTCCTGGCCGGCCTGCCCGGCATCCAGAAGGAAGGCTGCGACGGCCTGATCACCAGCGCGCGCTGGATCGTGCACAAGATGCCGGCCCACGTGCGCACGGTGTGCCTCGAGTTTTTCGGCAACCCGATCGAATCGGTGCCCTCGATCGTCGAGATCAAGAACTTTCTGTTCGAGGATGCGAAGCAGGGCGGCGCGATCCTGGCCGGCCTGGAGCACCTGGACGACCGCTACCTCAAGGCGGTGGGTTATGCCACCAAGAGCAAGCGCGGCGGGCTGCCCAAGATGGTGCTGTTCGGCGACATCGTCGGCGACGATCAGAACGCCGTGGCCCGCGCCACCAGCGAGGTGGTGCGCATCGCCAACAGCCGATCGGGCGAGGGCTTCGTGGCCGTCAGCGCCGAGGCGCGCAAGAAGTTCTGGCTCGACCGCAAGCGCACCGCGGCGATCGCCCGCCACACCAACGCCTTCAAGGTCAATGAAGACGTGGTGATCCCGCTCGAGCGCATGGGCGAATACACCCTGGGCATCGAGCGCATCAACATCGAACTGAGCCTGCGCAACAAGCTGCAGCTGCTCGACCGGCTGGAAGCGCTGCTGGCCGCAGGCGCGTTGCCGCTGGGCCCCACCGATGATGCCGGCGGCGTTCCCGGCCCCGAGCTGCTGGAAGAGCGGGTGCAGCAGGCCTTGGCCGAGTTGCGCGAGGTGCGCG
>MESD01000056.1:47854-50589 GCA_001770815.1 Burkholderiales bacterium RIFCSPHIGHO2_12_FULL_69_20
GAGCAGCTGCAGGACCATTCCTTGCGCGCCAGCTGGAAGACGCAGGTGCTCAAGCCCTTCGAGGCGCTGTTTCCGGGCGAAGCCTTTGCGCCGCTGGTGGCCGAGTTCAAGCGCATCCACCGGGAGGTGCTGCGTGGCCGGGTGTGGGTGGCGCTGCACATGCATGCCGGTGACGGCAACGTGCACACCAACATCCCCGTCAACAGCGACAACTACCCGATGCTGCAGACCGCCCACGAGGCGGTGGCCCGCATCATGGCGCTGGCGCGCAGCCTGGGCGGCGTGATCAGCGGCGAGCATGGCATCGGCATCACCAAGCTCGAGTTCCTGAGCGATGCCGAGATGGCGCCCTTCACCGCCTACAAGGCGCGCATCGACCCCGAGGGCCGCTTCAACAAGGGCAAGCTGCTGCGCGGCGAAGCGCTGCGCGGGCTGGGTGCCGACGTGCATGCGGCCGACCTGAGCCACGCCTACACACCCAGCTTCGGGCTGATGGGGCACGAGTCGCTGATCATGCAGCAGAGCGACATCGGCGCCATCGCCGACAGCGTCAAGGACTGCCTGCGCTGCGGCAAGTGCAAGCCGGTGTGCGCCACCCATGTGCCGCGGGCCAACCTGCTGTACAGCCCGCGCAACAAGATCCTGGCCACCTCGCTGCTGGTCGAGGCCTTCTTGTACGAGGAGCAGACGCGCCGCGGCGTCAGCCTGGCGCATTGGGAAGAGTTCGAGGACGTGGCCGACCACTGCACGGTGTGCCACAAGTGCCTGTCGCCCTGCCCGGTGAAGATCGACTTCGGCGACGTGACGATGAACATGCGCAACCTGTTGCGCAAAATGGGCAAGAAGAGCTTCCGCCCGGGCAACGCCGCCGCGATGCTGATGCTCAACGCCACCAGCCCGCAGACCATCAAGCTGATGCGCGGCGCGATGGTGGGCATCGGCTTCAAGGTGCAGCGGCTGGCCAACGAGGTGCTCAAGCTGGCCGCGCGCAAGCAGACCAACGCGCCGCCGGCCACGCTGGGCGCCGCGCCGGTGCGCGAGCAGGTGATCCACTTCATCAACAAGAAGCTGCCTGGCGGGTTGCCGAAGAAGACGGCGCGTGCACTGCTCGACATCGAGGACCGCGATTACGTGCCCATCATCCGCAACCCGGTGGCCACCACGGCCGAGTCCGAGGCGGTGTTCTATTTCCCCGGCTGCGGATCCGAGCGGCTGTTCAGCCAGGTTGGCCTGGCCACCCAGGCCATGCTGTGGCATGCGGGCGTGCAGACCGTGCTGCCGCCGGGTTATCTGTGCTGCGGCTATCCGCAGCGCGGCTCGGGCCAGTTCGACCGCGCCGAGAAGATGATCACCGACAACCGGGTGCTGTTTCACCGCGTGGCCAATACGCTGAACTACCTGGACATCAAGACCGTGGTGGTCAGCTGCGGCACCTGCTACGACCAGTTGCAGGGCTACAAGTTCGAGGAGATCTTTCCCGGCAGTCGCATCATCGACATCCACGAGTACCTGCTGGAAAAGGGCATCACGCTGCCGGGTGCGGGCAGTGCCGATGCCCCCGGGTTTCTGTACCACGAGCCCTGCCACAACCCGATGAAGCTGCAGGACTCGTTGAAGACCGTGAAGGCGCTGGTCGGCCCCAACGTGCTGAAGAACGATCGCTGCTGCGGCGAGAGCGGCACGCTGGGCGTGACCCGGCCCGACATCGCCACCCAGGTGCGCTTTCGCAAGGAAGAATCGCTGCAGCAAGGTGAGGTGGCCTTGCGGGCGACGGGATCGGTGGCCCCGGCCGCCAACGTCAAGATCCTCACCAGCTGCCCGAGCTGCCTGCAGGGCCTCAAGCGCTACGAGGACGACATGGCCAACGGCCTGCTCGAAGCCGACTACATCGTGGTGGAGATGGCGCGCCAGATCCTGGGCGAGAGCTGGTTGCAGGACTACGTGGGCCGGGCCAACGCCGGCGGCATCGAACGCGTGCTGGTCTGACCTGACCGGCTACAGCGGCTCGAAGCGGCCGAGCCGCACCATCGTATTGCCGGGCTTCACATGGGCGGTGGACGGCATCACCAGCACCGCGTTGTCGTAGGGTGTGCACCAGACCTGGTCGCCGTCCTGGGCGATCGGCGTGCCGGCCTGCAGCACCACGCCCAGGCCGTCGGTGGGCACCAGGAAGTGGAAGTCGGCGCTGCGCGCCACGATGGCCTCGGTCACCCGCACCAGGCGCTGCTCGGTCGGCAGCGGCAGGCGGGTGCGCGTGGCGGCCCAGTGATCGTCGACGATGCCGGTCAGGTGCAGAAAGCGCACCAGCGTGTCGATCGCCACGTCTTCGGCGGCACGCTCCCAGTGCTGGCCGCACTCAACCAGCAACGCCAGCCGCGGGCTGGCCGGATCGCCGAAGCCACCCCGCTCGATCAAACGCAGCCCTGCCGGGTGGCCGGTGTCGATCAGCAGATCGGCCGGCACGCCCAGCCGGCGGGCGAAGGCGGCGTTCTTGTCCTGCGTGCCGCACACCATCAGCGGCCGGCAGGGCTCGCTCATCGAATGGATGTCCAGCAGCAGATCGGCCGCATCGACGAAGGGCTGCAACTGGCGCGCACGCCGCAGCTCGACCGAATCGCGCGGCCCGAACAGGGTCTCGTCGGCCCAGACGCGGTTCAGGTCCTCATCGACACAGCGCGAGGTGTGGGGCGCGGCGGGGTCGAAGCGCTGAAACGCCGCCACGTTGGCAAAGGCCA
>MESD01000057.1:0-593 GCA_001770815.1 Burkholderiales bacterium RIFCSPHIGHO2_12_FULL_69_20
CGCTGGATCAGGCGGTCGATCGGCGCCAGGTCGCTGACCAGCAGGTCGAAGTCGACGTCCAGCGACTGCTCCACCACCTGGGTGGCGATCAGCAGCCGGCCGGCGCGCTGGTCGGCGCTGCTGTCCTTGCCAAAGCGGGCCAGCACCTGCTCTTCCATGTCCAGCCGGTCGCGCAATGCAAAGCGGGCGTGGAACAGCAGCAGGTGGCCGATGGGCAGCAGCGGCTGGAACCGCTCGAACGCGGCCAGCGCATCGGCCACCGTGTTGCGCACCCAGCACACGCATTGGCCGGCCGCCAGGGCCTGGCCGATCGCGGCCACCACCTCGGCCTCGTCGCTGCTGCTGCGCACGTTGACGCGGCGCTGCACCGCCGCGCGGGTGGCAATCACCTGTTGTGCCAGCGGCACCGTGGCCGTTGACGACCATGAGGTGACGAGCGGGTAGCCCATCTCGTTGGCTGCGGGGGCGCGTTGTGCCAGTCCTTTGGCGAAGGCGGCCAGCAAGCTTTGTTTCATGCGTTGCGGCAGCGTGGCCGAGAGCAGCACCGCGCTGCCGCCGGCCCGCGCATGGAAGCCCAGCAGCACCTCCAGCAC
>MESD01000057.1:624-30690 GCA_001770815.1 Burkholderiales bacterium RIFCSPHIGHO2_12_FULL_69_20
CACCTCCAGCACGCCCTGCATGTAGACATCGCAGGCATGCACTTCGTCGATCACCAGCACCTTGCGAACCAGCCCCAGCAGGCGCAGTGACTGGTGTTTGCTGTGCAGTACCCCCAGCAACACCTGGTCGATGGTGCCCACGCCGGCCGGCGACAACAGCGCGCGCTTGTTGTGGTCGGCCAGCCAGGCGGTGCAGCGGGCCGAGGCGGTGTCGTCGAGTTGCCGCGCATCGTGTTCGTCGGGGCCTGCAGGCAGCACGGTGGCGGCAAATTCGCCCACCAGCCGGCGTTGGCCGTGGGCCAGCACCAGGCTGGTGGGGTCGGCAAACAACCGGGCATAGGACAGGGCGATACGGCCGTACATGGCGTTGGCGGTGGCCATGGTGGGCAACGCGATGAAAAACCCGTCGGCAGCGCCGCTGGCCAGCAGGCGGTGGGTCAGCATCAGGGCCGCCTCGGTCTTGCCGGCGCCGGTGACGTCTTCCAGCATGTGGATCTGCGGGCCGGCGTGCAGCGGCGTCTCGGCGGCCCACTGTTGAAGCGGGGACGCTGCCGCGATGGCGGGAAAGAGGGTTCCAAAGGGCATGGCGACCGCGCTGGGCGCTGGCAGCACGCCGCTGGCAGCCAGCGCATGGGCGGCCCTGTCCTGGGCCAGCCGCCAGTAGTCGGTCAGCGGTTGGGCCTGATCCTGGTAGGGAAAGTACAGCGTGTTCGAGCCCAGCCAATCGGCCAGCACGGCCAGCCCGGCCAGCCACCATGACAACGCTTTGCTGACAGCGTCGAATTCATACGGATCTTGCCGGGCAATCGCCTCGGCCAGCTCGGCGCTGATGAACTGCTGGCGCATCGCGCCGGTGAACGCCAGCGCTGCGGCCCGGTCATGCTGCCGGTCGAAGTGCTGGCCCCAGTAGTCGCCTTCGGTCGGCGGCTGGCCGTGGTGGCCGCAACAGGCGCGGGCCCACCAGTCGAGGCCATCAGCCAGGTTCTCCGAGCCAGCACCGAACCAGGCCTGGTCGATCACCCGCTCGCGCAGCACATCTTTCCAGAACAGCATGCCCAGGCTGTCATGGCGCAGGGTGTAGGGCTTGGCCGGGTTGGGCGGCCGACCGCGCAGCGCTTCAAAGACCTCCGGACATTGGCTCTGGAACGCCTCGGAGAACTTGCCCAGATCGTGCAACGCCAACCAGAAAGCAAGCCAAGGCGCCACCAGGTGAGCCGGCAACCCCAGGCCGTTGGCGAACAGCGCTCGCAGCGCGGGCATCTGGCGCAAGACCTCGACGCCCACGGCCGCCACGTCCAGGCTGTGATACCCCAGCAAGTGACATGAGGCCGCGCCTTCGCCTGGGCGTGCCTTGCCCCAATACCCGCCATGGGCTGGCAGCCCGAATTCCGGCATGAACGCTCCCTGTTGAACGCTGGTTTGCCGTCATTCTGGGCTGCAGGTCGCTCAAATTCCGAGCCACCCCCCAATGGGGGGCGCTCCGCGATCAAGCGGGCAGGAAGCCTTCGATCGAAAGATACCGCTCGCCGGTGTCGTAGTTGAAGCCCAGCACCCGCGCGCCGGCGCCCAGTTCGGGCAGCTTCTGCGCGATGGCGGCCAGCGTGGCGCCGCTGCTGATGCCCACCAGCATGCCTTCTTCGCGGGCCGAGCGGCGTGCCATATCGCGCGCGGCTTCGGCGTCGACCTGGATCACGCCATCGAGCAACCCGGTGTGCAGGTTGGCGGGGATGAAGCCCGCGCCGATGCCCTGGATCGGGTGCGGGGCGGGTGCGCCGCCGCTGATCACCGGGCTGGCGGCCGGCTCGACCGCAAACACCTTCAGCTGCGGCCACTTGGCCTTCAGCACCTGGGCGCAGCCGGTCAGGTGGCCGCCGGTGCCCACGCCGGTGATGATGGCGTCGAGCCCGTCGGGAAAGTCGGCGGCGATCTCCTCGGCCGTGGTGCGCGCATGCACCTCGATGTTGGCCGGGTTCTCGAACTGCTGAGGCATCCAGGCGCCGGGCGTGGCAGCTACCAGTTCTTGCGCGCGGGCGATCGAGCCCTTCATGCCTTTTTCGCGCGGTGTCAGGTCGAAGCTGGCGCCATAGGCCAGCATCAGCCGGCGGCGCTCGATGCTCATGCTGTCGGGCATCACCAGCACCAGCTTGTAGCCCTTGACCGCGGCCACCATCGCCAGCCCGATGCCGGTGTTGCCCGAGGTCGGCTCGATGATGGTGCCGCCGGGCTTGAGCGCGCCGCTGGCCTCCGCCGCCTCGACCATCGCCAGCGCGATGCGGTCCTTGATCGAGCCGCCGGGGTTGCCACGCTCGCTCTTGATCCACACCGTGGCCGAATCGGAAATGCCCGCAAACAGGCGGTTGATGCGCACATGCGGCGTGTGGCCGATGGTGGCCAGGATGCTGTCGGCTTTCATGGATCGATCTCCTCGGGTTCAGCGGTCAAAGCGTTAGCCGCGATAATCGCACGGTGAAGCAAGCCAGACCGCCGCTGGGGCAAGCATCGAAAGGTGGCCCTGGAGGAAGGTCCGGACTGCATAGAGCGGCGTAGCAGTTAACGGCTGTCCACCGTGAGGTGCGGATCAGAGCAACAGAGACGAGCCGATTCAGTTCGGGTGAAACGGGCAATCTCTACGCGCAGCAACACCGAATAGGCACACGTTGATCTGGCTCGGGGAGTGTGCGGGTAGGTGGCATCGAGCCGGGTAGGCGACTCCCGGCCCAGAGGAATGGCGGTCACGGCGCCGAGGCTTCGCAAGAGGCGCAGGCGCCGCACAGAATCCGGCCTATCGGCTCGCTTCACACTAATTTTTCAGCCGGCGGGGCTTGCAAGGCCTGCCGGCCTTTTCATTTCGGGCCTCATGAATCCCAACGCACAACGTCTCTGGCCGCATCCCCGTTGGGCATTGGCCGCCCTGCTGGCCTGCCTGGGCACGCTGGGGCCGTTCTCGATCGACACCTACCTGCCGGCCTTCTCGGGCATCGCGCAGTCGCTGGGCGCCACGCCGGCGCAGATGCAGCAGACGCTGTCGGCCTACCTGTTCGGCTTTGCGCTGATGAACCTGTTCCACGGGGCGCTGTCCGACAGCTTCGGCCGCCGCCCGGTGGTGCTGTGGGGCTTGGCGCTGTTCACGCTGGCCTCGGTGGGCTGCGCGCTGAGCCAGACCATCGGCCAGCTGGTGGCTTTCCGCGCGCTGCAGGGCATGTCGGCCGGCGCGGGCGTGGTGGTGTCGCGCGCCATCATCCGCGACATGTTCCCGCAGGACGAGGCGCAACGGGTGATGTCGCAGGTGACCATCTTCTTCGGCGTGGCGCCGGCCATCGCGCCGGTGCTGGGCGGTCTGCTGTTCGTGCAACTGGGCTGGCATTCGATCTTCTGGCTGCTGGTGGTCATCGGCGCGCTGCTGTGGGGGCTGAACTACCGGCTGCTGCCCGAGACCCTGCATGCCGAGGCGCGCCAGTCGTTCGCCCCCGGGCCGCTGATGCGCGCTTATGCCGAGCTGGTGCGCAACCCGCGCTTCGTGCTGCTGGTGTTCGCCAGCGGCGTGCCGTTCAACGGCATGTTTCTCTACGTGCTGTCGGCGCCCGAATGGCTGGGCACCCACCTGGGCCTGGGGCCGACACAGTTCTTCTGGTTCTTCGGGCTGTCGATCGCCGGCATCATGTCGGGCGCCGCCGTCAGCGGCCGGCTGGCCGGGCGCATGCGCCCGCGCCGGCAGATCCGCTGGGGCTTCGCGATCATGCTGTCGACCTCGGTGCTGAACGTGCTGCTCAACCTGCTGCTGACGCCGCACCCGGCCTGGGCGCTGCTGCCGGTGGCGGTGTACTCGTTCGGCTGGGCGCTGATGGTGCCGGTGGTCACGCTGATGGTGCTCGACCTCGCACCCGATCGGCGCGGCATGGCCTCGTCGCTGCAGGCCTGCGTGGGCAGCGCCGCCAACGGCATCGTGGCCGGCGTGCTGGCGCCGCTGGTGATGCACTCCACGCAGGCGCTGGCCTGGGCCTCGCTGGGGCTGATGTCGGTGGGCCTGGTGGCCTGGCTCGGCGTGCGGCGCCTGCCCGGCTGAGACCGGGCGGGCCGGGCGCGGTACTCAAGATGGCACCGCCAAGGCCGATAGCGCAGAGAGTGGGGCGTGCCCGTTGGCAGCGTCCTGGTCTCTTGCCGCGAGTGCCCTGCCATGTCCAAACCTGCCTTTCCCCCCGCCGCCCGCCCCGTACTTGCCGCGGGCTTGATCGCCGCCTCGGTGGCGGCCTTGATGTTTGCCGCGCCGGCCCGGGCCGCCGATGCGCATGCCGCGCCGGCCAAGGCCGCGCCGGCGCACAAGACGGCGGGCACGACCGCCGCCGATCCGATGGACACGCTGCGCGAGAAGCTGGCCACCAAGCTGGGCGCGATGAAGGCGCCCGAGGCGCCTTCGCCGTATGTGATGCGGGTGGTGTCCAAGTCGGGTGAATCCGCCACGGGCACGGCCGCTGCGCATGTGGCGGCCAAGTCGGCGGGCCACGGCGCCGCCAAACCGGGTGGCCACGGTGGCACCTCGGCCAGGATCGCCCGGCTGCGCGCGGCCAAGGCCGCCGCCGGCCACAGCCCGGACAGCCATGCCGCGCACTGGAGCTACGGCGGCAGCGGTGGCCCCGAGACCTGGGGCCAGCTCAAGCCCGAGTTTTCGACCTGCGCGACCGGCTCGCGCCAGAGCCCGATCGACATCCGCAGCGGCGTGAAGGTGGACCTGGAGCCGATCCAGTTCGACTACCGGCCTTCAGGCTTCAGCGTCATCGACAACGGCCACACCATCCAGGTCAACGTGGCCGGTGGCAATGCCATCGAGGTGCAGGGCCGGCGCTTCGACCTGGTGCAGTTTCACTTTCACCGGCCGTCCGAGGAGCGCATCAACGGCCGCCAGTTCGACATGGTGGCGCACCTGGTGCACAAGGACCCCGAAGGCCGGCTGGCGGTGTTGGCCGTGCTGCTGGACCGCGGCAGTGCCCAGCCCCTGGTGCAGACGATCTGGAACAACCTGCCGCTCGAGCGGCACAGTGAAGTCAGCGTGCGCGCCGACATCGACATGAACCAGTTGCTGCCGGCCGACCGGCGCTACTTCACCTACATGGGCTCGCTGACCACGCCGCCGTGCAGCGAGGGCGTGCTGTGGCTGGTGCTGCAGCAGCCGATGCCGATTGCGCAGGATCAGATCGGCGTGTTCTCGCGCCTGTACCCGATGAACGCGCGCCCGGTGCAGCAGGCCGCGGGCCGGCTGATCAAACAGTCGAACTGACGCCTGCCCGCCCCGTTCTGGCCCGCCCCGGTGCTGCCGCGGCGGGCGATCGGCGTTGGTGGGCCGGCGTCACGCCGCGGCGCCAGCGGCGGCCGGGCCCTTGGTTTTGTGACAATCTTCACGGACAGCTGGCGGCCACCCACCCGTGTCAGCGCCCTTGGTGCTTTGTCTCCATCTAAACCAAGGCTTTCACAAGCTCTCGCAAGTCTCTATTTTGAAACGATTTTTACCATTCGATGACTTGAGGAAAATCCAGTAAGTAGTTGATTTGATTGATTTTTCCAGCGCTGGCCCTGGATACCCGCCGATTTCTGCGATAAAGTGGAGTTTCGTGGGAACAGGTGGGGAAAAGTGGCTGGATTCGTGTTTCAGGGACCGTCGGCGTTGTCGCTGGATGGCAAGGGGCGGTTGGCCGTCCCGATGCGCCATCGCGACGCGCTGGCGGCGCTGTCGTCCAACCAGCTCACCCTGACCCAGCACCCGGTGGGCTGCCTGCTGGTATTTCCGCGGCCGGCCTGGGAGGGCTTTCGCGCCCAGCTGCTGGGCCTGCCGATGGAAGCCGATGGCTGGCGCCGCTTTTTTCTGGGCAGCGCGGTGGATGTCGAGGTGGATTCGGCCGCCCGCGTGCTGGTGCCGCCCGAGTTGCGTGCGGCCGCCGGTCTGGACAAGGACGTGCTGCTGCTGGGCATGGGCCACCGGCTCGAGTTGTGGGACGCGGCGCGTTATGCCGCCCATCAGGTGCAGGTGACGGCCGGGCCGATGCCCGACGCCATCAAGAGTTTTGTCTTCTGATGGCCACCCACGCTGCCGGGCAGCACACCACCGTCTTGCTGGCCGAGGCCGTTGGCGCGATCGCGTTGCGGCCTGATGGCGTCTACGTCGACGGCACCTTCGGCCGCGGCGGCCACAGCCGGGCGCTGCTGGCGCGCCTGGGCCCGGCCGGCCGGCTGATCGCGTTCGACAAGGACCCCGAGGCGGTGGCTGTCGCTCAGGCGCTGGCCGCCGAAGACCCGCGCCTGGCCATCGTGCACGAGAGCTTTGCCGACATGGCGCCGGCGCTGGCCGCGCGCGGCATCCGGCAGGTCGACGGCGTGCTGCTGGATCTGGGCGTGAGCTCGCCGCAGATCGACAACCCCGAGCGGGGTTTCAGTTTCCGGTTCGATGCGCCGCTGGACATGCGCATGGACACGACCCGCGGCGAAACCGCTGCGGATTTCCTGGCCGGCGCCGACGAGCGCCGCATCGCGGAGGTGATTCGTGACTATGGCGAAGAACGGTTTGCTGTACCGGTTGCAAAGGCGATTGTTGCTCGCCGGGACGGCGGGGCCCCTGTTCGAACCACACTCGAACTTGCCAAGATCGTGGCTGGTGCGGTCAAGACCCGCGAGCCGGGCCAGGACCCTGCAACGCGCACATTTCAAGCTCTTCGGATTCTCGTCAACGGTGAGCTCACGGAGCTTGAACAGGGGCTGAAGGCGGCGCTGGGCCTGCTGGCGCCGGGCGGCCGGCTGGCGGTGATCAGCTTCCACTCGCTGGAAGACCGCATCGTCAAGACCTTCATCGCGCGCGAAAGCCGCGAGGTGATCGACCGCCGCGCGCCCAGCCTGTATGCCGCGCCGCAGCGGATGAAGCTGATCTCGCACGGCCGCATCAAGCCCGGCGCGGCCGAGGTGCGCGCCAACCCGCGTGCCCGCTCGGCCACGCTGCGGGTGGCCGAGCGCAGCACCGCGCACTTCGACGGCGAGGGGGTGCACGCATGACGAAATTGAACGTGCTGCTGCTGCTGGCGCTGATCGCCAGTGCGCTGCTGCTGGTCAAGACCGCCTACGACGCACGTTTGTTGTTCACCAACATCCACCGTGCCGAGGTCGAGGCGGTGCGACTGGACGGCGAGCACAAGCGCCTGGAGGCCGATCGCCAATTGCAGGCCACCAACCTGCGGGTGGAACGCACCGCGCGCGAGCGGTTGAAGATGCGCACCGCCTCGCCCGCCGTGACCATGTACGAAAGCCCTGCGGACAGTGCCGGGCCCGCGCCCAGCGCCGCCGTGGGGGCCACCCCATGAAGAAGCTGCTCGCCAACAGCAGCGTGCGCGGCGTCAACTACGCCACCAGCCCGCTGCTGGCCAGCAAGACGCCCAACTGGCGCAGCCGCTTCATCGTGGCCGCAGTGGGCCTGGGCTTTGCCGGCCTGCTGGGCCGCGCCGCCTACATCCAGCTGATCGGCCCCGAATACTTCCAGAAGGAGGGCGAGAAGCGCTACGCCCATTCGCTGGAGGTGCCGGCCACCCGTGGGCGTGTGCTCGACCGCAGCGGCCAGCTGCTGGCCACCAGCGTGCCGGTGCCCAGCGTGTGGGCCATCCCCAAGGACTTCAAGGCCACGCCCGAGCAGCGCCAGCAGCTGATCAAGTTGCTGGGCATGGACACGCGTGAATTCGAGCAGCGCCTGGGCAGCGGCAGCGCCAACTTTGCATGGCTGCGCCGCCAGATCGACACCGAGACCTGGACGCAGATCGCCGCGCTGGGCATCAAGGGCCTGTACCAGACCCGCGAATACCGCCGCCGTTACCCCGAGGGGGAGTCGGCCGCGCATGTGGTGGGCTTCACCAACCTCGAAGACCAGGGCCAGGAGGGCATCGAGCTGGCCTTCCAGCAGCAGCTGCGGGGCCACAACGGCAGGCGCGGCGTGGTCAAGGACCGGCTGGGCCGGGTGATCGAGGACATGGGCGCCAACATCGAGCCGGCCGACGGCAGCGACATCGCGCTGTCGGTGGATGCCAAGGTGCAGTTCTTCGCCTACCAGCGGGTGCGTGACGCGGTGCGCGAACACAAGGCCAAGGCCGGCAGCGTGGTGGTGCTCGACACCCAGACCGGCGAGGTGCTGGCGCTGGCCAACTACCCCAGCTACGACCCCGGCGTGCGCGGGCGGCGCACCGGCGAGCAACTGCGCAACCGCGCGCTGACCGACATCTTCGAGCCCGGCTCGACGATGAAGCCGTTCGTCGTCGGCTGGGCGCTGGAGACCGGCCGCGTCAAGCCCGACACGCCGATCAACACCGCGCCCGGCAGCATGATGGTCAGCGGCATCACCATCAAGGACGCGCATCCCCACGGCATGCTGAGCGTGCGCGAGGTGATCCAGAAGAGCAGCAACATCGGCACCGTGCGCATGGCCATGCAGATGCCCCCGCGCGAGCTGTGGGAGCTGTACTCCAACGTGGGCTACGGGCAGAAGCCGCAGATCAGCTTTCCGGGTGCCGTCACCGGCCGGCTGCGGCCCTACAAGACCTGGCGGCCGATCGAGCAGGCGACGATGAGCTACGGCTACGGCCTGTCGGCCTCGCTGCTGCAGATGGCGCGTGCCTACACCACCTTTGCGCGCGACGGCGAGGTGATCCCGGTCAGCCTGCTGCGGCAGGAGCACCCGGTGGCCGGCATCCGCGTGCTCTCGCCCGAGACCGCGCGCGAGATCCGCAAGATGCTGCAGCTGGCCGCGGCCCCCGGCGGCACCGGCCCGCTGGCGCAGACCATCGGCTACTCGGTGGGCGGCAAGAGCGGCACCGCGCACAAGCAGGAAGGCAAGGGCTACGCCAGCAACAAATACCGCTCATGGTTCGTCGGCCTGGCGCCGATCGACAAGCCGCGCATCGTGGTGGCGGTGATGATCGACGAGCCCAGCAACGGCGTGTACTACGGCGGCGCGGTGGCCGCGCCGGTGTTCAGCCAGGTGGTGCAGCAGACGCTGCGCACCATGGGCGTGCCGCCCGATCTGGACGTGACGCCCAGCGTGGTGGCCAATGCGTTGCCTGCGGTGCCCGAGAGCTTCTGACCATGATCGCGCCGCTGCCCACCACCGCTGACGCCGCCGCCTGGCTGGCCGCCCGGGTGCGTGCGGGCGGGCCGTGCACGCTGCGCATCGACAGCCGCCAGGTGCAGCCCGGTGATGCCTTCATCGCCTGGCCGGGCCTGGCCACCGACGGCCGCAAGTTCGTGCCCGCCGCGCTGGCGGCTGGCGCCGCGGCCTGCCTGGTCGAGGCCGAGGGCGCCAGCGCCTTCGATTTCGACCCCGCCGACGCCCGCATCGCCATGTTGCCTGGTCTGAAGGCGGCCACCGGCGAGGTGGCGGCGGCCTGGTTCGGCCAGCCCGCGCGCCAGCTGGCGGTGATCGCCGTGACCGGCACCAACGGCAAGAGCAGCACCGCGTGGTGGACGGCGCAGGCGCTGTCGGCGCTGGGCCGGCGCTGCGGGGTGGTGGGCACGCTTGGGATCGGCGAGCCGCCGCGTGCCGATGCCGCCGGAACTTTGGTGTACACCGGCCTGACCACGCCCGACCCGGTCACCTTGCAGGCCGGGTTCCGGCGCATGGCCGACGAGGGTTTCGCCACCTGCGCCATCGAGGCCTCGTCGATCGGCCTGGTCGAGCAGCGCCTGGCCGGCACGCCGATCGCAGTGGCACAGTTCACCAATTTCACCCGCGATCACCTCGACTTCCACGGCGACATGGCCGGCTACTGGGCGGCCAAGCGTGCGCTGTTCAGCTGGCCCGGCCTGGGCGCGGCGGTGGTCAATGTCGACGATGAGCAGGGCGCCGCGCTGGCCGACGAACTGCGCGCCAGCGCGATCGACCTGTGGACCACCTCGGTGTACCAGCCCACCCGGCTGCACGCTGAAGATCTGGGTTATCTCGACGGCGGCCTGGCCTTCACGCTGGCCGAAGGCGAGCAGCGCGTGGCGGTGCGCAGCCAGCTGATCGGCGACTACAACGCCCACAACCTGCTGGCGGTGCTGGGGGCGCTGCGCGCGCTCGGCGTGCCGCTGGCGCAGGCCGCCGCGGTGGTGCCGCAGCTCACGCCGGTGCCGGGTCGCATGGACCGTGTGGCCAGCCAGCCCGGCCAGCCCGAGGTGGTGGTCGATTACGCCCACACGCCCGACGCGCTGGACAAGGCACTGGGCGCGCTGCGCCCGCTGGCCACCGCCCGCGGCGGCGCGCTGTGGTGCGTGTTCGGTTGCGGTGGCAACCGCGATGCCAGCAAGCGGCCGCTGATGGGCGCCATCGCCCAGCGCGGCGCCGACCAGATCGTGCTGACCAGCGACAACCCGCGCCACGAAAGCCCGGCGGCCATCCTCGAGCAGATCCGCGCCGGCATGGCCGACAGCCCGGCGGTGGTGACCATCGAAGACCGGCGCGCGGCCATCGTCCATGCCGTGGGCCGCGCCGCGGCCAACGACGTGGTGCTGATCGCCGGCAAGGGCCACGAGGACACGCAGGACATCGCCGGCGTGAAGCGCCCGTTCTCGGACGCCGCCGTGGCCGCCATGGTGCTGGCGCAAAGGAGCGCAGCATGAGCGGCCCGCTGATGACCCTGGCCGAAGCGCAAGCCTTGCTGCCCGGCGCCACGCTGGTGGGTGACGGCGTCACGCCGCTGCACCGTGTGCACAGCGACACCCGCACGCTGCGCGCAGGCGACTTGTTCGTCGCGCTGCGCGGTGAGCGCTTCGATGCGAACGACTTTCTGCCCCAAGCCAAGGCCGCCGGCGCGGTGGCGGCGCTGGCCGAGCGCGGCTTGGCTGCTTCCGACAACGCGGCCGGCCTGCCCGGCCTGCTGGTGCCCGATGCTCTGGCCGCGCTGCAGCAGCTGGCCGCTGGCTGGCGCGCCCGTTTGCAGTTGCCGGTGATCGCGGTGACCGGCAGCAACGGCAAGACCACGGTCACACAGATGATCGCGGCCATCCTGTGTGCCTGGGTGGGCGAGACGTCGCTGGCCACGGTGGGCAACTACAACAACCACATCGGCGTGCCGCTGACCGTGCTGCGCCTGCGGCCGGCGCACCGCATCGCCGTGCTCGAGCTGGGCATGAACCACCCGGGCGAGATCGCCGAACTGGCCACCATCGCCCAGCCCACGGTGGCGCTGGTCAACAACGCCCAGCGCGAGCACCAGGAATTCATGGCCAGCGTGGAAGCCGTGGCGCGCGAGAACGGCGCGGTCCTCAGCGCGCTGCCAGCCGACGGCGTGGCGGTGTTCCCGGCCGACGACGCGCACGCCGCGGTGTGGCGCGCGCTGGCGGGCGCCCGCCGGCAATTGAGCTTTGCGCTGCAGGGCCCGGCCGACGTGACCTTGGACGATCAGACGCCGGCGGCCTGGATGGCCGATGCGCAAGGTGGCCACTGGGCGCTGCGCATCCACACGCCCGCCGGCGACGCGGCGCTGCAGGTGCACGTGCCCGGCCGCCACAACCTGCACAACGCGCTGGCCGCGGCCACCACCGCGTTGGCCGCGGGCGTGCCGCTGGCAGCCATCGTGCAGGGGCTGGCCGATTTCCGGCCGGTGACCGGACGTTCGCAACTCGCGGCGTTGATGGTCAACGGCCAGCCGGTGACGCTGGTCAACGACAGCTACAACGCCAACCCCGATTCGGTGCGTGCCGCCATCAACCTGCTGGCCACGCTGCCCGGCCCCCGCTGGCTGGTGCTGGGCGACATGGGCGAGGTGGGCGCGCAGGGCCCGGCCTTCCATGCCGAGGTGGGCGCCTACGCCCGCGCCGCCGGCATCCACCAGCTGTGGACGGCCGGTGACTTGTGCATCCACGCCGCCACCGCCTTCGGCGCCGGTGCGCGGCATTTCAGCGATGCGCCTGCGGTGATCGCGGCGCTGGCCGACGCGCCGGTCTGCGCCTCGGTATTGGTCAAGGGATCGAAATTCATGCACATGCCCACCGTGGTGGCGGCGCTGCAGCAGCGTGCTGCGGCACCCAAAGCAGGGGGCCCCCATGCTGCTTAGCCTGAGCCAATGGTTGCTGGTGCAGTTCCCCGAGTGGGGCTTCCTGCGCGTGTTCCAGTACCTCACCTTCCGCGCGGTGATGTCGGCGCTGACGGCACTGCTGATCGGGCTGGGCTTCGGCCCCTGGGTGATCCGCAAGCTCACCGAGCTGAAGATCGGCCAGCCGATCCGCGAGTACGGCGTGGCCAGCCACCTGGCCAAGCGCGGCACACCCACCATGGGCGGCGTGCTGATCCTCATCGGCATCGGCGTGGCCACCCTGCTGTGGTTCGACTGGAGCAACCGCTTCGTCTGGGTGGTGATGCTGGTCACCTTCGGCTTCGGCGCGGTGGGCTGGGTCGACGACTGGCGCAAGGTGGTCGACAAGAACCCCGAGGGCATGCGCTCGCGCGAGAAGTTCTTCTGGCAATCGCTGATCGGCGTGGTGGCCGCGGCCTACCTGGCCTTCGCGGTCTCGGAGAGCACCAACCTGCGCGTGCTGGAGCTGTTCATCCGCTGGGTGCAGAGTGGCTTCTCGAACGACCTGCCGCCGCGTGCCGACCTGATGCTGCCGTTCTTCAAGTCGGTGAGCTACCCGCTGGGCGTGTTCGGCTTCATCGCGATGAGCTACTTCGTGATGGTGGGCGCCAGCAACGCGGTCAACTTCACCGACGGGCTCGACGGCCTGGCCATCATGCCGGTGGTGTTGGTGGGCTCGGCGCTGGGCATCTTTGCCTACATCGTGGGCAACTCGGTCTACAGCAGGTACCTGCTGTTTCCCTACATCCCCGGCGCGGGTGAGCTGCTGATCTTCTGCGGCGCGATGGCCGGCGCGGGCCTGGCCTTCCTGTGGTTCAACGCGCACCCGGCGCAGGTGTTCATGGGCGACGTGGGCGCGCTGGCGCTGGGCGGCGCGCTGGGCACCATCGCCATCATCACGCGCCAGGAGATCGTGCTCGGCATCATGGGCGCGGTGTTCGTCGCCGAGGTGCTGTCGGTGATGCTGCAGGTGAGCTGGTTCAAGTTCACCAAGAAGCGTTTCGGCACCGGCCGGCGCATCTTCAAGATGGCGCCGCTGCACCACCACTTCGAGAAGAGCGGCTGGACCGAAACCCAGGTGGTGATCCGCTTCTGGATCATCACCATGCTGCTGTGCCTGGTCGGGCTGGCCAGCCTGAAGCTGCGCTGATCGACATGCTGCACCTCGCCAACCTCCACGTGCTGGTGCTGGGCCTCGGGCAATCCGGCCTGGCGATGGCGCGCTGGTGCGCCCGCAACGGGGCGCAGGTGCAGGTGTGGGACAGCCGCGACGCGCCGCCGCAGGCCCAGGCACTGCGGGCGGCGGTGCCGCAGGCGCGGCTGTTCAGCGGCCCGCTGGGGGCCGAGCAACTGGCCGGCGTGCAGATGGTGCTGAAGAGCCCTGGCCTGGCGCCGGGCGATCAACGCATCGCGCCGCTGCTGGCGTCCGCAAGCGCCACCGGCATCGCGCTGGGTGGCGAGCTCGACCTGTTCGCCCAAGCGCTGGCCGACCTGAAGGCCCAACGTGCTTATGCGCCGCAGGTGCTGGCGATCACCGGCACCAACGGCAAGACCACCACCACCGCGATGTGCGCGCTGCTGGTGGCGCGCTGCGGCAGGCGCGTGGTGATGGCCGGCAACATCGGCCCGACGATGCTCGACACGCTGGCGGCGGCGCTGGATCTGGAGCCGGCAGCGCAAGCGCCGGTCTTCGAGCACCTGCCAGAGGTGTGGGTGATCGAGCTGTCGAGCTTTCAGCTCGACGGTGTGCGCGGCTTCGAGCCGTCGGCCGCTGCGGTGCTCAATGTCACCCAGGACCACCTCGACTGGCACGGCACGATGGACGCTTATGCAGCGGCCAAGGCACGGGTGTTCGGTGAGCGGGCGGTGATGGTGGTCAACCACGACGACCTGCGGGTCGAGGCCATGGTGCCGCCGCCGGTGATGGTCAATGGCGGCCGCGGCAAGCCGAGCAAGGCGGTCGGTCGCAAGGTGGTGCGTTTCGGGCTGGACGCGCCGCAGCACCCGGGCGATTTCGGCCTGGTGGTCGAGAACGGCATGGCCTGGCTGGTGCGGGCGCGCGAGGTGGACGAGACCCTCAAGCGTCGCAAAGGCGAGGACGAAGAAATCCACCTGCAGCGCCTGATGCCCGCCGACGCGCTGCGCATCCGCGGCCGCCACAACGCCGCCAACGCGCTGGCCGCGCTGGCGCTGGCCACGGCCATCGGCTGTCCGTTGAGCCACCTGCTGCATGGCCTGCGTGAGTACCACGGCGAGCCGCACCGCGTCGAATTCATCGCCAGCGTGGGCGGCGTCGAGGCCTTCGACGACAGCAAGGGCACCAACGTGGGTGCCACCGTGGCCGCGCTGATTGGCCTGGGCGCCGACAAGGCGCCGGCCAAGCTGGTGGTGATCCTGGGTGGCGACGGCAAGGGCCAGGATTTCAGCCCACTGGCCGCGCCCACCGCGGTTTACGTCCGCGCGGTGGCGTTGATCGGCCGCGATGCCGAGGCCATCGACGCGGTGCTGGCGGCCGATGCCGGCGCAGCGGCGGTGCCGCGCCAGCGCCATGCCAGCCTGGAGGCGGCCGTGGCCTGGTGCTTCGAGCAGGCGCGCCCCGGCGACGCGGTGCTGCTCAGCCCGGCCTGCGCCAGCCTGGACATGTTCCGCAACTACGGCCACCGCGCCGAGGTGTTCGTCGCCGCGGTGCAGTCGCTGGCGGCCGATCGTGGGGAGGCCCTGGCATGAACGCTGCACGGCCGCTCCGAAAGCGCTCACGCCCCCTCGGGGGGCCGGCCCGCAGGGTCTGGGGGGCGACATGAACGCGCTGGTGCAACGCCTCGGCCTGGGCGCACTGATCGAGCGCCTGCGCGCTGCCCGCGCCAACCCCGACGAGCGCCTGCCGATCCGCGACTGGGCCGGCCCGGCCAGCGGCCAGCCCACGCGCATTTCGGGCTTCGACCAAGGCCTGGTGTGGTGCGTGGTGGCGCTGCTGGCGCTGGGCCTGGTGATGGTCTATTCGGCCAGCGTGGCGCTGCCCGACAGCCCCAAGTACGCACGCTACTCGTCCACCTTCTTTCTCGGCCGGCATGCGCTGTCGCTGGGCATCGCCTTCGTCGCGGCGCTGGTGGTGGTGCAGATCCCCATCAAGCTGTGGGAGCGGGTGGCGCCGTGGCTGTTCGTGGCCTCGCTGGTGCTGCTGGTGCTGGTGCTGATCCCCGGCCTGGGCAAGGGCGTGAACGGCGCGCGGCGCTGGCTGCCGCTGGGAGTGATGAACTTCCAGCCCAGCGAGCTGGCCAAGCTGGCGATGGCCATGTACGCGGCCAGCTACATGGTGCGCAAGATGGACGTGAAAGAGCGCTTCATCAAGGCGGTGTGGCCGATGGCGGTGTCGCTGGCGCTGATCGGCATGCTGCTGCTGGCCGAGCCCGACATGGGCGCCTTCGTGGTCATCGCCTGCGTGGCGCTGGGCATCCTGTTTCTGGGTGGGGTGAACGGGCGCATGTTCGCCGTGAGCGTGGGCATGCTGTTGGCCGCGATGGTGGTGATGGTGGTCACCACGCCGTACCGCCTCAAGCGTGCGCTGGCCTTCACCGACCCGTTCGACCCGTTGTACGCCGCCAAGCAGGGCTACCAGCTGAGCCACTCGCTGATCGCCTTCGGCCGCGGTGAGCTCACCGGCCAGGGCCTGGGCGGCAGCATCGAGAAGCTGCACTACCTGCCCGAGGCGCACACCGACTTTTTGATGGCAGTGATCGGCGAGGAACTGGGCTTCATCGGCGTGGCCTGCGTCATCGTGGCCTTTTTCTGGCTGACCCGCCGCATCTTCGTCATCGGCCGCCAGGCGGTGCTGCTGGAGCGCGTGTTCGCCGGCCTGATGGTGCAGGGCATCGGCATCTGGATCGGCGGCCAGACGCTGATCAACCTGGGTGTCAACCTCGGCGCACTGCCGACCAAGGGCCTGACGCTGCCGCTGCTGAGCTACGGCGGCTCGGCCATCCTGATGAACCTGATCGCGCTGGCGATCGTGGTGCGGGCGGACATCGAGAACAGGTCGATGATGCGCGGGGGGCGGGAGTGAGCCGGCGCCGGGCCGCCCCAAGTCGGCTCGCCCCCTCGGGGGGTGGGCGCGCAGCGCCTCGGGGGGCGATGTAGTGCCACACCTCGTCATCATGGCCGCGGGCACCGGCGGGCACATCATCCCGGGCATCGCGGTGGCGCGTGAGGTGCAACGGCGTGGCTGGAGCGTCAGCTGGCTGGGCACCGCCACCGGCATGGAAAACAAGCTGGTGCCGCCCACCGGCATCCCGCTGGACGTGCTGGCCTTCAGCGGCCTGCGCGGCAAGGGCCTGCTGCATGCGCTGACCGGCGGGCTGCGCCTGCTCAAGGCCTTCTGGGATGCCGCGGCCATCCTGCGCCGGCACGGGGCCAGCGTGGTGCTGGGCATGGGCGGCTACGTGTGCTTTCCCGGCGGCTTGATGGCCAGCCTGCTGGGCAAGCCGCTGATGCTGGTCAACGCCGACGCCGCGCTGCTGCTGTCGAACAAGGTCTTGCTGCCGGTGGCCGACCGCGTGGCCTTCGGCTTCGACGGCCCGGCCGCCAAGGTCAGGCACGGCCTGGTCACCGGCAATCCGGTGCGCGCCGAGATCGAGGCGCTGCCCGCGCCCGCTGCGCGTTATGCCGGCCGCAGCGGGCCACTGCGCCTGCTGGTGGTGGGCGGCAGCCTGGGGGCGCAAGTGCTCAACCACACCGTGCCGGCGGCGCTGGCGCTGCTGGCGCCTGAGGTGCGGCCCCAGGTGCTGCACCAGACCGGCAGCGCCCAGCTCGACGCGGTGCGCGCGGCCTATGGCAGCGCCGGCATCATCGCCGAGGCGCTGCCCTTCATCGACGACATGGCGCAGCGTCTGGCCGATTGCGACCTGATGATCTGCCGCGCCGGTGCGGTAACGGTGAGCGAACTGTGCGCCGCCGGTGTGCCCGCGCTGCTGGTGCCGCTGGTGGTCAGCACCACCGCGCACCAACGCGACAACGCCGAGTACCTGGCGGGGCAGGGCGCCGGGCTGCACCTGCCGCAGACCCAACTCAGCGCCGAATCGCTGGCCGCGCAACTGCAATCACTCGACCGCCGCCAGCTGTTGGTGATGGCCGAGAGGGCCCGCGCACTGGCCAAGCCGCAGGCGGCTGCGCGAGTCGCCGATGAGCTGGAAAAACTGGTGAACAAATGAATGCCCCCACGTTTGCGGCTTTGCCGCTGCACTGCCCCCCGAGGGGGCGTCGCGCTCCTTTGGGGCGGCCCGGCAGGAGCGCACCATGAAACACGCCGTCAAGCACATCCACTTCGTCGGCGTCGGTGGCGCCGGCATGAGCGGCATCGCCGAGATCCTGCACAACCTGGGCTACCGGGTGTCGGGCAGCGACCAGGCCGACAGCCCCACGGCGCGCCGGCTGGCCGAGCTGGGCATCCGCGTGTTCGTCGGCCACGATGCGGCGCACATCGCCGGCGCGCAGGCGGTGGTCACCTCCACCGCGGTCAAGGGCGACAACCCCGAGGTGCTGGCCGCGCGCAGCAAGCGCATCCCGGTGGTGCCGCGCGCGGTGATGCTGGCCGAGCTGATGCGCCTGAAGTCGGGCATCGCCATCGCCGGTACCCACGGCAAGACCACCACCACCTCGCTGGTCACCAGCGTGCTGGCCGAGGCGGGTGTCGACCCCACTTTCGTCATCGGCGGCAAGCTCAATTCGGCCGGTGCCAACTCGCGGCTGGGCTCGGGCGACTACATCGTCGTCGAGGCCGACGAGAGCGATGCCTCGTTCCTGAACCTGATGCCCATCATGGCCGTCGTCACCAACATCGACGAAGACCACATGGACACCTACGGCCACGACTTCGCGCGGCTGAAGGCGGCCTTCGTCGAGTTCCTGCACCGCATGCCGTTCTACGGCGCGGCCATCGTCTGCAGCGACGACGCCGGCGTGCGCTCGGTGCTGCCGATGGTCTCGCGCCCGCTGATCACCTACGGTCTGGGCGAAGGCGCGCAGGTGCGCGCGGTGAACGTGCAGGCATTGCAAGGCGGGCAGATGCGCTTCACCTGCCAGCGGCGCAACCTGGGGCCCGAGGGCACCGCGCTGCCCGACCTGCCGATCACCTTGAACCTGCCCGGCGAGCACAACGTGTGCAACGCGCTGGCCGCCATTGCCGTGGCCACCGAGTTGGAGCTGCCCGACGCGCCCATCGTCAAGGCGCTCGCCGAGTTCACCGGCGTGGGCCGGCGCTTCCAGCGCTACGGCGAGCTGCCGGTGTCCGCGCACAACGGTGGTGGTGAATTCACCTTGATCGACGACTACGGCCACCACCCGGTGGAGATGGCCGCGGTGATTGCCGCCGCGCGTGGCGCCTTTCCGGGCCGCCGGCTGGTGCTGTCCTTTCAGCCGCACCGCTACACCCGCACGCGCGACTGCTTCGAAGACTTCGTCAAGGTGATGGGCCAGGCCGACGTGGTGCTGCTGACCGAGGTGTATGCCGCGGGTGAATCACCCATCGTGGCCGCCGATGGCCGGGCGCTGTCGCGCGCGCTGCGGGTGGCCGGCAAGGTCGACCCGGTGTTCGTCGACGACGTGGCCGTGCTGCCCGAAGTGATCGTCGCGCAGGCGCGCGGCGGCGACGTGGTCATCTGCATGGGCGCCGGCTCCATCGGCGCGGTGCCCGGCAAGGTGGTCGAGAAGTTCCTGGGGGACATGGCATGAGCGGTGACTTGTTGATGCCGGCCCTCGATGTTGGCCAGCTGGGCAAGACGGCGGTGTTGATGGGCGGCAGCAGCGCCGAGCGCGAGATCTCGCTGATGTCGGGCGGCGGCGTGCTGGCCGCGCTGCGCAGCCAGGGCGTCGATGCCCACGCCTTCGATCCGGCGCAGCGTGAGCTGGGCGATCTGAAGCGCGAGGGTTTTGTACGTGTGTTCGTCGCGCTGCACGGCCGCCACGGCGAAGACGGCACGGTGCAGGGCGCGCTCGAGCTGATGGGCCTGCCCTACACCGGCTCGGGCGTGATGGCCTCGGCCATCGCGATGGACAAGACCATGACCAAGCGCGTGTGGCTGGCCGAAGGGCTGCCCACGCCGCGTTTCGTCTGGCTGGACAGCGATAACCAGGCACGTGAGCGGCTGCGCAGCGTGCCCGACGAACTGGGCCTGCCGCTGATCGTCAAGCCGCCGCGCGAAGGCTCGTCTATCGGCATCAGCAAGGTGGCGGGCTATTCCGACATGACCGAGGCGGTGGCGCTGGCGGCGAAGTACGACGCCGACGTGCTGTGCGAAGAGTTCATCACCGGCGAAGAAATCACCTGCCCGGTGATCGGCAGCGGCAGCACGGCACAGGCCCTGCCGGTGGTGCGCATCGTGGCCCCCGAGGGCCAGTACGACTACCAGCACAAGTACTTCACCGACGACACCGTCTACCAATGTCCCAGCGGCCTGCCGGCCGACGAAGAGGCCGAGGTTCAGCGCATCGTGCTGGCGGCCTACCGCGCGCTGGGCTGCCGCGGCTGGGGCCGCGCCGACCTGATGATCCGCGCCGCCGATCGCAAGCCCTTCCTGCTGGAGATGAACACCTCTCCCGGCATGACCGGGCACTCGCTGGTGCCGATGTCGGCGCGCGCGGCCGGCATCAGCTACGAGCAGCTGTGCGTCTACCTGCTGGCCACCGCGGCGCTCGACAGCGCGCCCGCCCAGCCGGCGGGCGCCTGATTCAACATGGCCAACGCCTTCACCCACCCCTTCGGACGCCAGGCGGCGATCAGCCTGCCGGCCGACGTGCGGCTGATGCAGGCCACCGCCAACCTGGTGTTCGTGCTGGCGGCGCTGGCCGCCTGCGCCGCTGCGGCGTTGTGGGCGGCGCGGCTGCCGGTGTTCGCGATCAAGGCCATCCGCATCGAAGGCGACGTGGCCCGCAACAGCGAGAGCACCATCCGCGCCAACGCCGCGCACCGGCTGGCGGGCAGCTTTCTCACACTCGATCTGCAGCAGAGCCGCACCGCCTTCGAGGCCGTGCCCTGGGTGCGGCATGCGGTGGTGCGGCGGGTGTGGCCCGGGCGGCTGGCGGTGCGGCTCGAAGAGCACCAGCCCGCGGCGCTGTGGCTGGGCACCGACGGCAACGACCGCCTGGTCAACAGCTTCGGCGAAGTGTTCGAGGCCAACATCGGTGATGTCGAAGACGACAGCCTGCCCGGCCTGTCCGGCCCCGACGGCAGCGCTGCGGCCATGCTGTCGCTGCTCACCCGGTTGACGCCCCTGCTGCAAGGTGTGGGTGCGGGTGATCCGGTGCAGCTGGACCTGTCGACCCGCGGCTCGTGGCGGGTGACGCTGGACAAGGGCGCCGTGATCGAACTGGGCCGCGGCAGCGAGGCCGAGGTGATGGCGCGCACGCAGCGTTTCGTGCAGACGCTGCCCCGGGTGGAGGCGCAGTACCAGCGCCCGCTCGAATCGGCCGACCTGCGCCACGCCGGCGGATTTGCCGTGCGCCTGAAGGGCGTGACCACCACCGTGCCGGCGCCGCCGGCACGCAAGCGCTAGACAAGACGTCAGACAAGAAACCCGCAAGAGGCACCGCACCCATGGCCAAGGAATACAAGGATCTCATCGTCGGGCTCGACATCGGCACCGCCAAGGTGATGGCGGTGGCGGCCGAGGTGCTGCCCAACGGCGAGCTGCGGCTGGCCGGCCTGGGCGTGGCCTCGTCGCATGGCCTGAAGCGCGGCGTGGTGGTCAACATCGACGCCACGGTGCAGAGCATCCAGCAGGCCCTGAAAGAGGCCGAGATGATGGCCGCCTGCAAGATCGAGCGGGTCTACACCGGCATCACCGGCAGCCACATCCGCGGCCAGAACAGCACCGGCATGGTGATCGTGCGTGACAACCGCGAGGTGACGCCGGTGGACGTGCACCGGGTGGTGGAGACGGCCAAGGCCATCAACATCCCGAACGACCAGCGGCTGCTGCTGGTCGAGCCGCAGGAGTTCGTGATCGACGGCCACGAGGTGAAAGAGCCGGTGGGCATGAGCGGCAGCCGGCTGGAGGTAAAGGTGCACATCGTCACCGGCGCTCAAAGTGCCGCCGAGAACATCCTGAAGTGCGTGCGCCGCTGCGGCCTGGAAGTCGAACGCCTGGTGCTCAACCCCAGCGCCAGCGCGGCGGCCGTGCTGACCGAAGACGAGAAG
Source organism: Burkholderiales bacterium RIFCSPHIGHO2_12_FULL_69_20 (assembly GCA_001770815.1). Classification (GTDB taxonomy): domain Bacteria; phylum Pseudomonadota; class Gammaproteobacteria; order Burkholderiales; family Burkholderiaceae_C; genus Pseudaquabacterium. The sequence continues at coordinate 21,883 of MESD01000057.1, forward strand.
ATGCTGGGCGTGGCGCTGGTCGACATCGGCGCCGGCACCACCGATGTGAGCATCTTCACCGAAGGCTCGATCCGCCACACCGCGGTGATCCCGATTGCCGGCGACCTGATCACCAGCGACATCGCGATGGCGCTGCGCACGCCCACCAAGGACGCCGAGGAGATCAAGGTCGAGTACGGCGTGGCCAAGCAGTTGCTGGCCGACCCGAGCGAGAACCTCGAGGTGCCGGGCCTGGGCGATCGCGCGCCGCGCCTGCTCAGCCGCCAGGCGCTGGCCGGCGTGATTGAGCCGCGTGTCGAAGAGATCTATTCGCTGGTGCACCAGGTCATCCGCGAGAGCGGCTACGAAGAGCTGCTGTCCTCGGGCATCGTCATCACCGGCGGCTCGGCAGTGATGCCGGGCATGGTCGAACTGGGCGAAGACATCTTCTTGAAGCCGGTCCGCAAGGGCCTGCCCACCTACCACGGTCCGCTGTTCGACATGGTGGCCAATCCGCGCTCGGCCACCGTGATGGGCCTGCTCGAAGAAGCCCGGCTGGCGCGGGCGCGTGGACACAAGGTGGCACAGCAGGCCGGGTCGGTGAAGACCCTGGTCGGCCGCGCCAAGGACTGGTTTCTCGGCAATTTCTAAGGCCGCGGGTACGCGGCGCAACACACAACAGGGATCGCCACAGATCCTGCGCTCTTTGGCACTTAGGTAGCAGGTAGCAACACCCCCTTCAATGGCAACTGCAAGACGTTTCACACAGGAGAGATAAACATGCCTATCGAGATGATCGAAGAATTCGACCAAGGTACCCGCATCAAGGTGGTGGGCGTGGGCGGCGGCGGCGGCAACGCCGTCGAGCACATGATCAGCCAGGGCGTGCAGGGCGTGGAGTTCGTCTGCGCCAACACCGATGCGCAGGCGCTCAACCGCAGCAGCGCGCACCAGCTGATCCAGCTGGGCGACAACGGCCTGGGTGCCGGCGGCAAGCCCGAGAAGGGCAAGGCCGCGGCCGAAGAAGCCGAGGCGCGTGTGCGTGCCAGCCTGGAAGGCGCGCACATGGTCTTCATCACCGCCGGCATGGGCGGCGGCACCGGCACCGGCGCCGCGCCCATCGTCGCCAAAGTGGCCAAGGAAATGGGCATCCTGACCGTGGGCGTGGTCACCAAGCCCTTCGACTTCGAAGGCCCGCGCCGCATGAAGCAGGCTGATGTCGGCACCACCGAGTTGGAGGCCAACGTCGACAGCCTGATCGTGGTGCTGAACGAAAAGCTGCTCGACGTGCTGGGCGACGACGTGACGCAGGACCAGGCCTTTGCGCATGCCAACGACGTGCTGAAGAACGCCGTGGGCGGCATCAGCGACATCATCCACATGCATGGACTGGTCAACGTCGACTTCGAGGACGTGAAGACGGTGATGAGCGAGCCCGGCAAGGCGATGATGGGCACGGCGCAGGCCGGTGGCCCCGACCGCGCCAACAAGGCCGCCGAGGCCGCCGTGGCCTGCCCGCTGCTTGAAGGCATCGATCTTTCCGGAGCCCGCGGCGTGCTGGTGCTGATCGCGGCCAACAAGGCCAACTTCAAGCTGAGCGAGAGCAAGGCGGCGATGAACACCATCCGCCGCTACGCTGCCGAAGACGCGCACGTGATCTTCGGTGCCGCCTACGACGAGACGCTGGGCGACCAGCTGCGTGTGACGGTGATCGCCACCGGCCTGTCGCGCGCCCGCCCGCAGGCCGCGCCGCTGACGGTGGTGCAGCCCAGCACCCACCTGCGCACCGGCACCGACAACCTGCCGATCCTCAACAACGTGCTGGCCACACCGGCGCAGGCCGGCGGCGCGGGCCCCGCGCACCACGACTACAGCAACCTCAGCACGCCCAGCGTGTGGCGCAGCGCGCGCTCGCATGCCGCGGCCAAGGTGGAGGCGCTGTCGTCGAACGGCATGGACGAGATCGAGATCCCGGCCTTCCTGCGCAAGCAGGCCGATTGAGGTTGACCGCCCGGCCGCGCCACCCGCCGCGGTGGCGCGGCCGGGCCGTGCATGTGCGGTGTTGGCCGCCATCCGGCGCGCGGGTACCATCGCGCGCTGCGGCGACGGTGCGGGACTGTCTCGGTCATCGGTTGCGGCCACGGCCTGGCCGTGGCGGCGCGCCCTGCCCGAGCGGCCCAGGCGGCCCGGTCCGACCCTCACCCCGAGCGGAGCATCACGATGAAGCTGCTGGTCAAGTTCAACCTCATCTTCGTCAGCGTGGTGGCGGTGGGCATCGCCGTCAGCGGCTGGATCACCCGTGACCTGCTGCAGGGCAATGCACGCGAGGAGGTGCGCAACAACGCCCGCCTGCTGATGGAGAGCGCGACGGCGGTGCGCGGCTACACCGCGGGCCAGATCACCGGCCTGCTCGAGGCGCAGATGAAGGTCGAGTTCCTGCCGCAGGCGGTGCCCAGCTACTCGGCCACCGAGGTGCAGAACGCGCTGCATGCCAAGTACCCGGCCTATGCCTACAAGGAGGCCACGCTCAATCCCACCAACCCGCGTGACCGGGCTGTGGGCTGGGAGGTCGACATCGTCGGCCACTTCCGCAGCGACGCCGAGCTCAAGGAATTCGTCGGTCAGCGCGACACGCCGACCGGCCCGTCGCTGTACGTGGCGCGGCCCTTGCGCATCACCAACCCGGCGTGCCTGCAATGCCACTCCAGCCTGGAGGCGGCGCCCAAGACGATGATCGCCAGGTACGGCCCGGCCAACGGTTTCGGCTGGACGCTCAACGAGGTGATCGGCGCGCAGATCGTCTCGGTGCCGATGGCCGTGCCGCTGGCCCGCGCCGCGCAGTCGTTCAACGTCTTCATCGGCTCGCTGTTGGCGGTGTTCCTGGTCGTCGGCGTGGTGCTCAACCTGATGATCTGGTGGGTGGTCGTGCGGCCGGTGACGCGGCTGTCGTTGCTGGCCGACCGCGTCAGCCAGGGCGACCTGTCGGCACCCGAATTCGCGGCTGGCAGCCGCGACGAGATCGGCGTGCTGGCAGTCTCGTTCGCCCGCATGCGCGCCAGCGTGGTGCAGGCGATGAAGATGCTGGAAGGCTGACGCAGCGTGGCGGCGACTCCCGATCACCTGGGCAAGTACCGCATCACCGGGGTACTCGGCGAGGGTGCGATGGGGGTGGTCTACCGGGGCTTCGACCCCGACATCCGCCGCGAGGTGGCGCTCAAGACGATGCGCACGGTGGCCGACGGGCCGTCGGAGTCGGGCGTGTCGGCCGGGGCGCGCTTTCGCAACGAGGCCCAGGCGGCGGGCCGCTTGCGGCATCCGGGCATCGTGGGCGTGTACGACTACGGCCGCGACGGCGACATTCACTTCATCGCGATGGAGTACGTGCGCGGTCACACCCTGAGCCGCTACCTGCTGCAGGCCAAGGCCGGCCAGCTCGACATCGACGACAACGACGTGGCCAGCATCATCGGCCAGCTGCTGGAGGCCCTGCACCACGCGCACGAGCAGGGTGTGTGGCACCGCGACGTCAAGCCGTCGAACATGCTGCTCACGCAGGAAGGCAAGGTCAAGGTCTCCGACTTCGGCATCGCGCGCATCGAGTCGGCCGACCTGACGCAGGTGACCACCTTGATCGGCACGCCGATGTACATGGCGCCCGAGCAGTTCCAGGGCAAGCCGATCGACCGGCGCGTCGACCTGTACGCCAGCGGCGTGGTGCTCTACCAGATGCTGACCGGGCACACGCCTTTCTCCGGTCCGGTCGAGACGATGATGTACAAGGCCGTGCACGAGGCGCCGCTGCTGCCCTCGCAGCTGGCTGGCCTGGAGCGCCTGGCACCCTACGACGAGGTGGTGGCGCGCGCGCTGGCCAAGCAGCCGGGTGACCGTTTCGACGACGCGCTGCAGTTCCGCGATGCACTGAATGCGGCGATCGGGCGGCTGCACCCCGACGCGGTGTCGAACGCGACCATCACCGCGCTGCTGCCGCAGCGCTCGGGCGCCGGGGGCGAGCGTGGCACCACGTCGAACCTGGCCCCGGTCTTCGACGACACCACGATGACGGCGGCCATCAACGCGCTGGTGCGCCATGTCGGCCCGATGGCGCAGGTGATGGTGCGGCGTGCGGCGCGCGACTGCCCCGATCTGCCCACGCTCCATGCCCGGCTGGCCGAGCAGCTGAGCGATCCGGCGGCGCGCCAGGCCTTTCTCAGCCAGACCTCGGCCGCACGCACCGGCACCGGCACCGGCACCGGCACCGGCACCGGCACCGGCACCGGCACCGCGACCGGCACCGCGACCGGCACGGCGACCGGCACGGCGGTTGGCGGCGCAGCGCCCAGCGCCGCGATGCTCGACGCCGCGCAACGCCTGCTGGCCCAGCAACTGGGCCCGATCGCGCAGGTGCTGGTGAAGAAGGCCCTGGCCGCGGCGCCCCAGCGCGAGGCCTTCATCACCAAGCTGGCGGCGGCGCTGGACGACCCGGTCGCGCGCCAGCGCCTGACCGACGCGCTGCGGCGCCTGCCGCCCTGACCGGCGCCGCGCCACCCGCGACAGCCTTCAGGGTGGATCGGCGACAATTCGGCCCATGCTCCAGCAACGCACGATCAAGTCGCTCACCCGGGCCGTCGGCGTGGGCATGCACAGTGGCCAGAAGGTCGAGTTGACGCTGCGCCCGGCCGCGCCCGACACCGGCATCGTGTTCCGCCGCGTCGATCTGGCCGTGCCGGTGGAGATCCCGGTGCGCTTCGATTCGGTCAGCGACACCCGCATGGCCAGCACCATCTCGGCCGGCGGTGACCCCGGCGCACCCAAGGTGCAGACCATCGAGCACTTCATGTCGGCCTGCTGCGGTTTGGGGCTGGACAACCTGCAAGTCGACATCACCGCAGATGAAGTGCCCATCCTCGACGGCTCGGCCGCCAGCTTCGTCTTCCTGCTGCAGAGCGCGGGCATCGCGTTGCAGGACGCGCCCAAGCGTTTCCTGCGGGTGAAGGAGACGGTGGAGGTGCGCCAGGGCGAGGGCAAGCGGCTGATGTGGGCCAGGCTGGAGCCGTTCCACGGCTTCAAGCTCAGCTTCGAGATCGACTTCGACCACCCGGCGGTGAATGCCACCGGCCAGCGCGTGACCTTCGACATGGGCTCGGGCCGCTACAAGCGTGACATCGCGCGCGCCCGCACCTTCGGTTTCACCAAGGACGTGGAGGCGATGCGCTCGCGCGGGCTCACGCTGGGCGGCAGCATGGACAACGCCATCGTGGTCGACGATTCGCGTGTGCTCAACGCCGACGGCCTGCGCTACGACGACGAGTTTGCCAAGCACAAGATCCTCGACGCCATCGGCGACCTGTACAACGCCGGCCACCCGATGCTGGCGCACTACACCGCCTTCAAGAGTGGCCATGCGCTGAACAACCTGCTGCTGCGCGAATTGCTGTCGCGGCCCTCGGCCTGGGACATCGTCACCTTCGACGATGACTCGCGCGCGCCGGCGGGCTTTGCCGAACTGGCACCGGCGTGGTGAGCAGGTTGGCCCCCAAGACACCTGCGGTGTCGCCCCCCCGAGGGGGAGTGTCCGGCTTGGGGCGGCCCGGCGCCGGAGCGCCCGCCCCATGCTGATCTTCCGCCTCGTCTTCGGCCTGTTGCTGCTGGCCGCCCTGCTGTGCTTTGCGATGGGCATTGGCACCGGGCAGGTGGTGTGGCGCCGGCGCGGCATCCTGGTGCTGAAGTGGGCCTTGTTGGCGGCCGCGGGATTCTTTGGCGTGCTGATCCTCGAGCGCCTGGCGCTGATGCTGTAGCCTCGCCCCCCATGACAGCGTTGTTCTGGGTGGGTGGGGTGTTGCTGGTGCTGACGGCCTTGCCGTCGGTGATGTTCTTCGGCCTGCACCTGGCCACCGGCGAGCCGGTGCCGCTGGCGCGCGCCAAGGCCTTCTACCGCTGGGCGGTGGTGGTGGCGCTGGGCACCTTCGACATCGCCATCTTCACCAAGGTGATCCAGGGGATCATGCTGTTCTGGTAGGGCCGCGCGCCGCCTCGGTGCTGATCAGTAGGTGCGCCCGGCCTTGTACTGCGCATGGCTGCGCCGGGTGTTGGCACCGGCCATGGCCTCGAAACTGCGCGCCGCATGGGCATGGGTGATGGCCAGGCCCAGCGCGTCGGCGGCGTCCTTGCCCGGCAGGCCGGGCAGCTTGAGCAGGCGCATCACCATCTCCTGGATCTGCGCTTTGCTGGCCAGGCCGTGGCCGACGATGGCCTTCTTCATCTGCAGCGCGGTGTACTCGGCCACCGGCATGTCGCCGCTGACCAGCGCGGCCAGCGCCGCACCGCGCGCCTGGCCCAGCAGCAGCGTGCTCTGCGGGTTGACGTTGACGAAGACGATCTCCACCGACGCCGCATGCGGCTCGTAGCGCCGCTTGACCTCGGCCACGCCGTCGAAGATGACCTTCAGCCGCGCCGGCAGGTTGCCGCGCGCGATCTCCAGCGTGCTGATGGTGCCGCTGGCCACGTAACTCAGGCGCTGCCCGTCGATGTCGACCACACCAAATCCGGTGCGCTGCAGGCCGGGGTCTATGCCGAGGACACGCATGGAATCGAACGCTTCATGCCAGCATGTTACTGGCTAAAATGGCCAATCAACGACATCGGAGAACACCGTGCGTGTCACTGCCACTCAAGCCAAGAACCGCTTCGGCGCCCTGTGCCTGCAGGCCAAGACCGAGCCGGTGGTGGTCGAGAAAGCCGGTGAGCCTGACACCGTGCTGCTGTCCTATGCCGACTATCAACGCCTGCTCGCACCACCGGCCGCCACGCTGGCGGCGCGGCGCAAGCAGTTCAATGAGCAGCACAAGGATTGGCTGGACGCGCACAACCGTCAGCACGACGCCCAAGGCGTGTGGAATGACGATGTGCGGCTGTGGTGAGGCGGCTGTGGTGAGGTCGCTTTGGTGACACGGCTCTGGTGAGGCGCATGGCCCAGTACGACGTCTATCCCAACCCCAGCGCCCGCTCGCGCGACGTGGTGCCCTATGTGGTGGATGTGCAGAGTGATCTGCTGTCGGCGCTGCGCACCCGCCTGGTGATGCCGCTGACCCGGGTGGCCGTGGACCTGCCCCATCCACCGCGCCGGCTGGCGCCGTTGTTCAGCATCGAGGGTGAACGCCTGGCGCTGCAACCGCAGACCACCGCGGGCCTGGACGCCCGTTTGTTGCGCAAGCCCGTGGCCTCGCTGGCCGCGCATGCGGGTGAGATCCGCGATGCGCTGGATGCCGTGATCAGCGGCGTCTGACGGCACGCCCGGCCACCAGGGTTTCAACTCAGGGCTTCAACTGGAAGTACCAGCGCACCGAGTGAAAGAACACCGGCGCGGCAAAACACAGCGGTGCCACCCGGTCGAGCAGGCCCACCGCGCCGGTGACCGAGCTGGTGTTGCCCCAGAAGCGCACGCCGGCGTCGCGCTTGAGCGCGCTCATCACCAGTTCACCCAACGTGCCGGCCGCCGCGGCGATGGCGCCCATGGCCAGCGCCTGGCCGGCCTTGAAGGGCGTGGTCCAGTACAGCGCCGCGCCCAGCAGCGCGCCGGCGGTGATGCCCGCGCCCCAGGCGCGCAGCGAGAACGAGCGGTCGATGTGGCGCGCCACCGGGCGCCGGCGCAAGCGGCGGCTGGCAGCCAGTTGCACGATCTGCGCGCAGGCCGTCACCATCACCAGGAAGAACAGCAGGAAGGCGCCGCGGCCCTGGTGCTGCGGAAAATCCAGCAGCACCAGTGCGGGCGCGTGGCTCAGGCCGTAGGCGCAGACCATGATGCCCCACTGGATCTTGGCGTTGCGCTCGAGAAAGCGCTCGGGGTCGCCGGCCAGCGCGCTGGCCACCGGGATGGCCAGGAACACGTAGACCGGGATGAACACCGAGAACAGATCGAAGTTGCGGTGCGCCACCAGCACGTACTGGATCGGCAGCACCGCGAAGAAAGCCAGCAGCAGGCTGCGGTGGTCGCCGCGCCGGGTCTTGACCAGCGTGACGTACTCACGCAGCGCCAGGAACGAGATCACGCCGAACAGCAGCGTGGCGCCCACCGGCCCTGCCACCCAGGCGGCCCAGAACACCACTGCGCCGACCCACACCGCGCGCAGTTCACGCTTGAAGCGCTCGACCCGCTCGCGCTGCTGCGCGCCGCGGTCACGCAGCGCCAGCAGGCTGCCGGCCCCGGTGATCAGCAGCAGCAGGCCGAAGAGGATCACGAACAGCAGGGCCACCTGCTGGTCGGCGGTCCAGGACTTGAGTTCGCTCATCCGGCGGCGGGGTGCGACCTGGCGGTGGCCGCCTGCGACTCGACCGGCTGCAACGCCACCACCGCGTTGCGGGCGCGCTCAAGAAAGGCGCGCCGGTCTTCGTCCGCACCCAGCGTGATCGGCGCGCCGAAGGTCACCGTGCACAGGATCGGCACCGGCACCACCTCGCCCTTGGGCATCACCCGCTGCACGTTGTCGATCCACGCCGGGATCAGCTGCACCTGCGGAAACTGCCGGGCCAGGTGGTAGAGCCCACTCTTGAAGGGCTGCGGCAGGCCCTTGTTGCTGCGCGTGCCTTCGGGAAAGATCACCAGCGAGTCCCCATGCTGCAGCGCCTCGATCAACGGCTCCAGCGGGTCCTGCTCGGCCGTGCGCTCACGCGAGACATAGACCGCGTTGAACACCTCGCGCGTGATCCAGTGCTTGAAGGCGCCGCTGGTCCAGTAGTCGCGTGCGGCGATGGGCCGCGTGGTGGCGCGCAATTCACGCGGCAAGGCGGCCCAGATCAGCACCCAGTCGAGGTGGCTCTGGTGGTTGGCGAAGT
>MESD01000058.1:0-2472 GCA_001770815.1 Burkholderiales bacterium RIFCSPHIGHO2_12_FULL_69_20
GCTCGGGCATTCGGTCTGGCTGGGGTACGTCCCACCCCCCCTCGGGGTTGCGGTCCAGCGCGTCGAAGGGCACGCGCATCCCCTTGCGGCGAACCAGCCGCGCGAAGAGATGAATCCGTCCAGAGGCCACTTCGCGCAGCAAGCTGTCCTCGCCGATGCCCGATGCCAACGACGCTTCGCTGAGCGGAAGGTAGCCGATGCCGCTGGCGAGTGCAGGTGAGCCTGCGGTCACCCGGAGGATGTCAACGTCCATGCGAAGTTGGAGGCGATCAAGATGAAGAAACCGGCGGCGCCACTGTGCCAGCAACTCGCCCGCGATGATCCGGGCAAGCGGCAGGTCTCGGGCCCCGGTGGAGGCGATGAGTTCGGTCTGGCCGACCACAGCCCGAAGGCGCGCGGGCACGGTGAGCCTCGCGACGTAGACGCCGCTGGGGCGCCTTGAGATTCCATCCACAGCCGACCACCCTTGTAGGAGTGCGCTGTATCAGGGGCCTGCCCAGGCTGATCCGGCAATCGGATCAATCACTTGGCGAGATGTGGAGCGGGTGAGGGGAATCGAACCCCTGTATGAAGCTTGGGAAGCTGCCGTTCTACCATTGAACTACACCCGCAGCGGGGCCGAGTTTATTACGAGATCGAGGACGGGCCTCGGTGCAACCTTCAGGCCGGCTCCCAGCAGCCGTGGTCGCACAAGCCGGGCCCGCCTGGATGCATGGCCGTCAGGGCAGCAGGTGCAGCGACAGGCTGCGCTCCAGCGTCCAGGTGAAGGCCAGCGTGGCCACCGCCGCCGAACCGCCGCGCACCACCGCCAGGCGGTACCAGCGCGCACCGCGCAAGGCCGTGGCCAGCGGCAGCAGCAGCGCCACCAGTGCCAGCTGGCCCAGTTCAACCCCCAGGTTGAAGCCCAGCAGCGGCAGCGCCAGCGCGCCCTGGCGCAGGCCCAGGTCCTGCAGCGGGCCGGCAAAGCCGAAGCCGTGCACCAGGCCGAACACCGACACCATCAGCCAGCGTGGCCCGCGCACGAAGGGCCGCAGGTTGTCGATCGCGGCCACCAGCACGCTGATGGCGATCAGCGATTCGACCCAGCGCGTCGGCGGCGCCAGCACGCCGCTGGCGGCGAGCGCCAGCGTGATCGAGTGCGACACGGTGAAGGCGCTCACCAGGACCAGCGCCTCGCCCCAGGCGGCGCGGGCGTGGCTGCGCGGCACCCAGCCTGTACCCTCGCGCCGCCACACCGCCACCATCAACAGCGTGACCAGGAACAGAATGTGGTCCAGCCCGATCACGATGTGGTGCAGGCCCTCGGCGACGAAGCCGACGAACGACCGGCCGGCGGCGGTGCCGTCGACCCCAGCCTGGAAGCGTTGCACCCCCGCGGCCGGCACCAGCACTGCGCTGGTCGGCGTGATGCCGTCGATGCGGGCGATGCCGCGGTGTGTGGCGTCGCTGGCGGCAAAGAGCCGGTAGTCCACCTCGAGCTGATGCACCGCAGCGCCGCATTGCAGGCGGCGTTGCAGCACGGCGTAGTGGCCGTCGGTGTGTTGGTCGAGCTGCGGCGGTTGGGTGGCGACGATCTCGCAGCGCTGACCATCGGCCGTCACGCGCAGGCCCTGGTCGGCCAGGCGCACGATGTCGGGCCAGCGCTGGCGCACCTCGCCCCAGCTCAGCTGGCCGTCGTTGTCGGCATCCAGCGCCAGCTCGCGGTCGAGGTCGCGCAGCGCGATGTCGAAGCGCTGTTCCACGCTGCTGCCGTCGAGGCGCCAGCTGAGGTAGGCGTCGCTGGGCTTGTGGGCCTGTGCCGGGCCGGCCAGCACGACCAGCACGATCAGCAGGCCCAGCAGGCGGAGCGGGTCGGCGGGGCTGCGCATCGTGGTCATTTGCGGACCCGGTGCCAGTCGGCCGCCAGCCGCTGATCGATGGCGGCGGGGTCGTGCGCCCAGTCGCGCAAGGGCAGGGCATCGGCCGGCCGGCCGGCGGCCAGGGCAGCGCGCAACAGCAACACCGCGTCGGCCGGCTCCTGCTGCTGCGCCCAGTTCTCCCGCGCCAGGGCCAGGGCCCGGCCGGGCTGCGCCAGCACGTCGAGCGCCAGCCGCGCTTCTTCGCGTGCATGGCCGGTCTCGCCACGTTTGCGCGCAGCGGCGAAGCGGGCCTGCAGGTCGGCGGCCAGCACCGCGGCCTGCGGCTCGTGCAGGCGATGCAGCGCGATGGCGCGGCGCAGGCGCAGCGCGTCGGCATCGTCGTCGCCCGCTGGCAGCAGGGCCAGGGCCTCGCGGTTGCGGCCCCGCTCGAGCAGCCAGTCGGCCCGGGCGGTCACCGTGTAGACGTCGGGATCGTCGCCCGTTGATTGGCGAAACAGCCGCTCGGCTGCGGCATGGTTGCCCAGGCGCTCGGCCAGTTCGGCACGCAGCAGCGCCAGCCAGCGGTCACCGGGAGCTTCGAGGGCCAGGGCGGACAACTCGGCGGCGGCACGCG
>MESD01000058.1:2483-8613 GCA_001770815.1 Burkholderiales bacterium RIFCSPHIGHO2_12_FULL_69_20
GCGCCGGAATCGCCAGTGCGGCCCCCAGCGGATGAAAGCGCGGCGCCTGCAGCGCATTGCAGGCCTCGGCCGCTGCGGCCAGGCGGCCGGTGACCTGCAGCACCGTCACCCGCGTCAGGCCGGCCTGGGCCAGCACCGGCAGCGGTGCGTCAGGGCGGGCCAGCAGCTGGTCGAGATCGGCCAATGCGGCGTTGAACTGGTGCTGGCTCTGGCGCACCGTGGCGCGCAGCAGCAGCACCGCCGGGGGCGGCGCGGCCAGCGACCACCACGGCGCCAACGCGGCCTGGGCCAGGCCGAGCTCGCGCGGGTCGCCGGCCAGCCGTGCGCGGGCGATGGCCGCGTGTGCGGTGGCCAGCGCCAGCGGCAGTTGCTGCGGATCGCGCGCCAGTGCGGCGCGCTGCCGGCGCGCGTCGGCATCCCAGCGGTTGGGCAGCCGTTGCACCAGCTCGTGGTCGGTGGCAGGCGTGTAGGGGGCTGCCTGTGCGGCGGGCGCGAACAGCGCCAGCAGCAGCACGGCGGCGTGGACAGGGGGCATCGATGTCATGCAGCACTCCGGATGAATGGCCGCGCGGTGGTTGCAGCCGCCGCGCGGCGTGCCAGGCTCAGCGCAGGGCGATCGGCTCGTCGGCCTCGGAGGTGGGTGGCTGCAGCAGCGCAATGTCCAGCGGCTCGTCGCGCGAATCGGCGGCGGCCAGGTCGACATAGCGACTGAAGGCTTCGGGCGACGCGCTGGCGCTGGCCGGCACCACGTCGTCGACGGCCATCGCCCCGGCAGGTTCATCGCCGCCGCCGCAGGCGGCCAGCAGCAGGCAGGTGGCCGCGCAGATCAGGTGGATCTTGATCATGGTGCGTCCCTCACTGGCTGCCGGCGATCGGCGTGTTCAGGTACGGAAAACCGGCGAGCAGCGGCACCGTGGCCTGGTCCACCGCGTCGTGCAGCGCGAAGGCGGTGGCGCCCAGCGGCACCGCGGCCGGGTTGCAGGCGGCGCCGAAGCCCAGCGCGTTGTCGTGGCCGTTGGCCATGCACAGCCCGCCCATCATCGCCACCAGCGCGACGTCCACGACGTCGTCCTTCGGCCGCCGTCCGTTCGGGAAGCCGGCGTTGTCGCTGCCACCGGCCAGCAGGTTGCCGACCACGCCCAGCCGGTTCTGCTGCGCGAAGGGCACCGGCGCGATGGCGGTGTTCAAGCGCAGCATCTCCGAGGCGGTCACGGTCCTGGGCTGGTTCACGCCCTGGATGCCGGTGAGGAAGGTGGTGACCAGGTCGTTGCGCGGAAAGTTCGTCGGCGCGATGTTCGGCAGGCCCAGTGCGATCTCCAGCAGCGCGGGCAGCGTCGGGTGGGTCACGTAGTCGGCGAACTGACCGTCACCTGCGGGCTTGGCGGCGTTGAACCGGTCCTTGTCCTTCAGGCCGATCACCACCTCGTTGACCAGCGGCATGCCCAGACGCGAAACCTGCACCCAGGCGCCGCCGGTCTTCTCGCTGGTCTGGTGGCCCGACGCCGGCTTGCCGTCGAGCAAGCGGGCCTGGCGCAGGCTGGCGGTGGTCCAGCCGCCGATCACGTCGTCACCCTGTTCGCTGCGCTTGAGGCAGCTCTTGTGGACTTCCAGCGACAGCGTGGTCACGTTCTTGTCGGCTATGGTGTTGGGCACCGCGCCGATCAGCGCCGGATTGGTGATCACCGACACCGGCGCGTTGACCAGGTCGAAGATGGTGCCCAGGTTGACGGCAAACGGATCCTGCCGCTGGCCGACGAAGACCCGCGCCGGCTGGCTGCAGCCGGGGATGTTGGCGCTGTGGACATGCTTGGCGGCATAGGCCGCGTAGTCGGCGATGGTCTTGCTGCCGATGTTGTCCACCGGCTTGTCGAAGCTGCGGCCGCCGTTGGCGGCGTTGGTCACCGCCTGGGCATGCCCCTTGCGGCGGTCACCACGCACCACGCTGAGGGTGTAGCTCTCGCCCAGCTGCAGGTTGGCGTCCTTGACGTTGCCAACGGCGCCGGCCTGGATCAGCGGGATGCCGATCGACTTGCCGTCGATGTTCAGGCTGATGCCGGCGCCATTGCCTGCCAGCGCATTCTTGAAGCGGAACTGGAAGCTCAGGTCTTCCCTGGCGTCGCCATCGTTGTCGATGTGGATCTCGTAGAGCGCGTTCGGGTCCATGGCGAAGTAGTTGGGCCCGCCGTAGGCATCCTGCAGCGGTTGGTAGTTGGCGATCAGCGTCACGTAGTCGCTGCGGCCGCTCTCGTAGCTGCGAAACAGGTAGAAATCGGTGGCGTCGACCTTCGGCACGGTGGTGATGAACGGCGCCTCGCGGTGGCTGGAGGCAGCAGCGCCCCCGGCCAGCACGGCCAGGGCGAGCGGAACAGCGGCAAGGGCGCCGCCGATGCGGTGGGGGTTCATGGAAGTTGTCTCCTTCAGGCGATGGGCAGCGCGGTGATGCGCCAGATGCAGACGCCACACGGCGGCGTCTGCAGGCCCATACGCAGGGCGGTGCCGATCGGATGCAAGGCGTGGGCGCCGCGGCGCCCCGGGCTCAGAGCTGCAGCTTGCCGACCGAGACGATGGGCCCGGTCGGCGCACCGGTGGGCGAGCCGCCGCTGGGCTCGACGCTGACGGCGAAGGCCGCCGTGTCGCGCAGCAGCTGCGCACGCAGCAGCGTGGTCGCGCCGGCGGCCTGCACCAACCCCAACGAGCGCGGCGCGCCGGTGGCCGGCACGGCCCACAGCTCGAGCGCGCGGCCCGGCGTGAGCGACAGGTCGTTCAAGGGCTTGAGCACCAGCGCGCGGCCGTCGGCGCTGACGCTGGCGACGAAGCTGGCGTTCAGCGCCTGCGCTGCCTCGGGGTTGGCGCCCAGCAGCACCACGATCGGCGCCTGCGGCGGCGGCACCTGGCTGGCCACCACGAACATCGCCACCGCGGCGGCGGTGGCCAGGCCACTGGCCGTGCGCCACAGCACCAGTCGCTGCCACCAGGGCAGCGCGGCCGCGACAGGCGGGGTGCCGGCGCCCGCGAACAACCGGCCTTCGATGCCTTGCCAGATGCGTTCGGGCGGGTCCACCGGGGCCACGCTGGCCGACAGCGGCGTGAGCCGAAACTGCCACGAGGCCACCGCCTGCTGCAGCGCCGGGTGCGCCGGCAGCAGGCACTCGAAGCGCCGGCGCGCCGGCCCCTGCAGGGTGCCGAGCACGTACCCGGCGGCGAGGCGGTCGGCCAGATCGCGGCGGCTGTAGTCCATCTCAGACTTCCAGCGCCGGGCCCGCAGCGTCGCGGCCCAGGCAGTCCTTCAGTGCCAGCAGTGCGCGGCGCACCCAGCTCTTGACCGTGCCCAGTGGCTGCACCAGGTGCTCGGCCACCTCGGCATGCGACAGGCCCTGGTAGTACGCCAGTGCCAGGCATTGCTGCTGCTCGGCCGACAGTTCACCCATGCAGTGGGTGATCGCGCGCGCCTGGGCGGCCTGCTGCAGCAGTTCCAACGGCCCGGCGTCGCCGCTGGGCAGGGCCGCCAGCAGGTCGACCTCGTCATCGTCGGCGGTGCCCGCCGTGTGCCGGCTGACGGTGGTGACGTCGGTCTTGCTGCGCCGCCGGCTGTCGATCGCGCGGTTGCGCGCAATGCTGGTCAGCCAGGTCATGGGCTGGCTGCGCAGGGCATCGAAGCCTTGTGCGGCGCGCCAGATGTTGATGAAGATGTCCTGCAAGAGGTCCTCGGCCAGGGCTCGGTCGGGTTGGATACGCAGGATCACGCCGAAGAGATGCGGGCTGGCCATGCGGTAGAGCGTGGCCAATGCCGCACGGTCGCCCAGCGCGATACGGGCCAGTGCATCGGCCAGCGCTTCGCTGCGGTCGGACCATTCGGATCTGGGCGTGGCCAAGCGGGGGCTTTCTCTCGATGATGGACCGCCCGCAGTATGCCGAAGTGGCGGTGGGCACGAAGGCGATCGATCGGTGCACCGTCAGGCGGCGATCGGTCGGTGATCGCGCTGTGATCAGTCGGCCAACGATGCATCCAACCCAACGCGGTCGGCCAGGGCGGTGTGCGCCAGCTGTCGCGCAAACTGCTCGAAGCCGCCCGCCGGCTGGGGTCGGCTGATCAGGTAGCCCTGCAGCATGTGGCAGCCCATGCGGTGCAGTTCGGCCCGCTGGGGCTCGGTTTCCACGCCCTCGGCCACCACGCGTATGCCCATCGCCAGGGCCAGTTGCACGATGGCGTGCACCAGCACCCGGTCGTCGTCGTCGCCGGGTAGATCGCGCACAAAACTGCGGTCGATCTTGATCTTGGACGGCCGCAGCCGCTTCAGGTAGGACAGCGACGAATAGCCGGTGCCGAAATCGTCCACCGCCAGTGGCAGGCCCAGGGCCTTGATGCGCTCGACGATGCGCTGGGTGGTGTCGGTGTCGGTCATCAGCACGCTCTCGGTGAGCTCGATCTCCAGCTCGTGCGGCTGCACGCCGAACTCGGCCATCGCCTGCGTGACCACGTCCACCAGACGGTGGCTTCGAAACTCGAGTGCCGACACGTTCACCGCCACGCTGCCGAAGGCCAGCCCGCGGCGCTTCCAGTCGGCCATCTGCGCGCAGGCGGTGCGGATGGTCCAGGCACCCAGCTCGCTGATCAGGCCGCACTGCTCGGCCGCGCCGATGAACTGCAAGGGCGGCACCAGCCCGCGCTGCGGGTGGTGCCAGCGGATCAGCGCCTCGCAGCCCACCAGGTGGCCGCTGCTGGCATCGACCTGCGGTTGGTAGTGCAAGACGAATTCATCGTTCAACAGGGCCTCGCGCAACTCGGCCTCGAGCCGCTGATTGGCCAACAGCTGCTCATTGAACTCGGCGCGGTAGAAGCTGTAGCGTGCGCGGCCCAGGTGCTTGGCCGCGTACATCGCCGTGTCGGCGTGCTGCACCAGTGCGGCGGGGTCGGTCGTGTCGTCGGGGTACAGGGCCACGCCGATGCTGGCCGACATGGTGATCTCGCGGCCATCCACCTGAACCGGCTGCTCCAGCTTGGCCAGCAGCCGCTCGGTGGTGCCGACCACCTCGTCGAGGTCGCTGGCATCGTGCAGCAGCATGGTGAATTCATCCCCACTGTGCCGGCACACCACGTCGGAGGCGCGCACCGTCGCGCGCAGGCGATGCGCCAGCGTCACCAGCACCGCGTCGCCCACGGCGTGGCCAAAGGCGTCGTTGACGGCCTTGAAGCGGTCGAGGTCGATGAACAACAGTGCCAGTCGCTGGCCGTCGCGGCTTGCCGCGGCCACGGCGGCACCGGTCAACGCCCGGAACAGCATGCGATTGGGCAGCCCGGTCAGGGTGTCATGCAGGGCGATCTTTTCCAGCTCGGCCTTCTGCCGCTCGAGTTGGTCGAAAAGCGCGTCGATCTGCCCGTGCACATCGTTCAGATGCTCGCCCAGCTGGCCCAGTTCGTCGCGCTGGTCCCATTGCACGGGCGCCACATCGGCCCGCGAGGCAATCTCGCTGGCCTGGCGCTTCAGGCGCTGCACCGGCGCCAGCAGACGCCAGTGCAGCAGCGCCAGCAGCACCGCCACGCTCAGCAGGATCTGCAGCGCCGCCAGCTGGATGGTGGCGCTGCGCCGCTCGGCCAGCAGGCGGTCGATCTGGCCCGGATCGAACCACAGCTCGAGCTCGCCCAGCAACTCGCCTTCGTGCCGGATCGGCGCGCTCAGCGGCACGCCCTTGAAAGCGGCCTCGCCGGGTCGGGCCAGCACCAGCGGCGTGGCCAGTGGACGGCGTTCACTCAGGCGCAGGCTCAGCACGCCGGTTTCGCGCAGCGTGCGGCGGGCGCGCTGTTCGGTCTGCTGGCTGTCCAACGTCCACAGCGGCTGCACCAGCGCAGCGGCGCTCATCAGCAGCACCGCCTGGCGGTTCTGCTCGATCAGCGGCGCCTGCGCCTTGCGGGTGAGTTCCTGTTCCAGGTGCCACAGCATGCCGGTAGGGGCGAGCACCGCCAGCGCGATGCCCAGGGCGATCGTGCTGCGGATGGAAAGCATCGGCCAGCGCATGCGGTGGATTCAGCAGTGCGCGCGGCAGCGCTGTTGCCAGGCGCGTGGCATCGACAAGGGCAGACGGGGCGGGCAGCGGGTCATCGGTTGGCGCAGGACTGTCAGTGGCACCGGCG